>NZ_WXXM01000030.1:0-13099 GCF_011319235.1 Acinetobacter sp. SA01
TGGTGGCTGAAGGCGTAGGTGGTGTGGTAACTCCCTAATGGTTTTCAGCCACCTTTTTTTCAAGCGAATTTCTTATCCGCGATTCAGGTTAGTTTAGAGTCTGAGTTATTCAGACATCATCTCAACTGGAGCTAGCCAACTAAATTTCCATTTTTAGGATGTTTGATATGAGCCGGGTAACCTAGATATGAGACAACTTAAAATGATTTAGTCTTCTTGTCTAGGTTACTGTGAGCAGTCCGGTGTATTTATTTATATTTACCGATTTTTATTCTACTGTGAGTAATCACCAAGTTTAAGCACTGAATAAACCATTGGTTATAGGGCTATGCAACACGGCCTTTTAAAACTATATAAGAATGTTAAATCTCTTGAGTCATTATTCTAAATACAGATACCATATATTTTGTCAATCTATCTTGACAAAATGCAGCATGGTTATTCATTATGAAGCAATATCAATTTATATAAGATTTATTGATTTCTTTTGAGTTGAAATTGTATGACTATCACACGCCACCAAAAAATCTTTTTACAAAAGCAAAAGATCTTGGAGGTGACAGAGCAACTCTTGCTGGAAAATAACCAGGATATTGTTGTTGGTGATTTGGCTACAGCCCTCGACATTGCCAAGGGTACGATTTATAAGTATTTTCATAGTAAAAATCAGCTGTACCTAGAATTATTGATCATGAATGAAAAGCGTTTGCTTGATATTGCGAAAAATGATCAAACGGATGTGAAAAAAAGTATTACGACTTATATGCTTTATCATTTAGAAAATGCGAATAGAACCGTTTTGTTTCATAATATTGAAGAACGGATTACCAGTCAGGAAAGAGGCCTTAAACATAAATTTGAACAACTCTATGCAATACGCGAGCAACGTATTTTAGAGGTTAAGGATATTACGCTTGAGTTTCTAAAATCCTGTGGTAGTTCAATAGCTGTGCGCGATTATTTATCTTATGTTTGGACCATTACTCATGGTGCCTGCTTACTATTAAGTTCAACTTATTATCAAAAATCGGTGGGTGGGCGCACCGATTTAATGAACTTTTATATCAAACAGGCTTTGCATTTATAAATGGCTAGCGATCAATTAATCTTCTGGCCATTTTAATTCTAAAATTCGTCTTAGGTCCTGGACATTTTCAGCCCCAATATACTGTTTAAGTTCTTCTTCTGCTTTATTAATTTCAGCAATTGCAACGGACGCCATTTTTTGTCCTTCCACACTGAACTGTACCATTTTGACCCTTTTATCATTCGGGCTGTCAAGCAATTCCAGAAAACCCGAATGGATCCCTTCATTGACTAATTGATGTACCGCTTGCCGAGAAATTTTTAATCTGCGCGCTAATTCAGACATTGGTACAGGGGCATTACCTAAATAACTATAAAGCCTTGCCATTGAGGGTGTTACGTACCCATAGCCGTTTTTTTCAGCATTCTGCATTAAATGCTCTTCAATCCATTCAAGGCGGGTGCGTAGCAATACTCTGAGTGATTTCACAATTTTTTTTACGTTAAAAAAGCTTTGATCAATATAACAAAAATTTCAGTTTTATGACGCCTAATACCTTTGGCTAATTAAAATAAACGTCAATCTTACTTGACAATATATCCAGATCAAATTAATTTGTTTTCGCTAGGACAGCAAAACAAAAAGGGTACGTTGCATGGAACAACAACAAAATACACAGCGTAATGCTGTGATGACAATCTTGATCTGTTTCCTCATTGCATTTATTGAGGGAATTGATTTGCAATCTGCAGGAGTGGTCGCTGCTGGTGTGGGTGCTCACTTTGGCTTGGATAAATCCGCTTTAGGATTATTCTTTAGTGCCGCAATTTTAGGTTTATTACCCGGCGGGATTGTGGGTGGTCGTTTAGGTGACCGCATTGGCCGTAAAAAAGTTTTAATCATCTCAGTTACACTTTTTGGTTTATTTTCAATTCTGACGGCATGGGTAACCTCTTACTCAGGTCTGCTTTGCGCACGCTTTATGACAGGTGTTGGTTTGGGTGCAGCTTTGCCCAACCTGGTGGCATTGGCTTCAGAAGCAGTAAGTGAGAAAGCACGTGGTCGTGCCATTTCATTGATGTACTGTGGTATGCCTATAGGTGGTATTGCTGTGTCCTTATTAGCAAGTACATCATTGGCAACTGATTGGAAAGTAATTTTCTATGTTGGTGGAATTCTACCGTTGTTGGTCATTCCACTAATGATGCTGTTTTTACCAGAATCACGTGCATTCCTAGCAACCCAACAAAATACTAATCAAGTTGCAGCGACCAAATTCAGTGATTTATTCAACCAGTATTTCCGTATGCAAACACTCCTACTCTGGGTGGGCTATTTCTTCACCATGATGGTGGTGTATATGCTGCTGAACTGGTTGCCATCCTTACTCATGGAATTAGGCTTCAAGAAACAAGAAGCAACCATGGTGCAAATGTTCTTCTCGGTTGGTGCATTCATCGGCACGATTGTGCTCGGTATTTTAGTGGACCGCTGGAAAATGAAGAACGTCATTCTGTTGATGTATAGCGGCATTGTTATCGGTCTAGTGGCATTGAATAGCTTTGACACCGTGACAGCAATGTACTTTGCCGGTGCGCTTGTAGGATGTTTCACGATTGGTGGTCAAATGGTGTTGTATGCCTTGGGCAGCCAAGTGTATCCAACACAAATGCGTGGAACAGGTGTAGGAACAGCTATGACTGTTGGTCGTTTTGGTGCGATGACAGGCCCAGCACTGGCAGGTCAATTCTTGGCTATGGGTAGTGGGGCTACAGGACTGATTGCGACTTGTATCCCAGGCATCATTATTGCTGCAGTTCTGATCCTCATTTTATTGGGCACCATGCAAAAACGTGCCCAAGCACAAGCATAAAACCCGTGATGCAGTATTGAGTTTGGACTGGGTACTGCAGTTTTTTAAACGAATAAATGGAAGATGAGCATGAGTTCTGTAAATCAAATTCTGATTGAAAAACAAGGTCAAGTTGGCGTTGTCAATTTTCAAACTGAAAAATTAAATGTGCTCTCGCATGCACTACGTGCAGATTTGTATCAAGCGATCCAGCAATTGTTGGCAGATGCAGAGGTTGAATCAATCGTCCTGGCAGGTTCAAACAAGGCATTTAGTGCGGGTGCAGATATTGCCGAGTTTTCTGCAGGCACTCATCTTCAGTTTCCATCTTTGCATGATTTAGTACATTTGCTATCTGATGTAGATAAACCAGTGGTTGCTGCCATTTCAGGAACTGCTTTGGGTGGTGGGTTAGAGTTGGCACTGGCCTGTCATCATCGTGTGGTGCATGCCAAAGCACAGTTGGCATTGCCTGAAGTGCATTTAGGTTTGTTGCCAGGTGCAGCTGGTACGCAATTGTTACCGCGTTATATTGGAGCTGAAGTGGCATTGGATGCCATTTTAACCGGCAAGCCGCTCAAGCTTGCGTTACTTGCTGATACTCCATTACTAGATGTACTTACAGATGCAGATGCAAAACAAGCTGCCATAGAATTTGCAGTTACTGTTAAAAAAGCACCGCATATTAAACATATAACCTTGGAACTAAACGATGCTTTGGTAGAGCTTCTACAAGCCAAACGTGATGCTGCCGGAATTAAACCGCAAAATGTGGTACAGCACGCCATCATCAATGCGGTAGAGGCGGCAGTCACTTTAGATTTTGAGCAAGGTTTTGCCAAAGAGCAGGCATTGTTCCAGAGCTTGACCACATCCTCGGTATCTAAAAGCTTAAGACATGCCTTTTTTGCAGAACGTGAAGCGAAAAATATTCCAGATTTAAGTACAGATGCATGTGCTAAAAACATTGAAAAAGTTGCAGTTATTGGTGCTGGAACAATGGGGAGTGGTATCGCAATTTGTTTCTTGCAAGCAGGTTTCCCAGTCACCTTAATTGAAAATCAGCAAGCAGGGCTGGAGCGTGGTTTAAGCCTGATTCAAAAGCATTTTGCAGCTCAGGTCGCTAAAGGGCGTTTAACTGAAGAAAAAGCCCAAAGCATCCAAGCCAATTTAAGCACCAGCCTTGAATATTCAGCCCTTACACAGGTGGATTTGGCTCTAGAAGCCGTATTTGAGGATTGGGAGGTTAAAACATCTGTTCTCAAGCAAATGGATCAATATTTGCCACCGCATGCTGTATTGGCCAGTAATACCTCAACACTGGATTTAAATGTATTGGCAGAGCAAACCTCGCGTCCTGAATCGGTGGTTGGTTTGCATTTCTTTAGTCCAGCGCAAGTGATGCCACTGTTAGAAGTAATTCGTACTAACACAACAGATGACAGCACTTTGATGACGGCTTTAGAGATTGGCAAACGTTTACGCAAAGTTGCCGTGGTTGCCGGTGTCTGCGATGGGTTTATTGGCAACCGTATGCTGAATGAGTATTTGCGTATTGCAGGTTTACTGATTGATGCAGGTGCATCGCCATATCAAATTGATAGTGCTTTGGAAAACTGGGGCATGGCGATGGGACCATTCCGCATGTGTGATATGGCAGGCAATGACATTGGTTACCTGATCCGTAAACAGCAACTGAAAATTGATCCAAATAAAAAATTCTCTGGGATCGCTGACCAGCTGGTAGAAGCTAAACGCTTGGGGCAGAAAACCCAAAAGGGCTGGTATGACTATAGCCAGGGTAACCGCCGGGGTGAGCAGGATGCCGAAGTGTTGGCCATGATTGATGCCTACCGAGTTGAACGTGGCATTCAAGTGCAAAACTTTAGCGATGAAGAAATTGTGGCACGTTGTATTTATGCGTTAGCGAATGAAGGATTCCGCCTATTGGAAGAGGGAATTGCCTTACGTCAATCGGATATTGATGTGGTGTATCTGGCTGGTTATGGCTTCCCTCGCTGGCGTGGTGGTCCAATGTTCTACGCTACAGAGCAGGGCTTGGACAACATGATTGCGGCGATGCAACAGTTTGCCCAAGACCCAACAACGGATGCTTCATTCTGGCAAGCACCAGCTTTGCTCGCTCGATCAGCAGCTTAAAAAGATCAAAGGACAGATTAAAAAATCAAAGGATGTGGTGACTCCAGTAAATCTTGATAAGAGTTGGAGCACCCAGAGGGTAAATAAAAGATGAGCACATTACATTTTAATCATTGGCCACGTCATTTATCGAAACACTTGTCATATCCGCAGACCGGTTTGTACGAGCATCTAGCAACCAATGCCAAACGTTATCCAGACAAAGTGGCAGTGAATTATTATGGCAGCCAAGTGGATTATGCGACTTTAAATGAACGTGTGAACCGTTTTGCTGGTTATTTGCAGCAACAGGCGAATGTCCAAGCTGGTGACCGTGTCGTGATTAGCATGCAAAATAGTGTGTCGTTTATTGTGGCGTATTATGCCATTTTACGTTGCGATGCAGTGGTGGTACCGGTTAACCCAATGAATAAGGCATTGGAGCTGGAATGGTATGTCTCGGACACTGAAAGCAAAGTCGCGATTGTCGGGTCAGAACTGGTTGCTGAATTTGAAAGTTTGCTCGGCAAGACCTGTTTAGAAAAAATCATTGCCGCACGTTATGGTGATGACATTTTTACCCCAACAAAATTCGTTATTCCAGAAACGGTATTGCAAGCACCTGCAGTCACTGAAACTGCCTCTATCACCTATTTCCAAACTGCCTTACAGCATGCCGAAATTGAGACAGAAGCCACGCGCTCAGGTGAAGATCTCGCGGTAATTTTATATACCTCTGGTACAACTGCACACCCGAAAGGCTGCATGCTCAGTCACCGTGCTTTGGTCGCGCAAATTCTGACCCAAATTAACTGGAGTCCGTGGAATAACACGGCAAAAGTATTGTCAGTTACACCATTCTTCCATGTAACGGGCATGGTCAATGCCATGTGCCTACCGATTTGGCTGGGTGCAACGACTTATTTGATGACCCGTTGGGATCGGCTATGTGCGGCACAAGTAGTGGACTTACATGGTTTAACCCATTGGTGTTGTATTCCAACCATGGTGGTGGATTTGCTGGCTATGCCAGACGTCAATAAATTCAACTTTAAATCTTTCACTCATGTCTATGGTGGCGGGACAGGTATGCCACATGCGATTGCCCAGGACTTTGAAACCTTAACCGGAATCGAGTTTATCGAGGGCTGGGGTATGACCGAAATGGCAGCAGGGGTGCATTTAAATCCCTACGGTCGTGGCAAGCGTCAATGTTTGGGTGTGCCTCTTTTTGATGTGGATAGTCGAATCATAGATCCGGAAACTGGTGAAGAACTCGGTGTACGTCAAAGTGGTGAAATTATTTCCAATAGCCCATGCATGTTCAGCGGCTACTGGAAAAATCCTGAAGCAACCGAAACCTCGTTTATTGAACATGATGGTAAGCGCTTCTTTAAAACTGGTGATGTCGGCTACTTCGATGAAGAAGGTTATTTCTTTATGGCGGACCGGTTAAAACGCATGATCAATGTCTCGGGTTATAAGGTCTGGCCATCTGAAGTGGAAAGCATTCTTTATCAAAACGAAAAGATTTTAGAAAATTGCATTATCCCATGTAACAAAAATGACCGTGGTGAAAGCGTCAAAGCTGTGGTGGTCCTCAAGGCCAACCAGCACATGACTGAAAATGAATTAAGAAACTGGTGCCGTGACAATATGTCGGCTTACAAAGTGCCTAAAGTGGTGGAATTCACCACAGAACTCCCAAAAACCGCAAGTGGAAAAATTAACTGGCGTTTACTGCAAGACAAGGAAATGAGCGCATGAATAGCTACAAAGCCCCTTTAAATGATTTAAGCTTTATCTTCAATCATTTACTTGATCAAGAGCAATTGGCTCAACTTCCTGGACTCGAAGATTTAGGTGTTGATTTATACGAATCAATTTTGGATGAAGCTGGTAAGTTTGCAACCAATGTACTTGACCCTATTAATGCTAGCGGTGACCGTGAAGGCCTGAAAATTGCTGATGGTGTTGTCACTACACCAAAAGGCTTCAAAGAAGCATATGCACAGTATACGCAAGCGGGTTGGAATAATATCTCGCTGGATCCTGAATTTGGTGGTCAAGGTTTACCTTATATCCTGTCAACCGCAGTCAGTGAAATCATGATGGCAGCGAATAAGTCCTTTGTGATGTGTTCAGGTTTGACGGTTGGTACTATTGAAGCGATTAGCCATGCGGCAAGCGATGAATTAAAACAGAAATACTTGCCGAAACTGGTATCTGGTGAATGGGCTGGTACCATGAACTTGACTGAACCAGGGGCTGGTTCTGATGTAGGTGCTCTGAAAACTAAAGCGATTGACCAAGGTGATGGTACCTACCGCATTCATGGCCAAAAAATCTATATCACCTTTGGTGAGCATGATTTTACCGACAATATTATTCACTTGGTTTTAGCACGTTTGCCAGATGCACCTGAAGGTGTGCGTGGAATTTCACTGTTCCTGGTACCAAAATTCCTTGTGAATAACGACGGCTCTTTAGGCGAGCGTAATGATCTACGTTGTGTATCTATTGAACATAAACTCGGTATTCACGCCAGCCCAACGTGTGTCATGGCTTATGGTGACAATGAAGGTGCATTAGGTTATCTGGTTGGTGAGAAAAATAAAGGTTTGGCAGCTATGTTCGTGATGATGAACATGGCACGTTTAACCGTAGGTATGGAAGGCGTAGCATTGACTGACCGCTCTTATCAGGCGGCTTTAGACTATGCTCGTGAACGTGTGCAAGGTACTGATGTTGAAACGGGAAAGCCAGTTGCAATTATTGAGCATGCGGATGTACGTCGTCAGTTACTGAGCATGAAATCGAATGTTGAGGCGATGCGTGCTTTATCTTTATTTATTGCCCAAGCCCAAGACATCAGCTTCCGCCATCCAGATTCTGCAATACGTGCGCACAATCAAGGTCTGGTAGATTTACTGATTCCAGTCTTCAAAGCATGGGCAACTGAAACTGCACTAAAAACCACAACTACAGGCATTCAGGTACATGGTGGTTTAGGCTTCATTGAGGAAACTGGTGTTGCTCAGTACTTACGTGATGCGGTAATCAGCGTGATCTATGAAGGTACAACAGCGATTCAGGCAGCAGACTTGGTTGGGCGTAAAGTCGTAAAAGACCAAGGTAAAAACCTCGGTATCTTAATCGACCTAATGAAAAAATCACTAGTAGACATTCAAGCAAACCCTGAACTTGCTGATGTTGCAAAAGAATTTGCTGCAGCGATTGAAGTACTTTCTGAAAATAGTCAACACATTGCAGCTCAGTTTGTACAGTCAGCAAAGCAAGCATTGTCCGTATCTGTACCCTACTTAATGCTAACCGGTTTGGTGGTTGGTGCGTGGCAGCTGGCTCAAAGCGCTTTGAAAGCTGCTGAATTGCTTGCCGCAGGTGATGTCAACAGCAACTTTCTGAAAGGCAAAATCCAGACTGCACGTTTCTATCACAGTATGGTCTTGCCAGAAATTTATGGCCTGGCTTACAGCGTACAGCACGCAGGTATATCAGTAACGGCATTTGAAAATGCCTACTTTGGCGAGTAATCGATATGAGCTTTGATGTGCAAGCGTTTCTTGAAGACTTACAACCTCCTCCGATTCACCATTTTTTGCGCGGTAAGGTACTGAAAGTGGAGCAGGAAGAAGGCTGGAAAGTACGTTTAAGCTACCAACCGAATGCTGAATTTGCTAACCCCATGGGGCATGTGCAGGGTGGCATGATCTGTTCCATGTTGGATGATGCTATGGGGCTATTTGCCATTATTGCGCAAGAGGGAACACCTTCGGCAACCGTGACGATGAATGTGTCCTTCTTACGTCCCTGCAATATTGCAGAGGTAGAGGTTGAAGTGTACTTCGTCCGTCAGGGACGCAAAATTTCCAATATTGAAAGTATCGCTTATCAAAATGGGAAAGAAGTTGCGAAAGCTAGTGCTGCATTTATGTTGGTATAAAGCATAGCAGAGCATTTATCTCAATAAATGCTCTGCTTATTTAAATACATCAGGATGATGTTTATTAGAGTTCGATGGAGAGTGAGATGACGTATTACAACTACCCCAAATAATTCGGAAGTCGCCATCTAGGCCGTTTCCAAGCTGCTTTTGAAAACAATTTTTTTTAAATCTCTATTGATTCAATTCAATGGAAAAGGGAACTTTTGTCTAAGGAAAATGACAATGAAATACTTTATTTTAACTGCGCTATCTATTTCTACCACTTTACCAACCCTAACATTTGCTGATTTTGTGAATGACAGTAATGTCAGTCTTACCGCCCGAAACTTCTATTTGGATCGTAACTTTACTGACCCGGAGGTAACTCAGCCTGCAGCCAAACAATGGGTGCAAGGATTTATTTTGAATGCAAAATCAGGCTTTACCGAAGGAACTGTCGGTTTTGGTGCCGATTTGTACGCTGGTGCTGGTTTTAATTTATGGGGAAAAAAAGAATATTTGCCTGCAGTAAGTTTAACTCCTGCTAAGGGTAATGGTGATCCAGTGGATTCCTTTGGTGAAATTGGGGTCACAGGTAAAGCCAAAATTTCAGAGACTGAGCTCAAAGTCGGGACACTTTTCCCGGTGAATCCTGTATTGGTGGGTTCTCCAGCACGTCTACTTCCACAAACGTATCGTGGGGTAGCACTTGAGTCAAAAGATATAGATAACATCAAAGTTGAAGCAGGGTATGTCAATCGCGTGAATCATCGTGACTCGACAAATTGGGAAAAAATCCGTTTATCTGGCGCCAATATGAAATACAAATCGGTGGAAACTGATGGTCTCTACTATGTCGGCGGCTATTACTATTTACGTCCTGAAACGACCTTTGCCTTGTATCATGCCAATTTAGATGACGTATATGATC
This sequence comes from Acinetobacter sp. SA01, assembly GCF_011319235.1. Classification (NCBI taxonomy): domain Bacteria; kingdom Pseudomonadati; phylum Pseudomonadota; class Gammaproteobacteria; order Moraxellales; family Moraxellaceae; genus Acinetobacter; species Acinetobacter sp. SA01. The sequence continues at coordinate 9,896 of NZ_WXXM01000030.1, forward strand.
AATACACTTTCTGGGCTCGTAATACCCACCATTTTAATGAACGCTATAATTTATTTACCGATTTCCGCTATTTCAGAACTGTAGATTCTGGAGCCGAGCTTGCTGGGAATATTGACAATCACCATGGTAATTTTGTAGTTGCGTTAGGTGTGGACAATCATAAATTTACTACAGGCTATATTCATAACTCAGGTGATACTGGTTTTCCATATCTAAGCGGTGGCGAAGCCAATACTTATATTGATGCTTGGGCAACAGACTTTTTGAATCCAAATGAAAAAGCCTGGTCAGTCCGTTATGACTATGATTTTAAAGACCAAATACCAGGATTAAAGTTGATGACGCGCTATACAAAAGGCACGGAAATTGAGCTTAAGAATCTTAAACCAGGTGAAGAGCTTGAGGAACGAAAGTTTGGTGTAGAGGTGAGTTACCAATTCCAAAATACGCCACTCAAAGGTTTGTTTGTACGTTTACGTCATGAAGATTATAAAAATGACTTTGGTCCAAAGGCAACCTTTAAAAGTGCTAAAGAGCAACGTGTAAACATTGATTATACTTGGAAATTTTAAAATATTATTTTATAGCACTATAAAAAACGCTCTCAAAGGAGGGCGTTGATACAATAAAAATAAAGAATTTAATATTTAATGGTTTGTTAGTTATATGGGGGATAATTAAATAATAAGTTATATTTTTAAATAGCTCTTTTTAAGAATACTTTTATAATTATTGTTGTGTAATACCAGCTTCGGATAGCATCCAGTTTTCATATTCTATATGCCATTTTCTAAGTAAATCGATTGGCCGCACGGTGTAATGCTTCTCTTCGGTACCACTAGGTTTGTGTCCTGCAATTTGGGCAACGATACCACTAGGTAAAGATACCCATTCTGAAAGGGTCTTGAATGAACGCCGTAGTCCATGAATTGATAAGTCATCAATTCCTGCATTAGCTGCTGAAGTTTTAAGGCTTTTTGTTGGTTCTACTATATAGCCAGTGGATGATTTTTCAGAATAAAAAACGTATTCATTAAGCTTAGGTAAATTCAGAAGAAGATTTTTGATAAACGGAGTAAGAGGAATAATACGACCTTCATCATCAACCTTATCGACAATCTTCATTGTATTCCATTTTAAGTCTACGTCGTTCCATTTCAAGGTAGCAATCTCGTTACGCCTAGCACCTGTCATTAATGTAGTAAGAAGATATGCAGATATATATTGGTTTGGTAGAGAAAGTACTGCTTTGAAGAAAGCAGGTAACTGTTCTTTCTGTAAACAATCTTTTTTTGCTTTAGTTGATGTGACAGATTGCTTTACTGCTTTTGAATGGATGGATCTGTCAGGCAAAAGACCTGTATAAAGACTTTGTTCTTCAGCCCAATTAAGGCAAGCTCGTACTAGACGGTATGAAAGAGCAGCTGATGTAGGCCTAGTTTCATTTTCTTTGTCTAACCATTTTTTAAGGACGACACTGCTCAATTCACTTAAAGGAATATCTAAAAGGGCATATATAGGTTGTGGTTTTGATAAAGAACTTTTTTTCCCAATCTTGATTTCATTTTTCCCAGTTGCTAAGCGAATATGATCCTTATAAGTTCTTTCTCGCCAGCGAAATTTATTAGCTGCTAAATAATCTTCCCAAACATCTTTAAAGAGAAGTTTATTGCGTTTACTTTGTTTGATTTCCTGTTCATTTTTCGCAATGAGTTTCTTTTTCTCAAGTCTCGGATCAATTCCATTGGAACACATGATATCGAGCTCTTTAGCTTTTTGACGTGCTTGATCAATCGTACAGGTTGGAAATGAACCAATACTTATTTTGATGACTTTACCACCTAAACGAGATTGAAATAGAAACGACTTTTTAGAGGAGGTATAAGTTTTCAAGCCTAATCCTTTCACTAATTCATCCCAATAAATTACATAATCCTTTTCTGAAGGGCAGTTGCATTGTGTAAGTCGAGTTGTTGTAAATTTGAATGTTGTAGTTGTCATAAAAAAAAGGTAGCAAATAGGTAGCAGATAGAATCAATTTTAAGATTTTATTATCAACTCAAAAAAGATTGGTTGTTTTGGTAATTCTATGTATATCATTGAATTAAAGCAATATAGGAACTCTAATAAACGCTAATAAATATAGAGGAGTAAGAACTCATAATCCGTTGGTCGACAGTTCAAGTCTGTCTGGGCCCACCAAATAAATCAAGCACTTAAGAGCTATTCTCTTGAGTGCTTTTTTAATTCTAAATCCTATGTAAGCAGTCAAAAATAAATGGTGTAAGCAGGGTAGGCAATAAAAAAGTCTCATTAAGAAGCTTTTATTTCTTAGATAGTCAAAACTTACATATTCATATTATAGTCTTTATTTTTAATAACCTATTGTTTTAGATTGCTTTATTAATGTTTTTATAGAAACTAAAATTATTGATGGATTAAAATTTCTTGCTTTTGAAGATAGTCTCGCCTCTTTAGCACTTAAGTGAATTTTATTTTGTAATTTTCTTAAAAATTAGAGTTAAGTTATTTGAATTATCATAAAAATATGATAATAAATAACGGTGATCTTTTTTTGATCACTTTGGTGTTTCAGGATGAAATATCAGATTATAGAAGCTGAACTTAAAAAATAAACAATGATGGAGTTTAGAAAATGCTTCAATTACTTATGAAATTATTTTGCTTACATGTGTATGAGTATGAGCATATGGAAGAGATCGGAGAACATAAAGAATGCAGAAAGTGTGGCATCAATAAACCGCTTTAAATGAAACTATGGGGATCATTAAAAAGTGAGCTTCGGGCTCACTTTTTAGTTCTTAGAAACAATTGAAAAAAAGATTAAACTACCAATTTATACCTATTTGAAATTGTATCATGAGCATTGATTTTACTGCAGATACTTACATTGTCACTGATCAATTAGCAGACACTTTGGTCTGGTTAAGTCATCATCAGGATTGTTTTGATTCGTTCAGTTATGACACTTTTACTCAGGAGTTGGTGGTTTACCATGCCAATGGAGCAGATATCATTCGTCGGGGAAATTATTTAAATGCACGTTATGGCATGTTAATTACCTCGGGTTAAATAAAAAAAGCCCTAAAAGGCACTACTGTCCCATAGTTTGCTTTAAATAAAAAAACCTGAGTCTAAATAGTTAAAATATGAGTGCAAACAAACACTTTAACTATAAAGGAC
>NZ_WXXM01000031.1:0-12911 GCF_011319235.1 Acinetobacter sp. SA01
AGACACCAACATATCAAACCGTCCGCTTCGATAATCGCAAAAGTGCGTATTCTAAAAGCGGACATTTTTACTTTGGAGAAACCGGACATTTTTACTTTGGGCTTACAGGTCTGTTTCGTATAACGTACATTATGTTAAATAGAGTAAAAAAGACCTCAAATCTGAGGTCTTTTTTATTCAAATTATTTGTAGGCTTGGATGGATTTTAGAATTTCAGTTCTAGCTTCTTCAACATTTCCCCAACCATTAAATTTCATCCATTTACCCTGTTCTAAATCCTTGTAATGTTCAAAAAAGTGCTTCATTTGCTCTAGTTGAAGCTGTGGAAAATCACTTAGGTCTTTAATATCGTTGTAGAGTGGTGTCAGCTTAGAATGTGGCACTGCAATAATCTTTGCATCTATACCGGCTTCATCTTCCATGTACATTACACCGACAGGTCGGCTACGGATCACAGAGCCTACTGCAACAGCATGTGGAGCTATTACAAACACATCTAATGGATCACCATCTTCGCTTAATGTCTGAGGGATATAACCGTAGTTAGATGGATATGACATTGCTGTACTTAGAAAGCGATCCACCAATAAAGCATCATATTCTTTATTCACTTCATATTTGATTGGTTTTGCATTTGCAGGAATTTCAATGATGCTGTAGAAGTCATCTGGTGGATTTATACCTACTTTAACTTTTTGAAAGCTCATGATTTTTTACCTTTTACTATTTTGAGTTTAAATTTTTAATGTGTGGTTGCTAAGTGGTACGTAAATATTCCTAAAAGACTGAATATCAATGAACCAATCACATGAATTGCTATGGTTGAAATGGCATATTACAATTTTGAACTTTGCAACAATTCAACGACTTCTATTGAGAAAGTAGAAAATGTAGTTAATGCACCACAGAAGCCCGTGACAACGAATAATTTATAATTCGGGTTTATTGAGCTATTTGAAAAAAATGATACAGCAAAGCCGATAATGAAAGCACCGATTAAGTTAACAATCACTGTCCCAAGGGGAATATTTTCAAAGACTCTATTAAATCTTACGCTTATGCCCCAACGAAGCCAGGCACCAATTACAGAACCGAGAGCAATTGATAAAAGAGAGAGATACATCGCTGCTCCTAGTTATAAGCAGCAAGAGATATATAAATAAACGATTTTATGACGGGAAAACATAGCGTAGCTCCATTTTGTAAAAGCAGAGCAAGCGACTACGTACCCTGCTTGAGGGAAACGTAGGTATCATCAGCCAGAATTGGCGGTTTGTGTAAGGAGGATAGCCATCTCCTTTGATCACTATTATTCAGAAAACAATCAATTAATTCAACAGTCTTGTATTATTAAAATATGTAAGCCTAACGATTTTTATCTTTAGTTTAGTAAAACTTGAAATTTTTCATTTCTGCTATAATCTTTTCGGAAAGGGTGTCTAGCTAAGCTAAGGCAGGTGTTTGTTGTAGTCGGGCCGCTACAATATTGATAAAGAGCACCTGTATGTTTAATTTCAAGATTTTTAATAAAGTCTCTACGGAAGTATTGACGATCAAAAATGACCTTCAGTTTAATGCTGAGCTGCAATTAATTAATAAATATAAAACGGCTACTTCTGAAGATTATAAACAGGCTATTGTTTTGATCTTTAAAGAACGTGGCTATACACGTTTGGAAATAGGCCAATTACTTGGGGAGCTAAAAGCTTTATAAAATACAGATTAAATAAAGCTTGGATATACATCCAGGCTTTATAAAAAAGTACCTAGCTGTTACCCTTGTCCTGATTTTTACTCTAAAAAGTTCCTTCCTCTTATGACACTTACGCCACCTTAAGTTTATTTACCGTCTTAAATCTGTAAATAACTCATCACTGTCTAGTGATGTGGTGTAGTCGCTTGTGTGTTGTATATATCACGTCACTAGCCTATCTGAAAAATTAAAAAACAGGCTATGTTTATGTTATCTAATGTCCGAGAACAGTGGTTCTCTAACATCCGTGGGGATATACTTGCCGGATTAGTCGTTGGTCTTGCACTCATCCCTGAAGCCATCGCATTTTCAATTATTGCAGGTGTAGATCCTAAAGTCGGTCTATACGCATCCTTCTGTATTGCTGTCGTGATTTCTTTCGTAGGCGGTCGTCCAGCTATGATTTCAGCAGCTACAGGGGCTATGGCACTGCTCATGGTTACTTTAGTCAAAGAGCATGGGCTTGAATACCTGCTTGCAGCAACAATTTTGACGGGTGTAATTCAAATAATGGCAGGCTATTTAAAGCTCGCCAAGTTAATGCGGTTCGTATCTAAATCTGTAGTTATTGGATTCGTAAATGCGTTAGCGATCTTAATTTTCATGGCTCAGTTGCCTGAACTAATTAATGTGACCTGGCATGTATATGTTCTGGTTGCTTTAGGTCTGGCGATTATTTATCTCTTCCCTTTGGTTCCCAAATTAGGAAAATTACTCCCTTCTCCACTTGTCTGCATCATTGCGATCACATTACTGGCAATCGCTCTAGGAATTGATGTACGAACTGTGGGCGATATGGGGTCGTTACCTGACACACTTCCAATGTTCCTGATTCCAAATATTCCTTTGAATATTGAAACATTGATGATTATTTTGCCCTATTCAGTCGCACTGGCGGCTGTAGGTTTACTTGAATCGATGATGACAGCAACCATCGTGGATGAAATGACAGATACGCCAAGTGATAAATATCAGGAATGTAAGGGACAAGGGATTGCGAATATTGCTTCTGGCTTTATGGGGGGGATGGCTGGTTGTGCGATGATTGGTCAATCTATGATTAACGTAAAATCTGGCGGTCTGACACGCTTATCAACATTCTCTGCTGGTATTTTTCTTCTTATTCTAGTTGTATTTATCAGCGACTGGCTCAAAGTGATTCCAATGGCTGCATTGGTAGCGGTAATGATCATGGTCTCTATCAGTACCTTTGAATGGAGTTCTATCACCCAGTTAAAAGATAATCCTAAGAGCAGTAATATCGTCATGATTGCGACGGTGATTGTGGTTGTTGCTACACATAACCTGGCTTTGGGTGTGTTAACAGGCGTATTACTTTCAGCCTTATTCCTAGCGAATAAACTTGAAAATGATATCCATGTGACAGCATCTTTTGAGGGAACGGCCCGTTTGTATGATTTGAGAGGTCAAATCTTCTTTAGTTCTTCTGAAAAATTCATGCAAGGTTTTGACTTTAAAGAGGACGTTAAGGATGTAATTATTGATCTAACTCACTCCCATATTTGGGATGTAACATCTGTTGCCATGCTCGATTCTGTTGTTAATAAATTTCAGAAGAATGGTGTGAATGTCACTGTGCGTGGCTTAAATGAAGCAAGTTCTATTATGATTGATAAATATGGAACACATGCCAGAATCTAAGTTCAGGAGATTCTACGTTTATGTAGAATCTCTAAAATCAACGTAATACACCCTATACGAAATGCTAATATTTTATTATTTAATTTCAGTGATATAATCTAAACTTAACAGCCCATTCTAGCCCGAATAGTTTTTTTTATGAATTATCAAGTTCCACGCTCATTATTTGTGATGAGTACCGTAAAACTTCAATTTTTATCCAAAAAACCCATTAGATTTTTCATTGCATCATTTGCAAGGCGTGGATTTTAAAGAAGATCCATCAACATATCACGATCAAAATTATTTACCGTCAATTCCTTATAAGATACAAGATCATCAATTGGGTAATATTTATCTTCATATGCTGAAATCAATGTCACTAGCATTTCCCTTTCATTAGCTTCTGGCGTGCCTTCCTCAGCCTGAAAAATACTTTCCAGGCGGATAAATGCTGTTTTTAAGTCATCATCATTTCTAATTGACTTAACACTCATTTACAATCTTTACTTATGACCAAAGATCTAATAGAGAATTTAATTTATTTCATCAATTGCCGCTACATTTGCATATTCATGTATTAATCTACCATTCAGTCCTATTGCCGCTTGAATCCTCCTGATAAAATAGAATCTCTTTGGATGACTTTTACGCATGGTTCATTCTCACCATCATGACACAGCACATTATGGGACTGCATTCGCGATTGGTATCGTACTCAATCTCGGATTTGTTTTAATTGAAGCATTCTATGGCTGGCAAACAGACTCCATGGCCTTGCTAGCGGATGCGGGCCATAACTTAACCGATGTCGGTGGATTACTACTGGCATGGGCTGCTTATAGCGTAGCGCGTATTCACGCCAATCGGCGCCATACTTATGGTTGGCAAAAAGCCTCAATTCTGGCCAGTTTTACTAATGCCGTGCTGATCCTCTTTGCGATGTTTTCTCTAGGCTGGGAATCTATACAACGGATTCAGTCTCCCAGCCCTGTTGCAGCGATCACTGTTATGATCGTCGCTGCAATCGGTGTCGTAGTGAATTTGAGCACCGCCCTTTTGTTTCTTAAAAACAGTCAGCATGATTTGAATATCAAAGGTGCCTTTCTGCATATGGCGGCAGATGCCGTTGTTTCGGTCGGCGTAGTGGTCGCGGGGGCCTTATATTTATGGCAGGGCTGGTTATGGATTGACGCTGTGGTAGGTTTGATTATCGCCATTATTATTATTTTGGGAACATTTTCTTTGTTCCGCCAATCCTTACACTTGCTCTTTGATGGTGTGCCAGATCAGATTAACCTTGTGGAAGTAAGAAACAGCTTACTCAATATTCCGAGCGTTGTCGATCTGCATGATTTACACATCTGGAGTATGAGTACCCTGGAAAATGCACTCACGGTGCATGTGGTTTATGATGACAACTTACAAACTGCGAATACCTTACTTGCAGAAATTACCGAAGCTTTACATCATCATTTTGATCTCAAACATGTGACGGTACAGCTGGAATCGATCGCTTATGCTGAAGGTTGTGAAATGAAACTTAAACCACATTATACTTCTAGCCAATCCTTGTTGAAATAAATTCTCAGAATTATATATTTCATATTGCGCATATTCGGATATTCATATATAAAGCAGCTATTCTTTTAAGGGATAACTCTCATGGATCAAATGCCAAAAGTTCAGATTTATCATAACCCTGCCTGTGGCACTTCACGTAATACCCTGGCTTTAATTCGTAATGCGGGCATTGAACCTGAAGTAATCGAATATCTGGTCACCCCCCCTTCAAAAGATCAGTTAATCAAACTGATTCAGGATTCTGGCTTAAGCGTTCGTGAAGTGTTACGTAAGAATGTCGAGCCCTATGCTGAGCTGAATCTGGATGATGCAAGCTGGACGGATGAAAAACTGATTGATGCAATGCTTGAGCATCCGATCCTGATTAACCGTCCACTGGTAGTTACGGATCTCGGAACACGTTTATGCCGTCCATCGGAAGTAGTGCTAGACATCCTGCCTTTGCCACAATTAAAAGCTTTTGCCAAAGAAGATGGTGAAGTCATCATTGATGAACAGGGCAATCGCGTAAAATAAAGCATTATTCACTGAAGAAAAGCTCAACTCTGTTGGGCTTTTCTTTTACATAAAAAAATACATTGACGGATATCAATATAATCTGGATACTCAATATTATAAGTATGTTATGGAAAATCTTAATTGGATCATGAACAAGCGACTTCTCTTTATAAAGTTTTGACGGATGCTACCCGTCTCAAGATATTACAGATGCTACAGACAGGGGAATGTTGCGCATGCGAATTGTTGCAAAATCTTGCCATTACCCAGTCTACTTTATCGCATCACATGAAGTGTTTGACTGAATCGGGTCTGGTCAAAGGAAGAAAAGACGGACGCTGGATACGCTATTCACTGAATCCCATCCGTGCTCAAGAACTGTATTTATTTACACAAGCACTATTATTTTCCAAAGACCAGGAGATTTAAATGGACCAAATAGTTGCCCTCTTTGTTTGGTTGAATAATGCCCTACTCAAAATGACCTGGCTGTCAGAGGGTGTGCGCTGGCTGGTCGAAAATGTATTCGGTTTATCTGTCGCAACCCGGCTGGGTGGCAGTATTCACTTTTTTATCTATGACGTTTTTAAGATTTTTATTCTGTTATCCGTCCTCATTTATAGTCTGTCTTATATCCAAAGTTACTTTCCGCCGGAACGTACCCGACAAATTTTAGGTCGAATGACTGGAATTAAAGCCAATATCATGGGGGCTTTATTAGGGACGATTACACCATTCTGTTCCTGTTCCTCCATTCCGCTGTTTATTGGTTTTACCCGTGCAGGGCTACCGGTTGGAGTAACCTTTTCATTTTTAATCTCATCTCCTCTGGTGGATTTAGCTTCAATTATTTTATTGGCCAGTATCTTTAACTGGAAAATTGCCATGGTCTATGTGCTCTTAGGCTTGGTGTTAGCCGTACTGGGTGGTTCCTTGATCAGTTACTTAAAAATGGAAAAGTATGTCGCTGAGTTTGTCACCCACAATGGTGCCATTCAGGGAGACGAGGATTTCAGTATGACTGTGAAAGAGCGACGCGAGTTCGCTTGGGAGCAAGTAGTAGAAATTTTTAGCAAGGTCTGGTTGTACGTGTTGATTGGGGTAGGTATTGGTGCGGCGATTCATAACTGGATTCCTGAACAATGGATTACCGCCTTACTCGGCCAGGAACACTGGTATTCTGTGTTAATCGCTACGGTCGTGGGTATACCGATGTACGCGGATATCTTTGGCACCTTGCCGATTGCTGAAGCGTTGGTCGGCAAAGGTGTAGGGTTAGGTACAGTGTTGGCCTTTATGATGGCGGTGACCGCGCTTTCCTTACCATCCCTGATCCTGTTAAAACAGGTGGTGAAACTTCCTTTACTGAGTCTGTTTGTTGGGATCGTATTTGTCGGGATTTTGGTCATCGGCTACAGTTTAAATAGTTTTGGTTACTGGTTTTTATAAAACGTTTGGAGAATAAAACATGCAAATTAAAGTCGTAGGTACAGGTTGCCGTAAATGTAAGGCACTCTTGGCGGCAACAGAAGAAGCGGTCCAAAGCACGGGTGTGCAAGCGGACATTGAATATGTCACTGATATGATGAAGATTGCTGAAACCGGTTTGTTAAGCACTCCTGGTCTGATCATTGATAATAAAATCGTATCGAGCGGTAAAGTGCTGGAAGCTCAAGCCGTAGCGGAACTGATTGAGAAAAACAAATAAGCCAAAAATGCATTTTATTTAAAAAAACCAGTAGCTTAGACTACTGGTTTTTTATGGAGTGAACCGACATCAGGTCAGTTATTGCTTAACGATTAATACGGGTACTTGGGACAACTTTAATACTTCTTCAGCCACACTGCCTAAAGCCAGTTTCTGGATGCCTTTACGCCCATGTGATCCCATCACAATCAACGAAGCAGCGAGTTCTTCAGCGACATTGACAATGGTTTGTGCAGACACTTCAGCTTTAACGAGTTTGGTTTCAACCTCACGTGCACCTGAATCGACCGAAAGTTTTTGTGCATCGGCCAAGGCCTTTGTTGCATTGCCACACGCTTCATCAAAAAATGCTTTCATGGTCGTTGCGTCTGCACCGAAGTAATAAAAATCGGTATTGGCAAACGGATTTTCTTCGACAATGCTGATGACAATCAGCTTGCTGTTCAGGGCATTTGCCATAATAGCGGCCTCTCTGACTGCTGCAAGTGCCTGATCAGAACCGTCAATCGGCACTAAAATATTTTTATCAGTCATTCGATATTCCTTAAATTTTCTAATCGTTAAAATTTTCTTTTTCATAACACAGCCGAGAAAAGCGGACAATTTTTTAAATTGACCTCTTTCAAACCACATTATAATCCTTCCTTTATCATTTTTAACTTATACTATTTACTGTATATGTGGATATGTATATATTTGCATAACAGAATGGGAGCAGCTATGGACCACGTTCAGTTTTTTAAATGTTTATCCGATGAGACACGTCTCAGTATTGTCATGTTGATTGCTGAAAATGAAGAGCAATGCGTCTGTGATCTGACGGACAAATTGCAAGTGAGCCAACCCAAGATTTCACGGCATTTGGCTTTGTTGCGCTCTTGTGGTTTGTTGAATGACCGTCGTCAAAGTCAGTGGGTGTATTACAGCATCAATCCGCAATTACCGGCGTGGTGTTTTGAAATTCTGGATGCTCTCAAACACAGTCAATCTCCGATTTCCCTTCCCACATCTGCTCTGCCGATTCAGAGCCATTGCGAGTAAGTTTTTATGAAGTTTTTATTTTTGTGCACCGGTAACAGTTGCCGCAGCATTCTCTCTGAAGTTCTGTTTAACAGCCGTGCGCCAGAAGGCTGGATCGCTTACAGTGCGGGCAGCAAACCATCAGGTCAGGTGCATCCTTTAACGATTAAAACCTTGCAGAATCTGGGTTTATCTACCGAAGGCTTATCGAGCAAAACCATTGATGCCTGCGAGCAATATGAGCCAGAAGTCGTGATTACGGTATGCGATTCAGCTGCACAGGAAGCCTGCCCATTGTATTTGGGTGGCGCAATCAAGGCACATTGGGGCTTATCTGATCCTTCACACCTGGACTTACCTGAAGAAGAAAAATTACAGGCATTCTTAACCACAGTGGATCACATCAATAAACGTTTAGACGCGTTCTTCGCTTTAGATGCAAAAAATTTGAGCCGTCCTGAGCTCATTGCTGAAATCAATAAAATTTCTCATATTTAATCGAGCACATTATGTCTAAACAAGGATTATCCTTTTTAGATCGCAACCTGACGCTATGGATCTTTGTGGCCATGGCATTGGGTGTTGCGATTGGGGTGGTGTTTCCACAAGCATCGACTGCACTGGATGCCATGAGTGTCAATTCAGTCAACCTGCCGATTGCGATTGGCCTGATTTTGATGATGTATCCGCCTTTGGCTAAAGTGGACTATGCGACACTGCCACAGGTGTTTCACGATAAAAAAACTTTGGCTTTATCGTTAATCCAAAACTGGCTGATTGCACCGGTACTGATGTTTGTGCTGGCCATCGTCTTTCTCAGTGATTATCCAGAATACATGACCGGCCTGATCCTGATCGGTTTGGCACGCTGTATTGCGATGGTACTAATCTGGAACGGCCTGGCTTGTGGTGATAACCAATACGGTGCCGCACTGGTGGCGTTTAACAGTATCTTCCAGATTGTTTTCTTTAGTAGTTATGCCTGGTTCTTCCTGACTTATTTGCCACCATTTTTTGGGGTGGAAGGTCATGTGATCAATGTCGATTTCTGGACCATTGCCAACGCGGTATTGATCTACCTAGGCATTCCGTTTCTGATGGGCTTCCTGACCCGTATTTCTTTGGTCAAAGCCAAAGGTCTGGATTGGTATCAAACGAAATTCCTGCCAAAAATTGGCCCACTCAGCTTGCTAGCTTTGCTGTTCACCATTGTGGCGATGTTCAGTCTAAAAGGCGCTGATGTGGTGAGTTTACCTTTGGATGTATTGCGGATCGCAATTCCATTGACCATTTACTTTGTATTGATGTTCTTTGTCAGCTTCTTTATGAGTAAATGGATGGGCAACGATTATCCAAAAACCACAGCGATTTCCTTTACCGCGGCAGGCAATAACTTTGAGTTGGCCTTGGCAGTAGCCATCGCGACTTTCGGTCTGGCTTCTCCGATTGCCTTTACCACGATCATTGGGCCTTTGGTGGAAGTGCCGGTGCTGATTGCGCTGGTCAGCGTATCTTTATGGCTGAAGAAAAAATATTATCCAAATAGTTAAGAGGCAGAATATGACACTCCCAAATCTTGAATCTGATCTTTTGCCAACGCCTACATTTGCTGAGGTACAAGCCAAAGAACTGACCCATCCCCCACGGACGTTATTGCTGTATGGCTCAAACCGAGAACGCTCGTACAGTCGTCTTGCAGTGATGGAAGCAGGCCGGATTTTGGAGCGGTTTGGCTGTGAAGTAAAAATCTTTCATCCCAAAGGTTTACCTTTGCCCGAAGATGGCGATCTGGAACATCCTAAAGTCAAAGAACTGCATGAACTATTGGCTTGGTCCGAAGGCATGGTCTGGTGTTCACCTGAACGGCATGGTTCGATGAGTTCGATCTTTAAAGCGCAAATTGACTGGATTCCACTGGCAGCGGGAGCCATTCGTGCCACACAGGGCAAAACATTAGCGCTCATGCAAGTCAGTGGTGGGTCACAGTCTTTCAATAGCGTCAACCAAATGCGAATCTTGGGGCGCTGGATGCGGATGATTACGATTCCGAATCAGTCTTCCATTCCCAAGGCCTTTTTGGAATTTGATGAAGCAGGACGCATGAAACCGTCGTCTTTGTATGATCGGATTGTCGATGTGATGGAGGAACTGTATAAGTTCACCTTGCTGACCCGTGGACAAAGCGCGTACCTCACGGATCGTTACTCGGAGCGTAAGGAATCGGCTGAAGAGCTGTCTAAGCGTGTCAATCAACGTAACATCTAATCTGTTAGAGAATATAAAAATGTCAACACGCCATTCAAAACTCATCATTTTAGGTTCTGGTCCTGCCGGTTATAGTGCAGCGGTATATGCGGCACGTGCCAACTTAAAACCTATGCTGATTGCAGGTATGCAACTCGGCGGTCAATTGACCACCACCACTGAAGTCGATAACTGGCCAGGTGATCCTGAAGGCTTAACCGGTCCGGCATTAATGGAACGTATGCAGGCGCATGCCGAACGTTTTGGTACTGAACTGGTCTATGACCATATCAATGAAGTGGATTTGAATACCCGTCCATTTGTCCTTAAAGGCGATATGGAAGAATACACCTGTGATGCCCTGATTGTGGCAACAGGTGCAACCGCTCAATATCTTGGCCTGGAATCTGAACAGGCCTTCATGGGTCAAGGTGTCAGTGCCTGTGCGACCTGTGATGGCTTCTTCTATAAAAACCAAAAAGTCATGGTGGTTGGTGGCGGTAATACAGCGGTTGAAGAAGCCTTGTATTTGTCTAACATCGCGGAGCATGTAACTTTGGTGCACCGTCGTGACTTCCTGCGTTCAGAAAAAATACTGCAAGATCATATCTTCGAAAAAGAAAAAGAAGGCAAGATCAGCATCGTCTGGAATCATCAAGTGGATGAAGTACTGGGAGATAATACCGGTGTCACTGGTGTACGTTTAAAATCGACACAGGATGGTTCCACCCAGGACGTTGATGTGCAAGGTGTATTCATTGCCATTGGCCATAAGCCAAATACCAGTATGTTTGAAGGTCAGCTTGAACTGCGCAACGGTTATATTCAGGTACAAAGCGGCACAGCGGGTAATGCCACTGCGACTTCTATTCCTGGTGTTTTCGCTGCCGGTGATGTGGCAGATAGCGTATACCGTCAGGCCATTACTTCGGCTGGTTCAGGTTGTATGGCGGCACTGGATGCTGAAAAGTACCTTGATAACTTGTAGAAGTAATACTCTCATTTTATCTACCCTCTAATATAGAGAGATAGTGCTGCCCATGCCCAATATCAGTTAAACCTGATATTGGGTTTTTATTGGGTACAACGATCAAGATAGATATATACTTTTGATAATAATGAAGTTATGGGAAAGAAAAAATGTCAATAACAACAGAAACAGACGTGATCATCATTGGTGGGGGGCAAGCAGCATTAGCTACAGCTTATTTTTTGAAACGCAATCGTCTGTCTTTTATCATTTTAGACGAACAGCCGCAGGCAGGCGGTGCCTGGCTACATACATGGGATTCTTTGCGACTGTTTTCACCGAATAGCTGGATTTCCTTACCGGGCTGGATGATGCCAGGGACAGAACAAACCTATCCGACTCGTCATGAAGTGATTGAATACATACAGCAATATGAACAACGTTATCATTAATTTCTAGCTGATGATGTTGATGGACGTATCTTGTTTTTACGCGCCACGGAGCGTTTAAAGGCACAACTCGAAGGTCGTACTGTAGATCAGCCGATTGGCGGCCTAGGCGATATTGTTATGATTGATTCGGTCATCCACCTTCACATACCATCATGATTACTTCTTCTTCAAATGGATAATGAGCTTTGAATTTTAAAAGATAACCACGTTGTAAATATTGTTCATTGAAATCAATTAATTTAGACCATTTCATTTTATGACCTATAGCTATTTTGAACAGCCATTAAAGTACAGTATTTTTCGCCTATTTAACATAATGGCGATTATACGGACTATCTTTGTAATGCATATTGCATTACAATATTCTCATGCATTCAATACATGGGAAAAGTGATGGCTACTGTTAATTTCAGGGTCGATGAAGCCCTTAAAGAAAAGTCTTATTCCATACTAAAAGAACAAGGAATTGCACCTACTGAGTTCTTTACTAATATTCTTGAATATATTGCTACGACTGGAAAGCTTCCAGTACAGAAAGCTTTACTCTCAGAGGAAGATGCTGATTTATTAGCTCTTGTTCGCAAACGTATTAATGATCCTAAAGAGATGTTCGAGGAAGTCACATTAGATGACTTATAAGCTTTTACGTCATAAGGACTTCACTTCAGAATGGGAAAAGCTTCCTAGTGCTATACGAGATCAATTCAAGAAAAAATTAGCTAAGGTAATAGAGCAACCACATATTCCAAAGAATATGCTTAAAGGTGATCTTGCAGGCTGCTATAAAATCAAATTATTAAAAGCTGGTGTCCGACTTGTTTATCAGGTCAAAGATGATCAGGTAGTTATTTTGCTAATTACCGTTGGAAAACGAGCTGATAGCATTGTTTATGATGAAGCAAAAAAACGGATAAAAGACTGAAAATGGGAGCTGTATGCTCCCATTTTTGTGTTATTCCTAAGTAGAAATGTCCTACCTTAAAACCAAATAGAAATGTCCTATACAGACATTTCCAAGTCAAGTACAGGATTTAGATTTCG
>NZ_WXXM01000032.1:0-9160 GCF_011319235.1 Acinetobacter sp. SA01
TTTTTTCTCAATTTTCTCATTACATCCATGAATAAATATTTCTCTTAACTCTTTTCTCATATTCTTAACTTTCTTTAAAATTAACATAATACACCTTATACGAAATACAAATTTTTATTTCATATAAATTATAGTCTTATATTGTAGTAAAAAGCCCAATCACTGCCGATTGGGCTTTTTTAATGATTATTCATGTTCCACGCCTAGTCTTTAATCAATGTTTCACAACTTTGATTAGTACACCTAAACAGATCGGTTAGCCATTCGGCAAGAAAAACCGGCTTAACCACCCTCTTTTCGGCTGCTCCGGTGCTACGTGCTCCGGCACTGGAATCCGCTTATTTTCTGTTTCGACCGGAGTAGTCAATCCGTCATGTTTAGCTTCTGCTGTGCCCGGTTCTGGATCTGTTTTGGCTATGCTTGGTTGCACCGGTTCTTGATCGGTAAACGTAGTCATATTGGGTTTTGGAGCTTCTAATAGGCGTTGCATCGTTTCAATTTGGTTTTGATAAAAAGATTCCCTGTCTTTTGCATCATCAAGCTGATTTTTTAGCACGTCTATCTGTTGTCTAAGTAGTAAAACTTCTGCCGAATTTGGACTGTCTACTTTTACAGACTCTTTTACATCTTGTTTTTTAATTGGTTCTCCAAATACTCGAATAGCTTCTGCTAAATCAATTTTATTATCAGAATTTCTGCTTAAAATTCCTTTATTTATATGGTTGTAAATCGTTTGTCTATTTATGCTGTAAAGTTTAGATAATTCAAGAACTGAAAGACTTTTCATGGTGTAAAACTATGCCTAATCTTGTCAAAAGTTGATGTCTATTAGACTGTCTAATAGACAAATGATCAAGTCTATAATTTAGGCAACTTTAAACCCAACTTTTTGAAGGTAAGGATGTAACTCTTCAAATTTAGTAGGGTCTTGAAGCATTTCAGCAATGCGTATGGCAAACTGCTGATAGCTTTCTGCTCCCTGAGAGTATTTACTCATTTCAGGCAATTCCGAAAGTTTATTAGAAAATAAATGACGTTGAGCATCTGTCATTTTTGAGAAAGCATCTAAGGTATTAGGATCTCTCTTACTTTCGATATGCTGATGAGCTATTTTCTTTGGTTTAAAACTGAATGAAAAACCTGAAATTGAACGTCCTTTTTTATGTTGTTCATACTTAAGATTAATATCTGAAAACTCGTTAATTTGGTCTATAGCAATATCAAGTACACGTCTCTTGAATGCTTCCATTCTGGTGTATTCGTTTACGCCTATACCTAATTGACTACGGAATTTATTTAATTCAAAAAGAGGGGTTTTTCCTATAGATTTCCACTGCATTAATAATTCGTACAAACGAACTGCATAGACGCTTTTAAATTCAGATGTTTTCCGGAGATGATAGCTTGTGAAATATTGTTCGAACCCATCTATTTTAGTGACATGCTCGATAACTACCCGAGTTAATGTAACTAAAATTCGACCTTCACCTTTTCTATAGTTTGCATCTTGAATCCAACGACTTTTCGTTAGACTTCCATCTTCATTTGTAATAGTGAATTGTCGCTTAAATAGCGAATCTTCTGCTTCAATTAAAGCTAAATAAGCTGCGTCTGGAGAAACATTAAAGGCTTTTGCATATCTAATTGCATTTAGCTCTAAAGGTTCATCAGTTGATAGCCCTTGTCCTGTTTCCCTAGCATCTACAATTGCAAGCTGTAAAAGACGAGTTTCACTTAAGGTAAGAGTCTGTAAGGCTTGAACAAGTTTATTTGATTTTACGACTAAGTCTGTCATGTCATTTTATTTAGCAACGGTTTTATTGTGTTGCTATAACAACACAATAAAAATTTGTTGTCAAATGCCGAGGAAACGTTGCTATATAACCGAGGAAACGTTGCTATATAACCGAGGAAACGTTGCTATATAACCGAGGAAACGTTGCTATATAACCGAGGAAACCCTTCTGTATAAAGGATTCCAGCAGATCTAAAAGCATTTAAAAAACTTAAAAATAATTAAAAACCTTGGGAATGAAAAATTGCCCTTGGTTTTCGCTACGCTCAAACTCTATTGAATCTCGCTTTCGCTCGATTCTTGGGGCAATTTTTTGGTTCATACAGTTGTGACTTTGAGAAAAAGCAAAGACAAGAGCAAAAGCAACTCGGAATTCGCTTCGCTCATAAAGCTTTTTTACTCGCTACGCTCGATCTAGGCTCAATTTTCTGCATGTGATTTACGCTTATTTAGGCTTCACAGCCTAAAAAGCTGTTTTTCAGAGAGTCGAGGTGCGAATTTTGGTGCTTCGCTCGTAGACACTCGCTCTATTTATCCCTATGAGAATAAAAATAGCCTCTATTTGGCGCTCATTTGCGTTTTTTGACCTGATTACTCATTTCAAGAGTAGATTCTATGTCTTAAGTAAAAAAGTGGCTCAAATCGCATGTGAGAGTGTTTTAACTTGGGTTTTATTTCTGATTCTCAGACTAGTGTGCCCGCTTATAGATTTTTCTCTTAGAAACACAATAGCCAGGATCTCTTTTGGCCAAGCACTATCTTTGCCGTCAGTTAAGTCAATTAAATAGATGGGGAGCCGGTACATACCGGCAATTTTTGGTTCACACACCACGCATCTAAAGATAAAGGCTTCAAAGCCTTATGCTATAAGGGATACAGCGGTTTTTCATATATCTTGAAAGCGTTTACGCTTTTATGGTTATTTTTATTGTATTTCAGAGGCTTAGCTGTAAACACTTTTTGTTGCAGATAAAATGCAATATTTACTTACAAAACAATAAGATAGCTTGTAATCACCTTTGTTTACGCTTTTATGTAAATTTCTCTTTTTATATTAAGTATTTAACCTGTAATCATTAAAACTTAACACAGTGTTTACTTATATTTGATAGTTACTTTTTAGAAATTAGGTGCTTAGATTGAAAACAAATGATAGGAGTTTTTTATGAACAGCACTCGAACCGTAGCCGTCAGATTAGACAATCAGGTCGCACAAGAATATGAGCGTTTGGCTCAATTGAAGGGCGATAAATTAGGAACTTATTTACGGGATCTACTGACCAGTAATTTACAAATGGCCAGTATTGAACGGCAGGCCAGTCGGATTGAAACATTGGTGAATGATTTTGAAAAAAATATGAATCACGCTTTGACGACTTTTACTCAAGAAAATTGTTTTAAAGAAAAATATTATGAAGATTTTGGTGGCGTATACATGATGTTGATTGGCATCTTAATGAAGTTGAATATGGAAAAAGAAGATATACGCAATATGCAGGCTAGAGGTACAGCCTACGCCCAGAATAATTTTATTGGGAGTCAAAAATATGACTAATATTATTCAGCTTTCTAAACCGTGTGCTTTCTGCGATTCAAGGGAAAACGTACAGCTTTTTGCAGGGCTGATGCTTTGTGGGAGTTGTCAGAAAAATATCCGGATCACCAATCCTGGCATGTTTGAGGCTAATGATCAGATTGAACAAAAAGCCCAAGATTAATTTGGGCTTTTTAGTGGTTAATCTATTATTTTATTTTCATTAAATCAGCTAAAAATAAAGTATAGAAAGTTGGCATTAATAAAAAGAAACCTATAGCTATCATAATAATGCCTGAGATGACTTTGTTATTTGACTTATTTAATAGAGGAGAAGCTTTATCATCGACAAAGGCTATAAGTCCAATGACAAACAGTATCAATAAACATACTGTACCGACTCCTAAAAACAGTGCTTGTATATACATTTCCAAATAAAAAAACTTGGCAGATTGAACTGCTGTGAAAAAAAGAACGATTGCAACAATGCTTATATTTATGAGCCCACCAATTAAATCATTGAATAGCTTTTGCCAAGATTTTTGCTGCATATGTATATCCTGCTGTATGAACTCTAAATTTAGAAGTCTAGAGGATTGAACGTTACATAAGTGATTGTATGTTTAATAGAGCGTCATATTTCGACGCTCTCGTTCGTTTAGCCCTTTTTTTAACTATTTATTATTGTTAGATTTTAAAAATATTTTATTAAAAGGTTTATAAAATGGCTGTAAAAGTTAAGAAAGAGAATTTACAAGATAGTCTATATAAATATACTTGGTCTCGTGATGAAGGTGATGCTCCGTATAAAGGTACATCAGATAGAGTTAAAGTCGATAAAGATGAAGGTTATGAAGTAGTATATTTCATTGAGAAATTTATGAATAAGCATAGCTTAAAACATATCCGAGATGCCCATGATATCGAAGATGCACTATATGCTAAAGCCCTATCGAACATTGTTTATAGAGATGATTTAATTAGAGAAATTGAAAAAAAATTAGGTTACTCATAGTTTCATAAGAGCTGAAAAAGCCCATGAATAGGGCTGTTATTCCTAAGTAGAAATGTCCTATACCGACATTTCTAAGTCAAGCACAGGATTCAGATTTCGTTGTTGAATCGCTGTTTTCTGTGCACGTCTGCTTGGCATCTTTTGAGAATGATTACGTTTGTTTTGTTGTTTCAGTTCTTCATGCTGTTGTTGAATATGCAGCAATACAGAACTTACTTAGTTTTAAGCATGATATACAGAGAATTCCTTCCCATTTAATATAATGGCTGCTACGCAGGATAACGATTGAATAGTTATCCTTTTTAGATCAAAAATTCCAGACCTCTTTATAAATAAAGGCAAAATATGATTCAGGGTAGTTGTTGTTGTGGTGCTGTTAAATTTGAATTGAATACCGTTCCTGACATGATGGGAACGTGCCATTGTTCACGCTGTCGTAAGCTCGGATCAAGTACGATTATTTTTGTGAAAAAAGAATCCTTTAATTTACTTCAAGGTAAAGAGTTTATACAAACATATAAGCCTGAACTACCATTTAGCTATGTACGAACGTTCTGTAAAAAGTGCGGAACTGCTTTGGGTGAAATCGGTTCGGAGAGTTCGTCTTTTCCAATACCAGTTAATTGTTTGGACGATGACCCCGTCTTAAGAAATCAGTTCCATGTTTTTGTTGCATCGAAGCCAGCTTGGTATGAAATATCTGATGCAGCACCTCAGTATCAGGAAAATCCAAACTGATTGATCATTAGAGTAACAGTAAAAAAAGCTCAGAATTAATCTGGTGTTATTACCATGTTGCTCTACATACAAGCGTGTTGAAATCATATAGCTGAGCAGATTGAGACTGGGTTATCCGGGTAATCTATTATTGGGTCACAGAGGATGATCAGATCTTTTTCTTGGTGGCTTATCCAAAGTCTATAAAAGATAATCTGACAGACAAAGAAACCTCGATCCTACGTCAATTAGTAAAGGAGCAATTTCATGGATAACAACTTATTTGATGACCTGGTTGCTTCGATTAAAGAAGCTGGTGCAATCAAACGCAACGAAATGAAAGCAAGCCGAGTGACTGAGCTTGAATTACCAGATATTAAAGAAGTACGTGAGAAAACAGGTTTAACCCAAGCAGAATTCGCTTCACGTTTGCATATTAGCGCGAGAACCCTACAAAACTGGGAACAGGCCGTCGCTATCCGACTGGTCTTGCAGCCACTCTAATTCGCATTTTGGATGCTCATCCCACTTTGATTTAAAAAGTTCAGATAATAAAAAACCCCAGCATCCTGCCGGGGTTTTTCGTATTCAGCTCTTGGTATAACGTCCTGTTGTACCTCACATTCCTTGCGTTAGAACATAAAGTTCCTTTTTACGTTCTGGAACATCCTGTTCCTGATGGACTAATCATATGAATTTTCAAGTATGTGAACTAGTGGTCATAGACTTGAATTAATGTGAGCAAATGCTTACAAATATGGTTGAAAACTGTCCCAGGTTTATCCGCAGAAATTGGGGATAATTTTTGCCCTGGAAGGGCCGGGAACATTGAAAAAAGCTTCAATTTGATTAAAAAATAATCAATTTTATTGGCAAGAAGTATCAAACCCGTCTAAAAAAAAGCCGACTTGTTTCCAAGCCGGCTTTTTGGGTTTGCGTCCCCGATTTCTTATAGCATAACTTTTTGAAATATAACATTATTTATTTTGCATTTCGTATAAGCTCTATTATGTTAAATAGGGGATTTTGTTTCGAACTTTATTGAGCTAAAAGGTGTCTATTCAGTAATACCTTTAGTATGAGTTAGAGTTATTTATTTCATAATTGCCGAGTATGCATAAAAATTAGATTATCATATTAATTTTAAAAGATTATATTCATAGAGGGTAATATGCGAGGAACAATTTTAGATTACTCGACGCAAATTGAATCGTTACTTGTCGAGTTAGGAGCAATAGGTCGAGGAATGCATGAAAAGCTAGACTCAATTGAATCCATAATATCCCCCTCCATGGTTAGAAAAATACGTTGGCTAGCAACTATACGTAATAAAGCTGTTCACGAAGCAAATTTTTGTACAGATCTAGATAATTTTGTTGAAAATGCTAATAACGCTATTAATTTTTTACAAAACTTATTAACTGAACAAAAACAGCAACAAGAACAAGAACAAGAACAAGAACAAAAACAGGAACAAAAAGAATCCAATAATACAAACTCTCAGAGTAGAAAAAATAATAATAAAAATTGGAAAGATAAATCTGCTTGGGAAAAGGCAGGTGACGTTGCCAAAGTTGGCCTAGTAGTAGGAAGTGCTATTGCTACAATATTTTTTTCCCAAAGCTGATATCTATTTT
The DNA here is from genome assembly GCF_011319235.1 of Acinetobacter sp. SA01. NCBI lineage: Bacteria > Pseudomonadati > Pseudomonadota > Gammaproteobacteria > Moraxellales > Moraxellaceae > Acinetobacter > Acinetobacter sp. SA01. Next base: position 6,699 of record NZ_WXXM01000032.1, read on the forward strand.
TTATACATAGATTAAATTATTGAGATGATTTATATATATGTTTTTTAAAGCTTTATGTTCTACGCTATAATAAATTTAAAGCTAAATGGAATGCGTTAATATGGCACATGTAGAATGTAAAAATTGTGGTTATAAGGAAGAAGCAAATAAAACTTTCTTTTTAAAAGTTATGGGGGCAAGTTTTGTTGGTGGTGGATTTTGGGCTTGGGTTTCCTTCTTTTTTGCAGGTACAGGTTTCGCCTTTGCGATTTGTGTAGCTATTGTGACTGGGGGAGTAGCATTACTAGCATTTTCTGATCAAATTACAAAATGGGTAGCCGAAAGATATGCTTGTCCATCTTGCAAACGTAAAGATTGGAAATTAGTCAAATAGTTTAATGATTCTAGAAGACTAGGGGCTGTCCTCATTTGATAAATAGCTCAAAAAATGACTTTAGATGCTTAACATTGAATGCTTAATGAAGGAATTGCAGATTTTTTAAACAAAATACAGACCGATTTACTTCGTTAAATGAGATGAGGACACGCCCTAATTACTTTTTCTAAAATTAACATAATACACCTTATACGAAGCAAAAAATGGGAGCCAAAATGCTCCCATTTTTACTACTTTTTTTAAAGTCTTAGGCGTGCTGTAGTGTGAGTTTTAGGCCTAAAGCATTCACTACACGATTAATGGCCATTATGTTAAATGGGGGATTTATTCTTTTGATTTTTTCTCTTCTTTTGTTTGTTTGTAAGCTTTATATAAACTATATCCTGCTGTGATTGCATAAATACCAGGAAAAGCTACCCCTATGAGCCTAGTAGCACCACTAGCTGCAAGAGCACCACTAGCTATACTAACACCACCAGCCATACCAGCGCCTGCTGCAATAGCCCCACCGCCTAAAGCGGCTAAAGATGCATTAGTCAGAGCACCACCACCTAAAGCTGCTAAAGAAGCAGTTGTTAGTGCAGCACCACCAGCTGCAAGAGTCCCACCACCTAAAGCTACTGCTGCCAGAGTAGCCTCATTTGAATTAACGATTTGTTCTGTTTCTATATCAGGATTTGAGTCGATATTTTTTATTACTTTTTCAACTTCGTGACTTGTCAAACTCCCCATTTCACTAATTTGCTCTTTAGTAAATCTTATTGGGCTTATTACAGATAGACGTTCTTTCAAATCTCTAGAAATAAAGAAATTTATATCTTGACCTATTAAAAGATTTTTTAAATTTTCAGGAGAAGGAGCTATTGAAAGACCACTCTTGGCATTTTCTATAATTATTTTCTGGAGGTCAGTACTTGGGATAATTTTAATTTTAACTTTCTCACCATTTAATCCTTTCTCTATTTTTTCAATGTTAATAATTAAATCTTCTAATAGACTGAAATAACTTGAGAATTTTATTCCACTTAACGTACATAACATGTATATGAAATCAGCATTAATGGCAGTATCACCTCGTTCCATATTTCCATAAGTTGTATGTGTTATATCGAAGATCTTTGCTATCTCTCTGTGATTTAACCCCATCTGATTACGAATGTGATAAAGGATAAATCCAGATAGAGCACTAATCGATGTCACATAGTTCAATGTATCTTTATCTGCTGTAGCCATAATCACCTCTTCAAATTTTGTCGATATTATAACAAAAGTTATTTGGATAATATTTTTTAATTTAGGAGTAAAATTATTTCCAATGGTTGGATATTCATGTATTATGCTAAGCATGAAGAATATCTCGAACTAGAGAAGTGGAGAATTAGATATGTTTGGATTTATAAAAGATGTGGCAAATACTGCAATTGATAAAGCTATAGATGCTGCAATTTATGTTGAAAATAATCCTAAAAAATGTATTGCGGTAGTTGTGGGAACAGTTGCTACTGGTGGTGTTGCATTAGTAGCGGCACCAGCAATTGCTGCAGGTCTGGGAGCCGCAGGGGTACTAGGAGCAACTGCGTCAGGAACTGCAATTAGTTCTTTAAGTGGTGTTGCTCTGACTAATGCATCTTTAGCCGCTTTAGGCGGTGGGACTATTGCTGCAGGCGGTGCTGGTATGGCTGGTGGTGTGACAGTTATAACTGGAACAGGAGTTGCAGCTGGAGCAGCACTTTCCTCTAGCGTTGCATCAAAAGTTAAGTAATACGAGTATGAGAGCACAAATAATTTAAAATTACCTGTGCTTTTCCTTTTTAAAACAAAAATCTATATAAAAATTTAGATCTCAATTTAAATAGAGTGCATTAATATGGCATATATAAAATGCAAATGTTGTGGTTATAAGGAAGAAGCAAATAAAACTTTCTTTTTAAAAGTTATGGGGGCAAGTTTTGTTGGTGGTGGATTTTGGGCTTGGGTTTCCTTCTTTTTTGCAGGTACAGGTTTCGCCTTTGCGATTTGTGTAGCTATTGTGACTGGGGGAGTAGCATTACTAGCATTTTCTGATCAAATTACAAAATGGGTAGCT
>NZ_WXXM01000032.1:9258-11577 GCF_011319235.1 Acinetobacter sp. SA01
GGTACAGGTTTCGCCTTTGCGATTTGTGTAGCTATTGTGACTGGGGGAGTAGCATTACTAGCATTTTCTGATCAAATTACAAAATGGGTAGCTGAAAGGTATGGTTGCCCATCTTGTAACCATAAAAATTGGGATTTAGTAAAGTAAAGACCAAACTAAATTTTTCAGTATTTATTTTTAAACTTAGTAACTGCTTTAAGGGGTTATTAAGTTTAAGATTTTCTAAAATTAACATAATACACCTTATACGAAATTAAAAATGGGAGCTTTAAGCTCCCATTTTTGAAGATAATTTTTTAAATTCTGTCGTTGAAACTAGGTCGTTCAAATTGCCAGTTCACTATGACTACCTAATCGAACTAACTTCAAAATGAGCAGTTCACCTTCTTCTGTTTTCTTATAAATTAAAACAAGATCTGGTTTGATATGGCAATCACGATGACCTACCCAATTACTGACCAAAGCATGGTCACAATACTTTTCAGGCAAAGGTTCATCGGCTTGTAATAACTCTAAAACAGTTTGTAGTTCAGCATCGACTGTATTTCGATGCTGACCTTTTTTCTCTCGTTTATAGTCTTTCTTGAATGCTGATGTGTACTTAATCGTCCGCATTTAGATCAGCCATCAAGTCTTTTACAGAAGTGAAGCCCTTTGCTTTGCTTAGATCTTCTTCCATTGCTGCAATGGTTTCAGCATTGGGTTGCCAAATGTCAAAAGGCAAAGCCTTTTCTTTAGCTACTTTGGTCAATAACAAACGGACTGCATCTGAGACGGTTAAGCCCATTGTTGCTAGAACTTCCGTTGCTTCATGCTTAATGTTTTCATTGATGCGAGTAGTCACTAGTGCATTTGAAGCCATGTTAAGCTCCTATGATTAACATTGTTAATCACACTATATTCCTAGATGACGAAAAGTTCAATTCGTATAATCGCTATTATGTTAAATGGTAGGAGTATTTTTAAAATATTGCTGTAATTTCTTTATCTCAACTGAGTGTAAAGAGATTCCTATACAAATTAGAAAAGTTCCTAAAAGAGTAGTTGAATGTAATGGTTCATTTAGAATGAAGTGACCAAATAACAGGCCCAGCAATGGAACACTCATGATTGACATGCTTGCAACAGAAGCATCTATTTTACTTAGTATCCAATTCCAACAAACGAACGCTAAAGCCGTACCTAATACAGAACTATAAAATAAATAAAAGATATTCTTTGGAGTGTTCCATTGTATGCCAGCAGCTTTTTCTACAAATATTGAGATAACTAATAGAATTAGACCACCCACAAACATTTGCCAGAAAGTTAACTTTATTTTTTCATAATCAGAAAATATTTTTTTTATATAAATTATAGAAATAGCCCAAAATGTAGCAGATATGATCATTAGTAGATTGCCTACTAGACTTAGATCCCAATGTAGCGTTTTAACTTCAGGCCAAATGATTGAAAGAAGCCCTATAGCTCCTATAAATAACCCTACTATTTTTTGAGAAGTTAATTTTTCTTCTAAAAAGTAATGACCTAAAAATCCTATGATAATAGGCATTGTATAAACAAGAATTGATGCTATGCCAGAACTTACGTACTGCATACCTACTGTTGATATTCCATAATAACCAACACACATCATAATACTTAATATAACTAAATGAATCCATTCACTATTTTTTGGTAAAATTGATTTTTTAAGAACGATTAGAACCAATAAAAGTACAATTGAACCAAAAATTAATCTTAAAGCAGAAAATAACAAAGGAGGAAACGTCTGTAGGCCTAACTTAATAACTACCCAAAGGTATCCCCAAATAAAGCATATGCTTATAAGTGAAAAAATTACTTTAAAATCCATAAGAACAAACTTTTTTTATTAGAATTGTTTAGATTACTTATTTTTCAATATTAAAAAAAATATTATTTTCTATTTTTGAATTTTTCTAAAATTAATATAATACACCTTATACGAAGCTAAAAAAGCGAGCTTATAGTCCCAATTTTTACTATATTTTTTAGATTCTTAAGAGTGTTGGGCTGTTCATTTTAGCCCTAAAGCATTTACTACACGGTTAAGACTCACTTAAAACAAGTGCTTTAATTTTTACGGCTTTTTCAAAATGATCTAATTTATGTTGCATGATCCACCAATTAGCTGCTTCCATTAAAAGTTCAGGATTATCATTTTTATTCTTGAAAAAGGCATAGAAAGATAAACCAACATTATCTCCTTTTTTCTCAATTTTCTCATTACATCCATGAATAAATATTTCTCTTAACTCTTTTCTCATATTCTTAACTTTCTTTAAAATTAACATAATA
>NZ_WXXM01000033.1:0-10711 GCF_011319235.1 Acinetobacter sp. SA01
GTCCTTTATAGTTAAAGTGTTTGTTTGCACTCATATTTTAACTATTTAGACTCAGGTTTTTTTATTTAAAGCAAACTATGGGACAGTAGTGGCAGTGCCATCTTTTTTATAAAAACAGGGCTGCTTTATTCGGCCTGGTTATCCCCATAGTTCACCATAGAGATCAAACGGATGGGGACTTTAATCAGTTGTTCTGGGCCATGCGGAATTTCACCATCTAAAGTCAAGCAGTCGCCTGGCTGCATATGAAACACTTCATCGCCATGACGGTACATGATTTCACCTTCAATCAGATACAGCATCTCTGTTCCCGGGTGGGCAAAGGTGGGAAATTCTTCGCTGGCATCATCCATGCTGACCAAATAGGCTTCAAAGTTTTTGCGCGGCCCGCGGGAATGGGTCAGCAGGTGATACGTATGCCCTTTTTCGGTACCGCGACGCACCACTTCCATTCCTTCGCCTGATTTCACAATCATGGCCCGGCTTTCCTGATGGTCATATTGACTGAATAAGGTGGATAAGGGGATTCCCAGTACTTCACATAGGCGGCTTAGCGTTTCAAGGCTGGTCGAGACCTGGGCATTCTCAATTTTACTCAGCATACCCTGACTGATTTCAGCAGTCTGCGCGACTTCCGCCAGTTTCAAGCCCTGTTCCTGACGACAGCGTTTGATTTGAATGCCAATGTACTGTTCCAGTTTAAGGCTGTTCTTGTTTTGTCTCATTATGGATCAACTCGCACTGTTTTGAATCTAAATCCTGCTGACTCTTAATCAAAATTAAAAAGCAGCCCCGATGTGGAATGAAAGTATTATTTTATGAAACTTTTATTCTCTTTAGGAATATTAAGGCTTTTAGGCCCCAAGCACAAATTTTTTAACCGATCTAAAAAAGTTGGCAAGAGAATTGCTTTCTCTTTAGGAAAGAAAGTTTCTTCTGCTGAATAATACATTGAATCAAATATCTGTGCATTATTCGAGCCAAATATCATTTTTTGTCATATCGGGAGTATGTCAAATATGTTCCAGCAGGCCATCGTAAAAGAGTTCTTTAAAGAAGAACAGGACATCATTAGCAAGCCCAAGTACCGTGCAGAAGTACAGAAAGTCATTGATGATCATCAATTAAAATATGTATTGGCTCAGTTTGTCGATATTCACGGGTCCGCAAAAACAAAATCTGTACCGATTTCGGGTCTTAAAGCCATTGAAGGTGCAGGGGTAGGTTTTGCCGGTTTTGCCATTTCAGGTATGGGTATGCAGCCGCATGGTCCAGACTTTATGGTGAAAGGTGATTTATCTTCTTTAACACCCGTACCCTGGCAGCCAGGTTATGGCCGTGTGGTCTGTGAGGGCTATGTCAACGGCAAACCACATCCCTACGATTCTCGCTATGTACTACGCAAGCAAGTTGAGCGTCTGTCGGCTAAAGGCTGGACCCTCAATACCGGCTTGGAACCTGAATTCAGCTTGTTCCGCCGTGGTGAAGACGGCACGCTGAAAGCAGTCGATGAGTCAGACAATCTGGACAAGCCCTGCTATGACTATAAAGGCCTATCCCGTTCACGCCAGTTCCTGGAACGAATTACCGAGGCATTAATTCCAGTCGGTTTTGATATTTATCAAATTGACCACGAAGATGCAAATGGCCAGTTTGAGATTAACTATACCTATAGTGATGCCATGAACTCGGCGGACATGTTCACGTTCTTCCGTATGGCAGCCGGTGAAATTGCCCATGATTTGGGTATTGTCTGTTCGTTTATGCCCAAGCCAGACCCGAAACGTGCCGGCAATGGTATGCATTTCCACTTGTCGATAGGCAGTGCAGAATCCAGCAACCTATTTAATGATGACAGTGATCCGCAAGGCATGGGGCTGTCAAAAATGGCCTATCACTTTATTGCAGGACTGCTTGAGCATGGTCCAGCCCTGTGCGCCTTCTGTGCCCCAACTGTGAACTCATACAAGCGCCTGGTGGTAGGCCGCTCCCTTTCAGGTTCGACCTGGGCACCGGCATTTATTGCCTATGGTTCAAATAACCGATCCGCCATGGTTCGTATTCCTTATGGCCGTATTGAACTGCGCTTGCCGGATGCCGGTTGCAACCCTTATTTGGTTTCGGCAGCGATCATTGCGGCTGGCTTAGACGGTATTGAACGTGAACTGACCCCGCCACCTGCATGCAATGAAAACCTGTATACCTTGAGTTTGGAAGAAATTGCTGCACGCGGTATTGGCACCCTGCCTCAATCCCTGAAAGAAGCCGTCGAGGCTCTAAAAACAGATCCGCTGTTTAGAGAAAAACTCGGTGCTGAAATCGTTGACGAATTCATCCTGCAAAAAAGCATGGAATGGGTTGAATACAGCCGTCATGTTTCAGATTGGGAAATTCAGCGCTATACCGAATTTTTCTAAACTTTATTTTCACCCCCATAGCGTCCTTAGGACATGAATTAAAAAGAGCATTTAGCGGAGAACAATTATGTGCGGAATCGTAGGCTTATACTTAAAAAATCCAGCTTTGGAATCACAACTCGGCAAACTGTTTGAACCGATGCTGGAGTCGATGACCGGGCGTGGTCCTGACAGCGCAGGCTTTGCCATTTATGGTGACGAAGTATCTGAGGGCTGGGTCAAACTCACCTTGCAGTCGGTCGAAGATGAATTTGATTGGTCTGCATTTGCAGAAGCACTGAAAGCGGAACTGAACACCGACATGGACTGGTTCCAAAATGCCACGGCTGCAGTCATTAAAGCAAAATCGGATGAACAAACAGTGCGCGCGGCGATTGGCAAAATTGCCCCGCAGCTCAAGATCATGAGTGTTGGTCAAAGCATCGAAATTCTGAAAGGCATGGGTTTGCCGGTCGAAATTTCTGAGCGTTTCGGTTTGGCGAATATGAAAGGCAGTCACATTATCGGTCATACCCGGATGGCCACTGAAAGTGCAGTGACCATGGAAGGCAGTCATCCATTTTCCACCGGCGCTGATTTATGTTTAGTGCATAACGGTTCTCTGTCTAATCATGCCCGTTTACGCCAGGAGTTAAAACGTGAAGGCATCAGCTTTGAAACAGATAACGATACTGAAGTGGCTGCAGGCTATCTGACTTGGCGTTTACAGCAAGGGGATTCCTTGGCAGAAGCGCTAAACAATGCATTGGACGATCTGGATGGTTTCTTTACCTTTGCCATTGGCACCAAAAACGGTTTTGCCGTGATCCGTGATCCGATTGCCTGCAAACCGGCCGTGTTGGCTGAAACCGATGACTATGTGGCCATGGCTTCCGAATATCAAGCCTTGGCGTCATTGCCGAATATTGACAAAGCCAAGGTCTGGGAGCCAGAACCAGCCACCTTATATGTTTGGCAACGCAGTGTAGATCAAGCCGCCTAAGAATGACCCAGAATAGAAAACAGGAATAACCCTATGAATACAGCATTTGCAGAAAAAATCAGCACTTCAATTTTAAAAGATGAATTTGATTTAAGCGTAGACAGCATCCGTGATTTAAACCAGGCCCTGCATAGCAAAGAACTGACCGACAGCATTGTAGACTGGAAAGTCAGCAATCCAGGTGGCCAGCATAATATTGCCGTTGGCATTAAAGCCCCTGTGAATGTCACCATTGACGGCCATGCCGGATATTACTGCGCCGGCATGAATCAAGAAGCTCATGTCATCGTCAACGGTAATGTTGGGGTAGGCGTAGCTGAAAATATGATGTCAGGTTCAGTGCATATCAAAGGCAATGCCTCTCAAGCAGCAGGAGCAACAGCGCACGGCGGTCTGCTGGTCATTGAAGGGGATGCGGGGGCACGCTGTGGCATTTCAATGAAAGGCGTCGATATTGTGGTAGGCGGCAGTATTGGACACATGAGCTGCTTTATGGGGCAGGCTGGCCGTCTGGTGGTTTGCGGTGATGCAGGCGATGCGCTGGGCGACTCACTGTATGAAACCAGAATTTATGTCAAAGGTGTGGTGAAGTCTCTAGGTTCAGACTGTATTGAAAAAGAAATGCGTCAGGAACATCTGGCAGAACTGGCAGAACTGCTGTCTAAAGCCGGATTTGATGAAGATCCCGCTTCTTTCAAACGTTACGGTTCTGCACGCCAACTGTACAACTTCAAAGTCGACAATGCATCTGCATACTAATCAAGCGTAATAATGGAGCAATCAATCATGACTCAAACTATCCAAGAATTTGAACCCGTGTTACGTGAATCTGCAACGTTTGACCGTTTAACCATTCAAGAAATCCAGCGTGCAGCGGCAACCGGCATCTATGACATCCGTGGCGGTGGTACCAAGCGTAAAGTGCCGCACTTTGATGATTTGCTGCTGCTTGGTGCAAGCATGTCACGCTATCCGCTGGAAGGCTACCGTGAAAAATGCGGTACCGATGTGGTACTGGGCACACGCTTTGCCAAAAAACCGATTCATTTAAAAATTCCTGTAACAATTGCCGGCATGAGCTTTGGTGCATTATCTGCCAATGCCAAAGAATCTTTAGGCCGCGGTGCCTCTATGGTCGGCACATCTACCACAACCGGTGACGGTGGCATGACCCCTGAAGAACGTGGTCATTCGCAAACATTGGTGTATCAATATTTGCCATCGCGCTACGGCATGAACCCTGACGATTTGCGTAAAGCAGATGCGATTGAAATCGTACTCGGACAAGGTGCAAAACCTGGCGGTGGCGGTATGCTGCTGGGCATGAAAGTGACGGAACGTGTAGCAGGCATGCGTACTTTGCCAGTGGGTGTCGATCAGCGCAGTGCTTGCCGTCATCCCGATTGGACGGGTCCAGATGACTTGGCAATTAAAATTGCTGAAATCCGTGAAATCACCGATTGGGAAAAGCCAATCTATGTCAAAATCGGGGCCAGCCGTCCATATTATGACGTAAAACTGGCAGTGAAAGCGGGTGCAGATGTGATCGTGCTGGATGGCATGCAAGGCGGTACGGCAGCTACCCAGGAAGTGTTTATTGAGCACGTCGGTATTCCTATTCTTCCTGCCATTCCGCAAGCGGTACAAGCCCTGCAGGAAATGGGTATGCACCGTAAGGTTCAGCTGATTGTTTCTGGCGGTATCCGCACAGGTGCCGATGTGGCTAAAGCGATGGCCTTGGGAGCAGATGCGGTAGCGATTGGAACGGCAGCGCTGATTGCGCTCGGAGATAACCATCCGCGTCTAGACAAAGAACTGAAAGAAATTGGTTCAGCAGCAGGTTATTATGATGACTGGCAAAATGGCCGTGACCCTGCAGGGATTACGACCCAGGATCCAGAACTATCAAAACGTCTCGATCCGGTTGAAGGTGGACGCCATTTGGCCAATTACCTGCGTGTTTTGGTCTTGGAAGCACAAACCATGGCACGTGCCTGCGGTAAATCGCATTTGCATAATCTGGATCCGGAAGATCTGGTGGCACTGAATGTCGAGGCGGCGGCAATGGCTCGTGTACCGCTTGCTGGAACCAACTGGATTCCAGGTCAAACGCAGTATTAATAAACCCTCATCAGATGGAGATGCATCATCTCCATCTGATGATCTCATCGATAACCTGATTTAAATCTTGCAAGGTTGCTGAGATTTATTTGATTAAATAACACTAAATCTAAAAAAATGGAAAAATAATTTCTTAAATAACTTTTTTGCGTTGTTGTTGGTTTATGTGAAATGACAATAACTTTTTGATTAATAGTTTTTACCTTAAAAATATTGATCGGATAATTCCTTTAAATGCCATGCATACATGAATTTGACAGTTTGGATGAATCACATGAGTTCTTTTTACCAGGTTAAAGATCGATCATGAATGTGATTAAATGGCAGGGGGGGATTGAAAAATGAATGGATTTAAACACTACATGTACACACGGAAAAAGTATTCCTCCGCGGTTCTGCTGACAGACTGTATTGAGCACCGAATGCAGATGATGTAGTAGAAGGCAATTTTGTACATGCTCTAAGATGAGCATGATGAAGAATGAAATGTAGTTGCCAATTTCTAACATTAGTTGTATTAGTTAAAAAGTACAGAGTTGTTTTTCGGGGTAAGGGGATCCGACTTTTTCATATTCACTTTTACTGAGGCACCTTTAAGTTTTAAATATTGTTAAACTTTCGCCCATTCTAGTTATTAATGTGTACTAGCTTGTATCTCAAACCTGATCTGACAGTTACCCACTTTTTATTGTGCCTGTCAGGTTAAATTTGAGCTAAATTCTTCTCAGCCCAAATTCGTTTTCCATCAAGTAAAGTTTCAAATGGTGTACGACCACAGCACATTTTTCCTTGATGAGTCCGTTCAGTATTATAGAATTTCAGCTAGTCGTCTAGATCTGTCTGCAACTCTTCTAGCGTGCTATAAAGTTTTTTCCTAAATGTAATTTGATAAAACTCCTGCAGTATTGTTTTATGGAAGCGTTCACAGATCCCATTCGTTTGTGGTGAAGCTGCTTTTGTCTTCGTGTGATCAATGTCATTGAGCGCTAGATACAACTCATAGTCATGTTGTTCCACCTTACCGCATGAGCAGCACCGCTGCGCAAGGGTTCCTCTGTCTGTAAGAATGCGAAGCATTGGTAAATCCTGGGATTGATAGAAAGGTAATACACGATCATTGAGCAAATCAGCCACTGTAATTGGTGTTTTGGTTGTATAGAGCTTGCAATGAACGACCTTGCTATAAGTATCGATAAATGTTTGCTGGTAGATCCGTCCCCCCCCCTTGAGAGGTTTAATTCTGATCAGCAAATACAATCTGCTGCGAGGGCTTATCGAGAAGAAAAGAAGTTTAGTATCGATGATAGTGCTCTGACACCTTATCAACATTTGATAAGTTTTAGAGATGGTCGTTTAAGCAAAGATACTCAAGTTCAAGAATGGATGGACCGCCAAAATTTTAAGTTAAAAACGAATGATGTTAATAGTAAAAATTTAGATGTGGGCTGGTTTGATGAACTTTACGAAAAGGCTAAGAAACTGACTCGTTCTGATGAAATAATTCCTCTCCTTGATTTGTATTATCAAGATGCTAAGGGGAAAGATACACCTAAAGAAAAGAACTTGGTCAATGCGCTCGCGGCATTATTATTATTTAGAAAATTACGTAAAAACTTTCTACATTATTTTCAATGCCTAAGGAAAGATGATGAGCAACAAATTGTTAATTTTATTGCTGGTATAGAGCCAATTCTAGGAGATTATCTATATTTAGACAAGCAAAATTATCCAGTTAATAGGGAAGCACCTGAGCGAACCGTTAAATTTAGTTTTCAAAGAGTTGTCGGTCCTAAGAAAAAAAATGTTACTCAGCTGGTTATATTTAATTTAATGTTAAAAATTATGCAAGAAGATGAACTATGGATTAAATAGCCTAAGCAAATTGAAAGAAGAATTATTTAAAAATTTCTCTGATTATAAGTAAATTGCCTTTATGAAAAGCACCATGCTGACTTTAATCAATAAAGGCGATTTAAGAGCTGCTGCATCTCAGTTTGATCGCTCGATTTAAGACAATAGTGTGAAGATTAGCCGGTTGGTAAATCGACGAGCTAAAGAGAAAGAGCTATTTTCAAAAAAGTAATTTACAGTTGCAAATGGCTTTGTTGCACAAACACTTCAAAGGCTGATTTCATCTAGTCCTACCAAATTTAAGGCATAACTTGGGTGTTAGGTCTGCCTAATTCAGTAAATTTATTTAATCCTGCCACAGATGCATGAATCTCATTCACTTGGCTTTGAAGGTTCCTAGCACTAAGCTTATCAGACAACTACAGTATCCTAGACATGAGACAGACTCATTTTGAAACCGCCTCAAAGGCTTCTGGACTCATTCCATCGAGATGCGAATGACGCCTGATTCAGGTTCATGCAACCAAGCGTAATAGCCAGCATGGGCAATCTTAAGAACCCGACACATCGTTTTAATTTTAAATTGATGGCTGTATTCAAGGATAAACTGATACTTCACTCGAGCAGGCTTGCAAAGCAGCGTGAAAGCAGTGCTTTCACTTTAAGATGTCCCGTTCCGCTTCAGTCTGTTTAAGTTGACTTTTAAGGCGAAGATTTCTTTCTTTTCCTCGAATAGTTCATGTTTATCAGGCTGATTGCTGAAAGGTTGTTCGCATTCGCTATTTATACATGCTGTGGTGTGCTTAAACGTTGTGCAACATCAGTGACAGAATATTCACATGCGGTAATCAATTTAACAGCTTCATCTTTAAATTCTGGGGTGTATCGTTGTCCACTCATAATGTTCTCTCCTATATGCAAAAAGAATAGACGATATTTGTCTAGGAGATCTAGGAGAGTGGTGGCAGTCCAAAAAGATGTTATGTGTGTCTAAAATTTTGGAGGCTATTCATATATTAAATTTAAACCACATTTTTATATAAGTATGTGATATAAATAAAGAGAAAAACTTTTATCTTAAGGCAAGAGGTTTTCTCTTATTAAATGAACTTCTGTGTTTAACTTTTTTTTAAAATATAATAGTTGATATATGGCAAAAAACTTTTTTGATGATTGTGACTCAAGAAAACCCAAGTTACCTAGTCAATTGCCTAGAAGTGCAGAGTCAACTTTAGAGTATTCTCTTAAGGTTATGTCTGAGCTTGTGCATTGGTTAGTAAAATCTGGCATTGGTCATGCAGAGTTTTCAGCTTCTTTGCGTGTATTATTTTATAATGAATCTATAAAAGAATTAGAATATCTCGATCAAAGGAAAACAGATTCATCAATTAGTTTATTAGCAGGATTAAATAGACGTGATGTAAGTACTTTACGTTTGGAAAATGGAGGAAACCATCGGATTATTAAGAATTTTACTGACACTTTACCTGTAAGTGTGCCTGCACGGGTTATTGCACTGTGGGTACATAAAAATTTACCCAAAGTTTTGAATATCACTGGAACTGAAAATAGTTTTGAGTATTTAGTGAAGCAAATCTCTACAGAAAAACACCCTCGTTCTATTCTTTCAGAGCTGAAGCGTATCGGTTTGGTGAGTGAAGAAGATGGTAGGGTTATATTGCATAAAGAAAGTTTCACACCAGTTCCAGAAGAACATCAAACTAAGCAAATTTTCGCAGAAAATTTGGCAGACCATTTGGCTGCAGGTGTCTATAATTTAACCGAAGATCCAAATGCTTTCTTAGAGCAAGCAATTTTTGTTGATGAGTTGTCTGCAGATTCTGTAGATTATTTAAAGAATAAAACGCTTGAATTATGGGAAAAGTTTTCTAAAAGTCTATTAGCCGAAGCTATAATACGTTGTCAGGAAGATGAAGGGAGATTGGATGCGATTCATAGATTTAGGGTTGGGATTTATGAATTTGATGCAATAGATTTAAATCGAAAAAAATAATGTGATATTGTTAGGGCGTGTCCTCATTTGAAGAATTGGTTTTAAATACTTAACCCGAATCGCGGATAAGAAATTAACTTGAAAAACAGGAGGACTAGAGCCATCAGTTGAGTTACCACACCAAACTCTCAACTCTAGTCCTGATGTTCAATAGTACCGAATTATTCTGTGTCATTGATGATTTCTTTCTTAAATTTGAAGCAACCTACTGGAAATTCCTCAAGCAAAACAATCACTGTTTAAGAATCCGAACTGGTCAACTGAGCATCTCTGAAATCACCTTTATCGCCATTTGGTATAAGTGTTCTCACTTTAACAATTTCAAAGCATTCTTCTCATGGCTGAAGCAGGATAAAGGTCAGTTATTTAAGAGCTTGCCCTGTTACCAACGTATGATTCACCTGATTAATATGCATCAATTGGCACTACAGGCTTTACATGTAGCTCTGATGAAAGGTCAATACACACAATATTTGTGGATGGACTCAACGACGTTACCAGTCTGTAAAAATCAACGCATCCAACGCCATAAATCATTAGTCAGGATTGCATCTCGTGGTAAAAGCTCGATGGGGTGGTTTTATGGCTGTAAATTACATATTGTGATGAATCAATTTGGCGAGATCGTTAGCTCAGCCTTATCTAACGGGCATATTGCTGATATTAAAATGGTTGAGCAGTTAGTTGCAGGTTTACAAGGGAAGCTTTATGCAGATCGTGGCTATATCAGCCAAGAGTTAAAAAGCAAGTTAAGAGATCAAGGGATTGATTTAATTACCTATCATCGAAAGAACATGAAGTCTGCTCAACTACAAAAATCTGATGAATATCATTTAAAACAGCGCAATAAAATAGAAACGTTATTCAGCCTATTGAAAGGACAATACAATTTAGTAACAAGTAAAGCTCGTAGTATTTCGGGCTTTTTAAGTGGGATTTATGCTTCGGTATGTGCATACCAACTAACCCATCGAAATAAACCAATCATTCAGATTATGGAATCATTGGCTTAAACAGGATTGGGGTTACTTAAAATCCTCCTTTAAGCTCTTTTCATTTCTATATTTTTTCAATGGCACGTACTCTTCTCACCGATGATATTTGGCAGAAAATTCAAGATACTATGCGATTACACGGTTGTTACTGTTCAAAAAACAGTAGAAATATCATGGAAGCCATTTTATGGAAACTACGTACGGGTGCGACATGGCGTGATATTCCTCAAGAACTTTGCCCTTGGCAAACTGCTTACAATCGCTTTAATCGCTGGGCAAGTAAGGGATTATGGGATAAATTTTTTTTAGATTACGAGGCATTCTGGATCAG
>NZ_WXXM01000034.1:0-10458 GCF_011319235.1 Acinetobacter sp. SA01
CCGCTGGAAGATTGAGTTATTCTTTAAAGCCATCAAGCAGAATTTAAAACTGAAGTCATTTCTAGGTCGAAGCCGCAATGCGATACAAACGTAAATATGGATTGCATTAATCGCCTATTTACTGGTGAACTTCGCTAAACACATGCCACAAGAAGAATGGAGTGTTCAGCGTTTACTGCGAATTATTCAGGTCAATTTATTTGAAAGGAAACTTTTAAGGTCACTCTTTGTGCCTGATAAAAAATGGCGAAAACAAGAAGAACCTCAATTGAGGTTCTTCTTGTGATATTTGTGGGACAGCAGTGTGGCACTGCCATCTTTTTTGCTTATATGCTTCGCAAAAACCGTGCGGTAGCGTAATCAAAGTTTATCTTGCCCTACCCTTATTACCCCTTCGCCATCTCAACAGCCCCCTCCTTTACGACAACAGTCCTCCGCTGTTGCAGAGATCAAAATTCAACTCTGGTATAAGAATTGCTTTGCTTAAAAATAAATAAATATTCCCAATAAGAATATATTATTGCAGCGCATTGATTTTGGGATATTGATCTTTACAGCCTAGTAAAAAAATCTGGAGTACAACCTATGTGGGTAAATCATTTAAAAAGAATTGTCGCAGCGAGCCTGCTGCTGCCTGGCTTGGCCTTTGCAGGTGAAACCGATCTGGATAGCGCCTCCACCGTATGGATGATGCTGTCCACACTGCTGGTACTGCTGATGTTTGTTCCCGGCTTGGCGCTGTTTTATGGTGGTATGGTCCGTGCCAAAAATATTCTGTCCATTTATACCCAGTTTTTTGCCGTGGCAGGCGTGGTTTGTGTACTGTGGCTGACTGTGGTTTATAGCATGAGTGCAGACAAAACCCATATGCAAGCGGGGGTAACCAATCTCTACAGCTTTGTCGGCAGTTTAAATAAGGCCTTTCTGGTGGGTATTGATGAAAATACTCTGCTGGGCGGTGTACCTGAATATATTCTGATTATCTTTGGCATGACCTTCGCAATCATTACCCCCTGTCTGGCCATAGGTGCTTTTGCTGAACGCATGAAGTTTGGTGCAGTGGTGTTGTTTTCTGCTCTATGGCTGGTTTTGGTATATGGACCAATGACCCATATGGTCTGGGGCGGTGAAGGGGCAATCATGCACACCTGGGGAGTTCTGGACTTTGCTGGCGGTACAGCGGTGCATATTAATGCCGGTGTTGCCGCCTTAGTCGGTGCAATCGTATTAGGCAAGCGTAAAGGCTGGCCGGCTGCACCCGTTCCCCCACACAATGTGGTCTATACCATGATCGGCGCAGCATTTTTATGGGTAGGCTGGTTCGGCTTTAACGTCGGTTCTGCATTCGCGGTAAATGCATCGGCCACCATTGCCATGATGACCACCATGGTAGCGACCTGCGGCGGCATCTTAGGCTGGATGGTGATTGAAAAAATGCATACCCATCATGTCACGGCTTTGGGCCTGGCTTCAGGCGCGATTGGCGGATTGGTGGGCATTACCCCTGCAGCAGCTTATGTCGGACCTTTTGGTGCGTTGGCGATCGGCTTTATCACCGCCATCTGCTGTTTTTATGCCGTGACCAAGCTGAAGCATAAAATGGGGATTGATGATGCTCTGGATGTCTTTGCCCTGCATGGCATAGGCGGCATGGTCGGCTGTATGCTCACCGGTATTTTCTGCATCCCGCAACTGGGCGGCAAAGTGGCCGACATTTCCCTGCTGAACCAGTTGGCTGCACAGGCAGGCAGTATTGTACTTACCGTGATTTATTGTGGCGTGCTGACCTGGCTGATTATGAAGTTCGTCGATAAGACCATCGGTTTACGTGCAACCCCGGAACAGGAAGAGCGCGGTCTGGATGTCAGCGATCACAACGAACGTGCATATAACAATTAACGCCGCAGCCCGCTTTCAGTTGATAAATTAAAATTTCATTTTAGGGCATTTAAAATATTTCAATTTAACCAAGCAAATGCTTCAGGGCATTTGCTTTTATTTTTGCAAGTACAATGCCGAGACTGGCAATTCCCATCTGCTTTTCCGGGGTGAAAACAGCTGACCATGGCTAAAGGACTACTTCTTTTGAGATATAGACGCCCTAGCTTGAAAATGATTATGATAGATCGTTTAACTGCGAATTAAGTAAAAATATATTATTGAAAAATAATAAAATAATTATTAACTAAAGACTAATGGTATAAGAATTGCATCTTGAATCATGAAAGAAATATTCCCTTTAGTAATACCAATTCCCACCAAAAAAATGGTCAAGCTAATGTAAATCCATATTCATGAGATTCAGGAGCAATTCATGATAATGAACAATGTGAAGAAGTTACTCATGCTGAGTGTACTGCTGTCGCCTAGCGCAGTTTTCGCCGCTGAGGGAACGATTGATGGACCTGCCACTGTATGGCTCATGGTTTCTATTGTTATTGTCCTGCTGATGTTTATTCCAGGACTTGCGCTGTTTTATGGCGGTATGGTCCGCGCCAAAAATATCCTGTCGTTATTTACCCAGTTTTTTGCGATTGCCGGGATTGTCGGCATTTTATGGGTGGCCGGGGTATATAGCCTGGCAACCGATACCACCAATATGCAAGAGGGCGTTTATAACATGAACAGCATTGTCGGTGGCCTGGATAAACTGATGCTGAAAGGCATCACGGCAGAAAGTCTGGCAGGCGGCATTCCTGAATATATCTTGATTGTGTTCCTGATGACCTTTGCCATGATCACGCCGTGTATTGCACTGGGTGGTTTTGCGGAAAGAATGAAATTCCGGGCAACGGTTATTTTTTCATCTCTGTGGATAGTACTGGTCTATGGCCCAATGGCCCATATGGTGTGGGGCGGCAAAGGCGCACTATTCCATAACTGGGGGGTATTGGACTTTGCCGGCGGTACTGCTGTACATATTGCAGCCGGGGTCACGGCATTTGTTGGTGCCATGGTGGTGGGCAAACGCAAGGGCTGGCCTGCTACGCCGATGCCGCCGCACAATGTGGTATTTGTGATGATTGGCGCAGCATTGCTCTGGGCCGGCTGGTTCGGTTTTAACGTGGGTTCGGCTCTGGCCATCAACTCTTCAGCCGCACTGATTTTCATGACCACCATGCTGGCAACCTGCGGTGGTATTGTCGGCTGGATGTTTGCTGAAAAAATGTATTCCGGCCATGTCACTGCCTTTGGTCTGGCTTCAGGTGCCATTGGCGGCTTGGTGGGCATTACCCCGGCGGCCGCTTATGTTGGCCCTTTTGGTGCAATTGTGATTGGCCTGCTCACCAGTATGGCCAGCTATTACGCGATTATGATACTAAAGAAAAAGCTCGGTGTAGATGACGCGCTGGATGTATTTTCCTTACATGGCATTGGCGGTATGGTTGGCTGCCTGCTGACCGGTATTTTCTGTATCCCCGAGTTGGGCGGCAATGTTGAAGGCATTTCCCTGCTCCCGCAATTCTTGGCACAACTGGCCAGTATTGCGATGACCTTTGCCTATGTCGGCATCTTGAGCTGGATCTTGCTGAAAATCATTGATAAAACTGTGGGGCTACGTGTCACGGCAGAACAGGAACAACAAGGCCTGGATGTCAGTGATCATAACGAACGTGCCTATAATTAAAGGCCGTGGAAAATCAAGTAACAAGGGCTTTGGCCCTTGTTTTTTTATTGGCGGCTTGGGATAAACATCGCTTTGCATCATTTGCATACATGGCTATGCTGCCTTTTGCGGATTAAATCCCGCTACTGTCCATCTGCGGATTTTAACTGCTGAGTGCCCTGTCAACGGGTTAAACTGGTACGCTCCTCGCTCATTCTCTCCTGGGAAAAACAGGGATAGATAGCTTGCTGACGGCTTCCTTTCGATCATTTTCCCAGAGCACATCTTTGAGATTGTATGATCGAATGCCAAGTGCTCCATTTCTATAGGTTGCTGAACATTCCCAAAAAATAATAAGGATAATTCTCTATACAGGGTCATTATTATAGAGAAATCGGGTAGCGTGATTATGTAGCCATGGTGACAAGAACAAACGGCGAATTTCGTCCTATCGCTTTGAAGCATTTAAATTTTTTATTGATCAAGACGATACTTGGCTAAATGACAAAGGTTTGAAAGCATAGCACTGGCAATGGATGTCTGCACGCTGTTATGATAAAGGTTGATTGCTGTCCTGATGCCAGCACATAAAGCAAATGGCTGCCAGCTTACGCTAACAGCCATTCAGGGGATTACAGTTGGGGGAAAACAGAATTGTTATTTATGCCATGCTGAGCAGCCCGTCAATACCGACAGCCTGACCATCAAATTCTGCAATGGCATCCAGCAGGACATTCCACAAATACAGTGCAGAGGCCCGGTCACACAAGAGATTGAATTTCGGCGCCTGGGCATCGCTGACATTCATCACCACAGTATTAATGCGCGCCACCGAGGTCTGTGCAATCTGACCTGCAGCAAAAGCTTCTGCGGACAAATCGACGGCACACAGCTTAGCCATGATAAAAGCCACAGATTGTCCGGTTAGCTGAATCCAGGCATGGCTGTCCTGACGCGGCAGCAGATAGTTGGCGCGGTCACTCAGCTCCCAGCTCTGTTCCAGTGCGACTACACTTTCGCCAAAATCCTGCATTGCACCTAGCACCAAATATTCGGTTGCAGACAGCCGTGCCACAATGCTGCCATTGGCCTGATGACACAACCGATTGGGTGCATCCGGCAATGCAAAACCTGCTGCAGCTAAATAGCTGGCACTGTCAATTCCCCGAAAACCGACGCGTGGCATATTGGTTAAATCCACCAGTGCACATTGCTGAATGTGCTGGGACTTACCGCCTGCAAGAAACATGCGTCCTGCGCCATAAGACTGATAAGCCGCACAGATTTTTTGAATGGGACTGCGTTCCGCTTTAGGCAAAATACTCATGATCAGATCTCCTGACGGGCATTATTAGGGTCATAGAAAGGCGCTTTTACTACTGTGGCATAGACACTTGCACCTTTTTCCACACGAATCTGGAACTGTTGGCCCGCTGCGCTTTGCTCGATACCGACATACGCCATGCCAATAATTTGGTCCAGAGTGGGTGAATATTCACACGAAGTTACGTTTCCTGTAATTTTGTCGCCATTCAGCACAATGTGGCCTTCCAGCGGTTTCTGTTGCTGTTTGTCCAGCACAAAGGACACCAATTTGCGTTTCATGGGCTGCTGTTCCAAAATGGCAATGGAACGCTTGCCCACGAACCACGGCTTGCTTTTCGCCACCGCCCAGCCTAAGTCCACTTCTTTAGGATGCGACATGCCATCGGTATCCTGACTGATAATGATATGACCCTTTTCCAGACGCAGCAGTCGCTGGCTTTCCACCCCAAAAGGCTTCATTGAGAATTCTTGACCCGCCAGCATCAGCAGATCCCACATGAACTCGCCATAGCGTGCGGGGAAGTGAATTTCATAGCCCAATTCGCCCACAAAACCAACGCGCAAGATACGCACAGCAATGCCCTGGATGGTTCCGGTGCGCAAACCCAGGTAGGGAAATGCCGCTGCACTGAAATCGACATCCTGACAGACCTTTTGCAGCACTTTGCGGGAATTCGGACCAGCAATATTCACCGCCGCAAATGCCGACGTGACATTGGCGATATCGACATTTAAGCGCCACTGCGCATTCCATTTCAGCATTTGCTGGTAAATGCGGTCTACCCCGCTGGTGGTTGCGGTAACATAAAAATGGTTTTCACTTAAACGCCCGGCAACACCGTCGTCAATCACCACGCCATCTTCGGCAGTCATGACTGCATAACGGGTTTTTCCCACCGGTAATTTTACAAAACCAAAGGTATATAATCGGTTGAGGAACTCGCCGCTGTCAGGCCCGCGAAGATCTAATCCGCCTAAAGTAGAGACATCAATCATGCCGACATTCTGACGTACATTGCGCACTTCGTTTTCAATATGCTGCAAACGGCCAGCGACGTCACCATAATAGGCCGGACGCTGCCAGTTGCCTGCCGGCATCATTTGTGCACCGGCCTCAATATGGCGTTGATGCATGGCGGTTTGACGGAAGGGATCAAAACCGCGTCCTGCAATATGCGCCAGTTTTTCTGCAGTGAACGGTGGACGGGCGGTCGTCACCCCGGTTTCGCTCACTGTGCGGTCTGTATATTTTGCCACGAGACGCGCAGTAGGCAAGGCTGAATGACGGCCTTGAGAAGGTCCCATACCCACAGTAGAAAAACGCTTGACCAGCTGTACATCACGGTAGCCCGATTTGGTGGCATTAATAATGTCGCGGATTTGCAGGTCTTCATCATAATCGACAAATTCTTTGCCCTTAGGATGCGCGAAAATTGGCCATGGGAAATTCACCGCTGCTTCGACAACAGGTTTTTTCGCTGCTGTAGCAGCATTGCCCAAAATGGCATTCACTGCATCCGTGGCGGTTTGCACTGCATCATGCAGAACATTGTCCAGCTGATGCACACCGGCAACAGAGCCGCTAATGTGCAATCCCTGAGGTAAACCGGAAATGCTGAACTGTGCCTTTTTGTCGTTATAGTTCAGTTTGGCACCGGCTTGACACAGCAGCTGGTACACCGGCATATAACCGGATGACATGGCCAGCACATCACAATCAATTTTCTTGCTGTGTGTACCCACCTGGCCTTCTGCAACAATACTGCGTATATCGACTCCGGTCAGATGCTGCATGTCCTTGCTATGCAAGGCTTCATACACGGTACTGCTGAGATAGACCGGAATGTGGTGCAGTTCAACCGCTTTTTGCAAAGCGGGATCTTCTGCACCGGCGCGCATGTCGACTAGGGCGGCCACAGAGATACCGGCTTCGGCCAGATCTAGGGCGGCCAGATAGCCGTCATCGTTACCGGTTAAAATAACCGTTTTCTGGCCGGGCCGTACCCCATACAGTTTGACCAGACGCTGTACGGCACTGGTCAACAGCACACCGGGCAAGTCGTTGTTGCGGAACACCACTGGCTGGTCAAAACTGCCGCTGGCCACAATGCATTGCTTGGCACGGACTTTATACATACGCTTGCCTTGAATGACCGGTAAATAATGATCGGTAAACCAGGCATTACAAATGGCTTGTTTCAGCACGCTAATGTTTTCATGCTGTTCTACTTGCGCAATCAGTTTGGCTGCACATGCAGCGGCTTTTTTACCCTCGGCATCAAAACGCGCATAATGCAGGCTACCACCCAGTATTTTATCCTGTTCAATTAACAACACTTTCATGCCGGCATTCGCGGCGGTTAACGCTGCCTGCAAGCCGGCCGGACCGGCACCAATAATGGCAATATCTGTAAATAGATAGGCTTTGTCATAGTATTCAGGCTGAAAATTCAGATCCAGCACCCCCAGCCCGGCTTTTTTACGGATCATGGTCTCCCACAGCTTCCAGACCCCTTTAGGCTTGTAGAATGAGCGGTAATAGAAGCCGACAGGCATAAATTTTGAGAATTTGCCTAAAAACGCATCGCTGTCTTTCATTAACGAGCCAGCATAGTTTTGCCCCATTGCCGACAGATGCGCTGCAATCTCGGTGCTATCTGCCAGTACATTCGGCTCCTGCGGCAATTGAATCAGCGTATTGGCATCTTGTCCCGCCATGGTTAAAGGTGCACGCGGACGGTGGTATTTAAAAGAGCGCGACATAATCCAGCGCTGATTGGCAATCAAGGCACTGGCAATACTGTCGCCCGCATAGCCCTGAAAAGTCTGCTGATCAAACTGAAAAGTCACAGGCTGGTTGCGGTCAATCAAAATGCCATACGGCAAAGGCAGTCGGTTTAAATCTAGATTGCTCATGCGGATACCTCCTGTTTAGCAGCCTGTTCTGCTGTTTTTTCTGTAGCTGGCGGATTTTCAAAATCGATGCGCTGGCTAAACATTTCCTTGGCATCAAAGGTACGCAGAATTTCATCGCTCACTGTATGGCGCTCGGCAATAAACCAATAACTGCTTGGGGTATGCATCCACCATTCCAGTACCACACCGGCAATATTGCTTTTATTGAACACATAATCTGCCCATTCTTCATTGCTGCAGGTGTTCTGGTCCGGCATGGTTTTCAGCTCGCCGCCATAACTAAATTCACTGATATTTCTTGGACCATTTAAAGGACAAATCATTATTTTCATGGGTTTACTCCTTAATGGCTCGCCGCAGTGGCGCCCATTTCATTGACTTGCTGGAAGCGGCTGAAACGCGACAATTCAAATGGCTTGATCAGATCCGGCGTACGGCCAGTCGCCACAAGTTCCGCCATGGTCTTGCCACAGATCGGGGTGGATTTAAAGCCCCACGTGCCCCAGCCTGCATCCAGGTAATAATTGTCATAAGGCGATTTGCCCATAATCGGGCTGTAGTCAGGCGTCATGTCGGTCATGCCAGCCCATTGGCGCATGAGTTTGACATTGGCCATAAACGGGAACATTTCAATGGCATGAGCCAGCAGGCTTTCTTTTAAATCCAGGGTAGAACGGGTGTTGTACAGCGGATAAGGGTCTGAACCGCCACCAAAGACAATTTCACCGCGGCTGGTTTGCTGCACATAGCAGTGCAAAGCAGATGAACTGACCAAAGGATTGATAAACGGTTTAAACGGCTGGGACACCATGGCTTGCAGCGGGAAGGTATGAATCGGCGACTTGATATGCAGCTTGTTCATTAAAATGCTGGAAGCGCCGGCAATCGCCTGTACCACGCAGCCACACTTGATGCTGCCACGGTTGGTTTTTACCGCCGTGACCTGGTTTTTTTCAGTCACAAAATCCTGTACTTCAGTCAGCTGGTGGATTTCCACGCCGCGTTTCGCCGCTTCCTTGGCATAGCCCCAGGCCACGGCATCATGCCGTGCTGTGGCACCATCCATATGCCAGAGTCCTGCCAGAACAGGCAAATGCGCGGGATCAAGATTCAGACACGGTACCAGCTCCTTAATTTGCTGGCGGTCAATCATTTCGGTACGACCACCAAAATGCTTGTTCACTTCGGCACGCTGGCGGAAGGCACGCACAGTAGAATCGGTATGCGCCAAAGTCAGCTGGCCGCGCTCTGAATACATGATGTTGAAGTCAAATTCATTGGACAGGTTTTTAAATAAATCAACCGATTCTGAATAGAACTTCACTCCTTCTGAGGTCAGATAGTTGGAACGGATCACCGCAGTATTGCGCGCCGTATTACCACCGCCAAGATAGGATTTTTCCAGCACAGCAACATTGGTGATGCCTTGATATTTTGCAAGATAATATGCGATTGCCAAACCATGACCGCCAGCGCCAATAATCACTACGTCATAGTGTGATTTCAGCTCCTTCGGTGGAGGCAAATCAACTTCAACAGGATATTCACTGCTTAATCCGTATTTGAGCAAACCAAGTGGCATAATTTCTTCTCCAAGGCATCTTTTCCAATGCCGCTAGCTTATTTTTTAAAAATGTTTGCCTGCATACGCGCAGCATCAAGGGTATTTTTCATCAGGTAGGCAATGGTCATGGGACCGACACCGCCCGGAACAGGCGTGATGGCTTTGACCACAGACAGCGCATCGTCATAATCGACATCTCCGACCAGACGGTTTTTGCCGTTTTCCTGAATGCGGTTAATCCCCACATCAATGACCACTGCACCCGGTTTTAAATAGGATGCATCGATCATTTTCGGCCTACCGACCGCTGCCACCAGAATGTCGGCATTTTTGCAAATGTCGCGAATATTCTGGGTGCGTGAATGGACAATGCTGACGGTGCAACTTTCTTTTAATAACAGCGCCGCCATCGGCTTGCCGACAATGTTGGAACGACCCACCACCACAGCATGCAGTCCGGACAGATCCGGCCCCAAGGTGTCTTTCAGCAGGCGAATACATCCGGTTGGTGTGCATGGGGTTAACACCTCACGGCCCTGACTCAGACCGCCGACATTTTCACTGTGGAAACCGTCAACATCCTTAAGCGGATGAATGCGCTGCAACACCGCCGTTTCATCAATATGTGCCGGCAACGGCAGCTGCACCAGGATGCCATGCACGGTGGCATCTGCATTCAGTTCATCAATTTTCTGCAGCAGCGTGTCAGCATCTGTATCTGCTGACATGCGGTATTCCAGTGAGCGGATGCCGACATACAGCGCTTTTTCAACCTTGTTGCGCACATAGACATGACTGGCCGGATCATCTCCGACCAGGACTACTGCAAGGCAAGGCTCAATACCTTGCGCTTTCATCTGCTGCACTTCGCTTTTGATCTCGTCCAAAACGGTTTGTGCAGTTGCTTTGCCGTCAATAATCAGCGGCTGTGAATGTTCTTGAATGGCTATGTTCATTTAAATACCACCGTACGGTCATCATTAAGGAATACGCGGTGTTCGACAAAGTATTTCACCGCTTTGGACAGCGCGACTGTTTCGGTATC
>NZ_WXXM01000035.1:0-8621 GCF_011319235.1 Acinetobacter sp. SA01
GTCATTCGCATCTCGACGGGATGAGTCCAGAAGCCTTTGAAGCAGCTTCAAAATGAGGCTGTCTCATGTCTAGGATACTGGGAGCAGTCCAGTATCAACTTTCTTCCGACACAGATGGAGTTAATCTTTTAGCTATTATGGTTCGTTTGAGATGGGGAATACCTATTTCATTGCTAGTAACAATATTGAATTCAAATGAACAAGCTGTTTTAGTGAGTACAATTGAGCGTATTAAACATTTACTTTTAAGCTCTGAGCAAACCAATATTTACCATTCTTCTTTTTCTGAATTTCTAAAAGAAAAGACGCATCTACGTGAAAATGATATTCAATTAAGACTTTTCAACTTTTGTAAGAATAACCTTGAAATTGAATATGGTCTATTTAATATCATATACCACGGTCTTAAATCTCTAAATAGTGATAAATCTCTTGTTATTAGCTATTGTAACCAAGAGTGGGCTGATAAGTGTGTTTTAAGAGGGATAAAGCCAGATACATTATTAGGAGATATTGGTGATGTCATAAAGGCTGTGACAAATCTTGGAGACTTTACAGAAACCAATCGTATCTTATTGTTATCTCAAAGAATGAAATTTAGATATGATACATTATTTGCTCAGTCTGCTGATTTAATAGCAAATGCTTTACTGGCATTAAATAAAAGTAATGAAGTTTTACAGCATATTATTCGCTATAAACAATTAATCATACCGATTGATTTGGCACTTAAAATTTCTCTAAAACTAATAGAAATTGAGAATTATGAGGAAGCCCAAGCTTTATTAAAGACTATTGAAATAAAAATTAATAAAGAGCTTGAGCTAGTTTATAAGAATCAACTCTCAATTTCAGACTTTTTAACTCTATTTGATTTGCAATTACAGCAATACATTCTAAAAACTAAAGCATTAGTAGATGGAGCAGAGTCAGAATCAGGTCAATTTAATTATTATTGGCAAAACTTCATGAAATCTGGAATTCAAGATCAGGAGTTATGTAGACAGGTTCGAGAACAAATGTCTATTTGCCTACAAGCGAATTTTATGTGTTTACATAAGCGACCTTTCCCATTAGCTATTTTGAGTCAAAATTATAGTGGGCCTTTAGTAGACTTTACTGAACAGTATATATATGTAGCAGTTGAATATTATATCAGATGTGAATTTTTAAATATTCCTCTTGATAAAAAAGTACTAACTGCTCTTTTTCTAGATTTGAACACACTTCTTATAGAGAATAAAGGAGTTTTAAGGGAGTATGATTTAGGGCTAATTAATATCTTAATATCTCTTAAAACACCACTTAATATCATACTCGCAATAGCAGTTGAAGACAGTGCTGTAGAATTTAATAAAACTGACTTGATTGCTGATGATAATGTTTCTTTAGACGAGACTACATTTAATGAGGCTATGGCTCAATGGAGAACACAAGCCTATCTTAATCCAGATGTACCTAGACCAACTATTCTATCCTTACTCGAATCAGATTGGATGGATGGGCTTTTCTCCCTTACTAAAATTCTAGCATGGTGTGATGGCTTAGCTAGACGATTCCATGAGGAAAAGGATTTAGAAAACTTGGATTCAATTTGGAATGTGATCCATCAAGATATTTTTCAAAACCTAAAGTTCAGCTTATCAGAACGAGTAACTTGGAAGGATGCTTATACCTTACCTGAAAGTATATTCCCTCATATTTATAAGCATCTAACTTCACTAATTATAGATGTTTTCCCACAACATCTTGAGCAATTTTTAAACCTTATTAATGAAAGGTTTACTTATCAATGTGGCATCTATTCAGAAGGTTTTCGATTAATTCTAAATAATGCCATACATGAAATTACTAACTATGAATTGGAAGAAGATATAGAAGATCAGGTATTTAATTTAGTTGAAAAATGGGAAATTTATGTCACATCAAATTTAAAAAATAGGCGTGAACTTGTACCTGAACTCTTAAAGATAATTCAACTATATGAACGTCTAAATGCTTTGGAAAAAGCTCAAGATACCTACAAAAGTGTTTTGGCTTTTTCCATGGGTCCTAACTGGTATAAAGAAGATCAGTTAGGACTAGCCGTTAGTACCTTGGAAGCTATTAATATAAAAACTCCTCTAAATGATGAAGCTTTAATTAAAATTGCTGCATTATTAGAAGTATCTAGTGGTGAGATGACCTTTGAGCGTTTTGTTCGATACGCAAAGCGAGACTTCATAAAGGCTTTATGCTTAAGGGGCGAGTTTGAGAAAGCTATTCTCTACTATATCCGCCAAACATATGGTTCATTAGAGCAAATGTATGCAGATATAACAAAAGGAGAAATTGATCGCATATCCGAACTAGAAGCAACTAGATTTCCGGGTACTGCCTTGGATGAACAAGATTCTATATTGTGTATTGTACAATCAGCTATTCCTCATTTAGATTGGCAGCTATGTTTGGTAATTTTAGAAACTTTTCAATTTGGAGATTCAAGGCATTTAGCTAATTATGCTGAAGTCTATGGAATCCTGTTACAGAATAATCAAGAAGATCCTAGTTCTATTGAGCATATGTTCAATAGATTGGAAATTATCTGTGAGGCTGAAGTAAGTGATAAAGATCGCCCAGAATTCCTTTCATCCTTAAAGAAATATTTACCTGAAAGTCTTAATGATAGATTCATAAACCTATGTAATCAGTACATTGAGGAATTGGACCCTTCCATACTCGAAATGGAAAAGATAGTTCTTCCTCAAACTATTGTTAAGAAGAATGAAGATAGCGAATCTGATGCTACTAACAAAGACTTCCTATTCGCTCCTGGTCTGTTTGGTACATCTCAGTCTATAGAGCAAGCAGAAAACTTATTCACTAATGCTAGAAGATTTATTCGTCGTAAAAACTATGTGGAAGCACAAAAGGAAATTGTATCTGCATTGAAAACTATACAACAAGGTGAATGGTCAATTTGGGAGGGATTAATTTCAGAAATGAAAGAGGGACAAAGCCTTTTAAAGCAAATTCCCAACACAAACTCAGAATTAATTAAGTTATTTTCCCCATTGATTTTAAATGAAAAATATTCAAATCATTACCGTATTTCTGAAAATTTAATAAAATGGTTAACATCTGATGCTCCATCAAATCAGCAACATAGATTATTAGAGTTATCTATTGAGCATATACAGCTTATGGTAGGTATGCCTCAAAAAGAAATCGATGAATATAGTTTTCTAGCAGAATCAAATGAATATGCTATATCTATTGTTTTCAGAAAACTGATAATCCATGTTATTGATCATCCAACATGGTTAAGAAGTGAAAAAGCAGCAGATATGCTGTTATGGTTATTGAGGAATTACCCTGAATATATTCCATTATTTGGCCCCCTAGCTTTTACTAATGATCCAAATAATCATCCAGACGTCATCTGTGGAATATTAGATCACCTTTCATTCTCAAAAACTAATGTTTGGGATCTCCTATCCCCAACTATAGATTTTGAATCTATTAAAAAAGATTGCAAACATATTGGAAGACTTTCTATTCTGAAAAATATATTGAATAAAGCAATAAGAAATGGTGATGAACATGCTGGTGAACTTCTAGATCAGTTGAACACCAATATTGATGAGGTTCATGATCCTATTGATAATAATCTTATCGAATGTCCATCTTGGGCAAGAATCCTTAAATCTAAGTGGTCACAATTACAGGATTTAGGCATAGTAAACGACTCCTTCGTACAATATGCTACGTTAATAATGCAGGAAATATGCGCTCCAATGACTTTAGAGACTGCCTATAAAATTGAAACATTATTATCAGATGGATATTACTCAAATAAAAAGGATCCTTTGAGATGGAAAGCTAAAGTTAGCTATGCTTTACAGACTGCACTCCAATCAAAAGCTCCTATAAATTTACATGAACAGATTGTTGAAATATTTAGACCATATAACCCTACTCGATTGGATCATTTAAGAATTAAAAATTTTAATTCTCATGGAATCTCATGGCTAGAGTCCTCTCAGCCTAGACCTCAAGAAGGTGAAGAGATCTACCTCGATTATTATGAATCTTTCTGTGATGAAGGGCATTTAAGACAAGTACGTCTAACAGCTTATTTTGGTAATGTTTCTCAAAGAACAATATCATCTGGACGATTTTCTTCGATCAATGATCCAACGCGAGCCCAAACATTACATATTGATACATGTGCTAATGTAGACCCTACTCTAGCTTATTTTGGGGTTTTTACTCCAGCAATTCCAACATCAAATTTTATGCAAGTACTTGGTGTAGATCCTAAGAGTGTTAAACGAGCATGGTGGCGTTCTTCTCGTAGTGATGGCATTGCTAGAGGGGCACCGAAGTCGGAGGGTTGCTATTTATCCATTAAAAAAGATGAATTACTAAAGTTACCAAATAATATGAACATATTTTGGACAGTAGAAATTAATCAAAGACCTGTTGGTATGATTTATTATCAGTAAAATTTAATGGAGTATATATGGAAAGGATCGAAATGATGGAAATCCCGAATACAAGAGCTGAGTTCGAATATCGATTTCATCTTTTAAGGGATATGATGGAAAAAGACATGTTTAGAGTAAATCAAGGTATTTCACTAGAAGGGTTAAGTAAAATTAGATATCTTCCGAATGGTCGGATCGACTTTTTGAGTGTAGATGAGCAGGCTCGATGCATGGTAAATACAACTCTAAAGATGAGGAATATGAAGCTTCCTGAGAGTCTTGAAGAAAATTAAGTTAACTGTCCGTTTTTACGGGGGCTAATACAAAAGTCAAAAAATACTCTTAAATGTGCAGGCATTATAGAATGCCTACACATTTACATTATGATTATTATTTATTTCGTGCTAACTCAACAGTTTCTAACCAATCTCTCCATTTTGACTCAAGGTGATCTTTTAACCTTAACGCATCGCTTTTATCCCATATTGCTTCCCACCATGGGCTAGCTTGATATGGCTTCAAAATAGCAAGAGGATGTTTCTCTAAAGTCAGCATTTTCTCAAAGTCTTGACTCGATACTAAGTAGCCGAAAGTCTTAGTCAAATAAGAACTCTTATAAATAGCTTTACATTGTTCAGCAAAGCTTTGGAGATTTCTTGATCCACCTACACCATTGATCGTAGATAGGTGTAAAGACGTTGTAAACAGTTCAATTTTCCAACCCTCTAGCTTCTTTATAATCAGAAGACTACCTTCTGCTGAATCATCACGAATCAATAGAAGATTTTTAATTTTTTCTTGCTTATTGCTACTAAAAATTCGATCTAAATCAGTTGTATCAGTATCAAAGTGATCCACATTAAGTAACTTACCATCACCATGAACAAGCCATTCTGAATTTATTCCAAAGTAGTCAGCCACTTGCCTTAATTCTTTAAAAGTTGGCTCAATCTCAGCCTTGATCCAATCTAGAAAAACTTGACCATGCTCATATCCACAATGCTCAGCAATATGCGAATACTTCAGGCTATTCATTTTATATGAGTTGATCCACTCAATAGACCGGATAAGACGCTCAGAAATCTCAGATTTTCGATCTATCAATAAATAAGGGTTAGCCAATTTTGTTGAATTGGGCTCATTAATTAAACCTGATTGAAAATTAAAAGAATTTTCTAAGCGAGCAACAATTTCTGCATTCATTGATCGCTTTTCAGATTCAGCGATTTCTTCAATCTTCTGTTTCAAGTCAGAAGGCAGTCTTAGTTTTAATTGTGAATCATTAGGCATGATCATAAAATACCCTATTGACATGGTGTCATTATGGTTTATATTTATGGTGTCACTATGGTTCATATCGAGAAGGAAATGAAAATAGATTCACCAAATAGTCAAATGAAAATTAGGCTTTCAAGCGATCTAAAACAGCAGTTAAAAAGACATTCTGCTTTAAATCAAAGATCTATGAATGCTCAGATTAATTTCATTTTATACCAGTTTATGAGTTCTATTAAGGAAAAGAATTCTTAATTCATTGCAGAAATGAAAAAAGCCCATGTATTTGCGGTACATGAGCTTTCAGAGTGTTTGTCTATCATTGCAGATCAAGACTTACTCATTTTGTGATCATAGGAGAGTTTTGTCAACTCACGATCATTTCATTTTTGCTTCTAGCATTTAGGAGCATCATATGCACACATCTATTGAAAAAATTAGGTTGGTTATTGGCTACCTATTTAATCATCTTAGCAATCGAGAGATAGCCAAAACTGTAGCAGTCTCACGTGAAACTGTTGCCAAGATTAAAGATCTCATGATTGTTTCAGAATTAAGGTATGAAGAGTTTACTCAACTTAGTAATTCGGCATTAGAAGCAAAGCTAAAGATCAATCGTTTATTTCAATGTACTAAAAAAGTACAGCCTGATGCCAAATATTATTGTACCGAATTAGAGAAACATAAAGGACTAACAAAAACGGTTCTTTGGGAAGAATTCCTTAAAAAAACACAAGGTGAAGGTGTTGGTTATACTAGGTTCTGCGAAATACTCAAAAATGAGCAGAAAAAACAAGATATTTCGCAGAAGCAGATATACCATGCAGGCGAAGCAGTACAAATTGATTATAGTGGCGACTTAGTTAATATTGATTTACCTGATGGTCAAACAATAAAAGCTAATATTTTTGTTGGTGTTCTACCTTTTTCAGGTTTACTTTTCAATTATGCCACAATGACACAAAAATCTGAAGATTGGCTAAAATCATGTAATATGATGTTTTCCAAATTTGGAGGTCTCCCTGAACATATTGTTTGTGATAATGCTAAAGCATTAATAACACAAAATAATGGTCGTATAGTTAAGATTAACCCATATTTTGAAGAGTACCTCTATTTTTATAATATTTCGGTTCTACCTGCTCGAAAGCGTAAACCAAAAGATAAAGCTAAGGGGGAAAATGGTGTAAATCTAGCTCAAAAACAAATATTGATGCGTTTACGTAATGAAAAATTTTCAAGTCTTGAGGCATTAAATGAACGCCTTGAATATATGACAGACTATTATAATCGCAAAATCACAAAAACCTTTCAGGAAGGTAGAAAAGATGCTTTTGAAAAGCATGAAAGAAAAGTGTTAAAACCACTCCCAGATATTTTATTTCCCATCGTAACCCATCATGAATTAATGGTAGTTCCAACAAATTACCATGTTGAATATTTAAATAACTTTTACTCTGTACCTCATTCTTATGTGAGGAAGACGGTAGAGTTAAGAGTTGAAGATAGTAATTTATTTATTCGTGATGAAAAAGAGCTTATCGCCCAACATAAGGTACTTTTAGGTACTGATAAAATTTCAACTTTGACTGAGCATAAAGCTAAAAATCACCTCATTCGTGATCATCTAACGAAAGATAGTATCTTAAGTTGGGCTGAACATGTTGGATTTAACACATTGAATTACTGTAATTTTATTATAGGCGCAGGACCAAATCTTCATAATAATCTTACTTATTTATTTAAATTAAGAGACTGGGCTACTGATAAGAGGCTCATTGATAGACTTGAACCAGCATTAGAATATGCCTTTAAATTAAAAATCCAAAACTTTGCCCGCTTACAGTCCATTATTGAAAGTAATTCTTATCTAAATACTGAAAATAACACTTCCAAAAAGCATAAAAATTTGCGTGGTTCAAATTATTATAAGGGGATTGAAAAATGCTAAATCACCGATTGGTTGAATTGCTTACGAAGTTAAAACTACATGGAGTTGTGACTTCATTAAAGTCTAATATTGATGAGATTTATGCAAATCGAATTAATTTTGAAGAAGCTTTAATTGACGCATTTAATTCAGAGATATTAATACGCAATCAAAAGACTATTGATCGCCTTATAAGATGCGCAACTCTAAAATATCCGCATGCACGTATTGAGGATGTACGATTTGATACCAATCGTACAGGCTTCACTTCACAGACACTAAATAGATTTTCAGAATGTACATGGATTCGTAACCATAAGAATCTAAATATTTTAGGTCCAACTGGTATAGGTAAGACATGGCTTGGTTGTGCTTTTGCTACCAAAGCATGCTTAGAAGGTTACAAAACCAAGTTTTTCAAATATGCAGATTTTATAGATTTACTAGAACAAGCTATAGATAATTCAAATGAAAAGCTTTTAATAAAAAAGTTAATTAAATTTGATCTCATAGTGTTAGATGATTTTGGGCTTAATCATACTCCTGCAAAAATTGAAAGTTTCCTATTGGATTTCATTGATAGTTTCTCAATACATGGAAGTTTACTTATCACCAGTCAATTTTCTTATGAATTATGGCATGAAAAATTTAATGACCCTACGATAGCAGATGCAATCTTAGATCGCATTATTCACAACTCGTATACGTTTGAAATAAGTGGTGACTCGATGAGGAAAATTAGTTCTTCTAACAATGAAATAACCACTCTTTAAGAGTGGTTGGTTTTCATGTGAAACGGGTGGCTGATTTTGAGTGTGATATTCACTATAAGTTTTACTTAAAAAGAATATACCTTATTCCAGGCATAAAAAAGCCCCCTCATTAGAGGGGGCTTTTTAAGAATAATGAGCTGGCGATGACTTACTCTCACATGGGTAATCCCACAC
>NZ_WXXM01000036.1:0-7745 GCF_011319235.1 Acinetobacter sp. SA01
GTTAGGCCACCTGTAGTGGTGTTAAGAGCACCTACATTAGTAGTTAAACCATTTACTGTACCAGTTAAATTACTGAGACCAGATGTTAAACCACCTACTGTACCAGTTAAGCCTGCTGTAGTTGTATTAAGGGCACCTACATTAGTAGTTAAGCCATTTACAGTACCAGTTAAATTACTGAGACCAGATGTTAAACTACTTGTAGTGGTAGTGAGGTTACCCACATCACCAGTTAGACCTAAAACATCAGTTAGCACACCGCCTACTGTACCAGTTAAGCCCGCGACAGTAGTAGTCAAACCGTTTGTTGTATTTTGTAGGATGCCTACATTTTGCTGGACACCACTCACAGTACCCGTCAAGTTAGTTAAGCCAGCAGTTAGGCCACCTGTAGTGGTGTTAAGAGCACCTACATTAGTAGTTAAACCATTTACTGTACCAGTTAAATTACTGAGACCAGATGTTAAACTACTTGTAGTGGTAGTGAGGTTACCCACATCACCAGTTAGGCCTAAAACATCAGTCGCAAGATCAGTAACTGTACCCGTCAAGTTAGTTAAACCAGCAGTTAGGCCACCTGTAGTGGTGTTAAGAGCACCTACATTAGTAGTTAAACTACCTACTGTACCAGACAAATTGTTTAAACCAGAAGTTAAGCCACTTGTAGTGGTGTTAAGGTTACCCACATCACCAGTTAAACCTAGAACATTGGTCTCAAGATTACTAACCGTACCTGTCAAGTTAGTTACATTAGTAGTTAAACCCGTAACGGTAGTCGTCACAGTACCTAACTCTGTATTAAGCCCTGTAACACATGTACTAAGCAGATTAAGCCCCAAAAGGTTTATACCTGAACAATCGGCAGCTAAGGCATCGGTAGTCAGCAGGGGCTGTAAGCCTACAACAGCTAATACCACTCCAAAAACCTTTGATGCTGACTTAACAGAACCTTTTGTTGTCGATTTTGCATTTTCACCAACAGCAATCATCTTTCCCGTTGATTTACATAAAATCACTTTGAAGATTTTATTCATATTTTTACCTTAAATAGATATACAAATATTTAACAAATAATGCGTTGCATTATTTATTCATCTATAATTAAGGCGTTCAGATTCCCAATTTTGAACGCCAGGCTCTTCCAGTTGATTTTGAGTACCAGTCAAATTTGGCTGGAAGAGCTACTTTCACAAAAATGCCTGCATAAATCAAAAAACATTAATCAAACATTTTGTAATGTTAATATTATTTAAAATACAAAATATTAACAATAAAAAAATAATATATTAATGTAATTTTTTCAATAATTAAATTATGCAATTTATGAAAATAAATCGACTTAACCTTATAAGTTGCCAATAAAGTCTTTATAGAAAAAATGCTATCTCTGAAATAAAATTTGATGAATGAAGTTCAGTGAACAATACCAAAAGATTCGGCTATCTGTAGAAGACAATGGCTCATTAATATTGAAATGCTTTATCAAAAAGCTCTATAGCCTTATCACTAAATACATATAAACAATTGAAATATATAAATAAAATATAATGAAAATGAAAAAATATTTCGAATAGCATCTCTTATATGAAAATTAAATGTAAATATAAATACCAAAATCTTTTTAAATATATACGGTTCATAATGTTATGATAATGTTATGATAATGTTATGATAATGTTATGATAATGTTACGATAATGTTACGATAATGTTACGATAATCACACAATCCAAAGATATTTACTTAATCACATTGCTACAGGTATCGATATTGAGTCAGTTCATATAAATGAGCTGATGATATCAAATGATGTAGAGTCATTCATCTGATCAAAAATACAAAACCATCGCCAGACTCGAGCAAAATTTGGCTTAGTAAGGCTATAACCTGAATAATTATACAAAAATTATCAATAGTAATACAAAATAAAACAATCAAAACATAAATTTAATTTATTAAACATTTTATTATATATTTTCTAATTATGTTAATTAATTAGCATTATATATGTAGGTAATTTTTCAAATGTATAAGATTTATTTTATTTCTCATAAAAACTCTGAAGCTGCCCATGCTTATAGTTCAACCAATAATTTTAAAGATGTAGTAGTAGATTATCTTATCTCAAGCATGCAAAAAAAAATTAGCTTATTTCTCGATGGAAGCATAGAAGCACATGTCATTCCACAATCTTTTCAAGAATTTAGTGAGTATTGGGGAAATATTTACAAAGTAAAACATGATGAGATTGTACAAACAATACAGTTAAATGAAAATTTGTACGATACTATTCATAATTTCTTGTGTGAAAATCCGATAAAGAAATAGAGCTTAGTTATATAGCGGCTAAAATTCTATAATATAGTAATCAACAAATATTAAGCAGTGTGAATAGCAGCCACCTATAACTCTCCTAAACTAATTTTCTCTATTTCCTTTTACATAGCGTTTAGTCATGAAAGCAAAATGAGGGTCTTATATTTTATTAACCTGATCGATGACAGACTCTAAGTGTTATCTCATATTCACTAACAACATTAATAATTATAGAATAGGTGTTCACAGGTTAAGAAAAATATACTTAGCAAAAAATCTCAAAAACCAATTGTTGAGCAAAAAATTTGAATATTTTCTTACCCCCTCTTAGTTAAAAACGGATTATTTTAATAGATAAAAGACTTGAAAATGGGAGCTTAACTCTCATTTTCAAGTTTATTTTTTAAATAGGATTTGGCTGTAAATTAGCTTTTCTGCTAGTTATATTAAATAAACATTATTTCCTGTTATTTATAGGGGCAAGGACTAATATGAAGATATACAGTAACGTAAAATTCACTTAATCTTTTTCATTGCACATATTTTTTAAAAGAAAACAATTCAAGTCCATCATTGTACCTTAATTAATTAATTTAAATTTCTGAATGCTTTGATCTACTTTTTTAATCAAAAATAATAATTGACCTAATAAAAGATCTTTTGAGCCTAAGACTACCATAACCATAGGATATTCAGGATGAGGAATAGCAGTTAGTAAGGCTTTCCCATAGGTAGCATCTAGGGTTAAACTTTGGCAATCATTTAGGCCAATTTCTTTCATAAATGCCTGTACCATTGCTAGAATCGAACTGCTAACAGCAGCGAGTTTACCTGTATTCTCTCTATTTTTTTTATAGAGTGATACTATTTCAAAGCCATCTGCTGAACACAACAATACAAAATCAACTCCAGAAATTGTATTTAAAATATCACTCACTTGCTGGCGCGAGAATTCAACTAACTCATCAGGAACTTTACGTTTAAAATTATCAAGTTGCATAAATTAACCTTCTAACTGTACTTCGGTATTTGTAATCAATGTATCTATCAGCAAAAGCACATCTTGTTTTTTGCGGGCATCGATAAAAAATAACGGATTTCTTGGAGGGAGTTGGGAGGCTTCCCACTCACGGTAAATGGCAGTGCTATATGAGGATTTTTTGTCTAAGTGAGTAATACCAATAATGATATTTTTACTGATTGGCTTAAAGTAATTTAAATAAAAGTCCAAATGTTGAATCGGTTGTTCGACACTATGGTCAATTAGGACAATTACTCCCAAAGCACCTTTACAAATAATATTCCAGATGAAGTCAAAACGCTCTTGCCCAGGCGTACCATATAATCCAACTTTAGTTCCATCTTCCAAAATCAACTCACCATAGTCGATCCCAACCGTGGTAAACATTTTGTCATTAAAGCTGATGTCGGTGTTGATGGCTTCAGTTGACACCACATCAACTTCAGATAAAGACTTAATTGCTTCACTTTTTCCAGCACCCATAGTGCCAGCAAAAACAATCTTATGTTGCTGTAAAATCATTAATTTTCCATTAAATACCAAGTTTTTTACGTAATATATTAAAAAAGCCCCGTAGTGAACTTTCCTTATGTATAGGATCGTCTGAAGCCGTAGATGTAACGTTTAAGTTAAGAGCATGTTCTGAAGGAATTTCCCTAATCATTTTTGCTATATCACAGGCAAACAAATAACGGTTTAACACATCCGAACTAAGACCCATTTTGGACTGAACATATTGTACTGAAGAGCCTTGGTTGAAATAGGCTGATATCTTGAGAATTTCGTGCTGTGTTGGCTGAACCGGCTGAGGCCAGGCCAATAACTGATAAGACTGTGTGTATGTAGGCAGATCATCAATAACATTATCCCAAACCAGTTGCCAGATTGCTTGACTTAAATCTTTAGGTTTAAACTGCTTTTTAAAATCAACAATACTATTGATATCTGCGGGAACAATTTCGAATCCATTGATATCCCTGATTTGGATAGTATCATTGGTATACATCTCTTGGGTTTTTAGATCAAAAAAACTCAGAGTCTGCCCCCCAGTTTTTATAATAAATTTACTGAGTTTTGGATAGTTGTTAGTAATACCATCAAAAGCTTTAGCAATACTTTGATGGCTAAGTTGGTACTGTTGTCTCAGGTCTGAGCTAATCGGTGTAGCAATATTTTCTTCTATGCTAGCGGTAAAACAGACTGTTTGGCTTAACCATTCAAATAAGGCATATGTTGATCTCAAAGGAAAATAC
Source organism: Acinetobacter sp. SA01 (assembly GCF_011319235.1). NCBI lineage: Bacteria > Pseudomonadati > Pseudomonadota > Gammaproteobacteria > Moraxellales > Moraxellaceae > Acinetobacter > Acinetobacter sp. SA01. Next base: position 4,590 of record NZ_WXXM01000036.1, read on the forward strand.
AATACATTATTGATGATTTTGCCAGCATGTTGTTCATTTTTGCTTAATTTTAAAATTTTGAGCTGAGAGCGACTACAAATTTGCGGCAGAATAGTATCAAAAAGATCTTCATTTATAAATAACACTTGTAAATCTTTATCTGCAATATGTGTCCAATGAATCTGACTAAAAGATGAAAAATGAGAGACTAAGGCTTGTTTTAAGTCACTAATTCTTGATTGGCTTATTCCCAATATGCAAATGTAAACCGAAGAAGCCATGATTGACCTAACATACAAAAAAATAAATAATGTGGAGCAAGGCTAAAAAACATATATAAATGTTTGATAGCCTTTTAATTTATTCATTAAGAAAAATCTAATTCTTTTTCAAAACTTTTCAATTCATAACGAGCCATAGCTAAATTAGCTTTGTTACGATCTAAAACTAAATATAAAAATAATGCTTCATTTGATTCTAAGGGACGAATAAGGTGATACTGTTTACCTAGGGTAATTAAAATATCCTCAATAGAGTCATCTAAGTTTAAAGCACTTGCTACTTTCCGTTTTGAACGTAAAACTTCAGTATTTCCTGCGGCTGCAAATTCTAAATCGATAGAACTTTTACCCTGCATCGCTAAAGCCAAGCCACTTTCACTGTCTACTAAAGCGGCTGCAATAAATCCATCAATTTCTGTTAAATTTTCTATAGAAACTCTAGCCATACAATTTTTACTCTCTATTAGTGGGATTAAAGGGATGGATATTCGAATATGCTATGTGATTATAATCACATAAAATTAACACTAATGTGGCAAAAATCACCATTTAATTTAAGCGTTTAATTGTGTAACTGATTCTCAATGACGCTTACAGAGCACGTTTCTTATAGGGTGAAATGGTCACCATCAGTTAGAGAGGAGATATGATTACCATAAATTGCATAAACCATATATTACAGACAAAAACTTTATTGCAAAACAAACATTACATTTGTCTCAGCAATTATATTTCATCGAAACCACCCAATATATGCTTAATAAACATACTTTTTTATTGATTAACAGATTATAATCTTTAGTTAATGATTTAATTTATACTTTATTTTTGTCTTTAACAATAATAGGTTATTTGGATACAATACATAATAAATTTTCAAGCCTAAAAAATCAGGTTTAGATCACGTTTGAATAGCTCTAAGTCTTTCATAGCAATGCTTTCGGCTGCATAAACTGAAAATTAGCTGATTTTTATCGTGAATTATTGCCTGTGTAGACATATGTCTTTTTCTTTCCCTTACAGCTTCTCTGTTTTAGGAATTTTTGTGTTATCTATGATCACTTTCTAGTTTATGTTTTCACCTAACAGTAGATTTTTTGTTTAATTTTTTATCATCAATTGTGTAATGTATTTGAGCAGTAATATCTACAAAATAAATGTATTAGTAATCTGAACATCAAGTTTCTTACATAAATAAGCCTACTAAAGGAGCTATAAATAGGCTTAAAACAGAAGCACATAGAGTAATTTTTAGAAAACTATAGCTAGATCCTGATATTTATTTTTATTAATGTTTCCATAATATGCATTGGCAAAATAATACAAACATTAAATAAATAATAAAATAAAATTATGGAAATTTTTAATACGATCTGGATAGCAGATATAAAAACACCTTGAAATGATTATAGAGTTACAATTCACATTACGGTTTTCGTCATCATGTTCGATTTTGAGTCTGACATCAATTAGTCGATAAATCTGAAAGTAATTATTCTGGACTGCCACCACTCTCCTAGACAAATATCGTCTATTCTTTTTGCATAGGAGAGAACATTATGAGTGGACAACGATACACCCCAGAATTTAAAGATGAAGCGGTTAAATTGATTACTGAACGTGGATATTCTGTCACTGATGTGGCAGAACGTTTAGGCGTATCACAGCACAGCATTTATAAATGGCTAAAGGCGGTACAACCTTTACGCAACAACGCTGATGAACATGAACTGCTCGAGGCAAAGAAAGAAATCCTTCGCCTTAAAAGTCAGCTTAAACAGACTGAAGAGGAACGGGACATCTTAAAAAAGGCCGCAAGGTACTTTGCAAGCCTGCCCGAGTGAAGTATCAGTTTATCCTCGAATACAGCCATCAGTTTAAAATTAAAACGATGTGTCGGGTTCTTAAGATTGCTCGTGCTGGCTATTATGCCTGGTTGCATGAACCCGAATCAGGCAGGACTATTGAAGACAAGCGGTTATTACAGCTCATTCGTTCTTCTTATGATGCAAGTTATGGCATTTATGGTTATCGTCGCATCACTTTGGATCTTAAAGAGCTAGGTGAAAGCTGCGGACCTAATCGTGTGCTAAAGATCATGAAGAACAATGGCATTGCCGCTGTTCGAGGATATAAAAAGCATAAAAGTTATGGCTGTGGTCGTCCTCAGATTGTGCCACCCAACCATTTAAATAGAGAGTTTGTTGTAAACACACCTGATACCTCGTGGGTAACTGATATTACCTACATACGCCCCTGGCAAGGCTGGTTATATTTGGCTGTGGTTCTCGATTTATATTCAAGGAAAGTCATCGGTTGGTCAATGAAACCTACGCTTGCCAAGGATATCATTTTAGATGCACTTTTAATGGCAGTATGGCGACGTAGACCCAACGAATCTGTGATCATACACTCAGACCAAGGTTCACAATACAGCAGCGGAGACTGGCAGAAATTCTGTCAGAAGCATAACTTGGTTCCCAGTATGAGCCACAGATGCCTTGCGCAGTATACTGCTCATCATGGGACAATGCTGTTGCAGAATCCTTTTTTAGCAGCTTGAAGAAGGAAAGAATTAAAAAGAGAATCTATAAAACACGTGAAATGGCACGTGCAGATGTGTTTGATTATATCGAGATGTTTTACAATCGGATTAGGCGTCATTCGCATCTCGACGGGATGAGTCTAGAAGCCTTTGAAGCAGCTTCAAAATGAGGCTGTATCATGTCTAGGATACTGGGAGCAGTCCGATTCAGAAACTACGTACGGGTGCGACATGGCGTGATATTCCTCAAGAACTTTGCTCTTGGCAAACTGCTTACAATCGCTTTAATCGCTGGGCAAGTAAGGGATTATGGGATAAATTTTTTTTAGATTACGAGGCATTCTGGATCAG
>NZ_WXXM01000037.1:0-7028 GCF_011319235.1 Acinetobacter sp. SA01
CTGAAGACGTAGACAATCCGCCATACTGGGATGTAGACAATCCGCCATACTGGGATGTAGACAATCCGCCATACTGGGATGTAGACAATCCGCCATACTGGGATGTAGACAATCCACCATACTGGGATGTAGACATTCCACCATACTGGGATGTAGACATTCCACCATACTGGGATGTAGACATTCCACCGTACTGAGATGTGGACATTCCGCCATACTGAGATGTAGATAATCCGCCATACTGGGATGTACTTAAATTGCGGGGCCAAGTTCTTAAATTTGGTATTTCTGGTCGTGACATAGCTCTATAACTCTTAGATATTAATAATAAAAAACTTATTAGAGTACATTACTACTTTTTTCGTGCTTTTTATGAAAGAGTAAAAATCAAGCGACAGATCATGTCTTTCTACTTAAATTTCTTTTTATCTTTAATCAAAATGACGCCTGCTAATTAATTTTAGAAAAAAATAAGGCTAAGTCAGCCATCTTTTTTTCAAATTGCACATCTTGCTCCATTTTTGTCATTAGTTCATATTTTTCGAGAGAACAATACTTTATTAAAGTCATAATTATTTTAAAATACTCTCTCATAACATCATCTAACTGACTAAAACTATTGAAATTTCTTGTAGTCTTCCATAGAGGTTCATAATGATAGAGTCTATTTCTTAACTTACCTAATTTTAGAAGGTGGTCATCAATTTTACTCAACTTAATATTTCCTTTATTTGGAAATACTTTTGAACCATATATTTGCCAAAATAACGTCTCTCTGTAAGTTCCTTTTAAAATTTCAGGCCACAACCCAAAAGTAATTCTAGCTAAGATATCTTGTGGCTCTGGGTCTCTATTTTTTGACTCAAAATCACTTTCTGTTTTAGTTAGTGCTGCATTAATAATTCTTCTAGCTGTAGATGTACAATAAGACTCTGCTTTTAAGTTTTCAAACCAATCTGCTTTATTATAATGTTCAGTTTTGCACTCATGAATTCTATTTCTAAGTGTTATCTCTAACGTTTGCATAACCACGTAAAAACAAGAATATATATCTTGCATTTTTGCATAGAACAATACCTGATCAACTACAGTGATCTGGTTATGAGAGCCATGAATTTGCTCTAAGATTTTTCTATATGTTGCAAATCTTGGTAAAGATATACATTCAATAACGGAATTGCTTTGTTGTTCTGTTAACACTATCGCCCCAATATTTTATTCAATTTCAAACGGGTTAGAATAACTGGTGATATTACATTCAACCTTTCCACTAATGGTGTTAAATCATAATAATTACGTCCACGTGTAATGTTATTCGATCTTGCTGTAGATGTCTTTCCAATTAATCCTTTATCTTCAAGGCTGTGTAACGCTCTTTGTACAGTTTTAGGAGCTAACCCTGAACGAAATGCTATGGCACTTTGCGAAGGATAAGGTTTTTCGGATTTATCCCACCAATGCATTAATAAATTCATCAAAACATTTAGTTCAGATGCAGAAATTTTTAAGTCTTTTTGTGCAAATAATAATAAGGTAGGGACACTGACCCATCCTAAAGAACATGCTTCTTCTCCCCATTTATTCAAAACAGGCTTTCTTTCTAAATCCATGATTTATCTCAATTTAAATAAAAAAACAAAATTATAGATATATATTATACTATGTATATACATATAGTAGGTCATTTTGACTGTTTACGATAAATATTTATACAGATAGTATAGCTTCAAGATTTAGCACTACCGCCGGCTGTCCATTTGGATAAAGGTTGTATCTGCGGGTAAAAAAAACGCTCACTTTTATAGTGGGCGTTTTTCCTTTTAAAATAATAAATTTCTAAATATTTAACATAAAATCTCTTATACGAATTTTTAGTCTTTACTAGAGTTTTCCGATTGTTGATTATCTTTCATTTTCTTTCGATCAATAAGATATTGAAGAGTAACTGCATATATAAAGAACGTGATAGCAAAACAAGTACCTAAAACGAATATTTCCATCGGTGTTTGCTTTAAAATGACGTCATAACTATATGAATACCATGATAATGCATACATAGAACCAGTGATTGCTCCACCAAAAATTGTTATATTTTTTGGTATTTCCTCTAATATTAAATTTAAAACTTTATCTAATGCATTGAATCCAGAAAGATTCTTAATAATAAATAAAACTCCTAGAAGAACTGTAATAGCCCCTAAAATTGAGAGAAACTCGTTTGTAAGATGCGCATTGATTTTCGCAGCAACATAAGTTTCAAATAATTTTTTTGATGAAAAAAGTTTTGAGAAGAAACAAGCTGTTAAAAAAGTTATAAAAATTGGTATTAAGAATTTAACAAATTCAAGTCCAACATATTTGAAATAATTTTTTCCCGTAACCATGTTTATCACTCATAAAAATAAAAAGAGTGTAGCTCATGTCTAAAAAAAAAATCTTTTTTCATTAAATTTTTCAAAAATTATTCACAACTAAAAAATTGAACCACATATACGAAGTTTAATTTATCTAGCTAAAGATCAAACAAACCTATTTTGATGCACCATTGAATAATTCTCTAGCTTTAGCACGGGATCTATTTATATCTCCTTTCATGCCTTGCCGATCAGCTAAGGACATAGTTTTGCTTTGCTCTGATTCATTCTCTTTTTGTTCGGCATCTTGCAAACTCGATAAGAAGCTAGAGGTATATTTTTCTTTTTCCCTGTCAGAAGAAGATTTCTCTTGAGTGTCTCTATCCTGTGAACGAAATCGATATAAATAGCTTTTAAATGTATTCAAATTGAGATCTAGCTCATGATCCATTTGAAGTTTTTCAACAATCGATTGTTGGGTATACCCCTCATTTATAAGTTGCTCAATGACGGGTAAAAGGAGAGAGAACCTTACACTTTTTTTCCGTTTCATATTCAATTTTTCTCAGATGGGATAGATACAATATATAGACTAATTGCATTATTTTTACATAACTTTTGCAACTTTTTGCTAATTTATAAAAACTATTTGCATCACTTTTACAACTAAATACTAATATTTTGCATCCTATTGGCATTTCCATCAAAACATTAAGAAATAAACGCCCTAAAAAGCCCCAAATTGCGAAGAATGGACTCAGTAATTTAAAAAATTTATTCCTATAAAAGACCTTTTTTGTGGATACACCATACGCACCTAGTAGGATGCTAAAAAATCAAGAACTTACAAAATTTTAAAAAATATAGAAATCAAAAACTTCATACATAACTATATTTAATCAATTGATTTATATAGGATCGCAATGTATGAAAAATAAAAGTCTCAAAACATCTTATAGAGTGAATGATATTGAATGCAATTCAGCCATATTCCTGCTCAATTTTTCAGTTATGCAAACCTAAGTTTTAAAAATTTGAGATAGCCTTTCTTTTTCTGAATAGATAAATGGCTCAGCCTATTTTTCAATTGAATGAAGATAGCCATAGATTGCGTTTTAATGCGTTTTAACAGCACTTAAACAAGAAGATATAGAATCCATTGTCTTTTATTGAAAACAAGCCTAAAAACGCAAATGAGAGTGAATAAAGCCTATTTTGATTTAAGAGATAAGAATAGAACGAGTGTCTACGAGTGACAATGCCCAATTCAAATTTTTGCTGTTTTTTCCCTGATTACAATGCGGTATTTAATTATTCATAGTCATTTTAGAGCTTTGCGATTCGAAATCTTTGTTTCATGAACGAGCGTAGCGAGTAAAAAAGCTTCATGAGCGAAGCGAATCCATTCTTGTTTTTGACGTTGCTTTTTCAATATTTGATTCACATCTGGTATTTACTAAAAATTGCCCCTACGAACTGAGTGTAAGCGAAGTTCAATAGAGTTTGAGCGTAGCGAAAACATAGGGCAATTTTTCATGTCTTAGGCTTTTAATTATTTTTAATGCTTTTAATGCTTTTAAGCGCGCTGAAAGCCTTTATAGATAAGGCTTTCAAAGCCAATAAGACTACAATCTCTTTGTCATAAGACTACAATCTCTTTGTCATAAGACTACAATCTCTTTGTCATAAGACTACAATCTCTTTGCTTTTGACTACATATACTGATAATGTAGTCTTAATAACGCTAATAATATGTAGTTCTATGAAAAGTGATTTGGTTGTCAAAGATAATATTCTTGTTAATGCTAGTTATAATCTAGAAGTTACAGAGCAACGGCTAATACTCTTATCTATCATAAGAGCTAGAGAAACAGAACAAGGAATTACTTCTGATAGTAAATTAGAGATACACGCTTCTGACTATGCAACACGCTTTGATGTAACTAAAGAAGCAGCTTACAGTGCTTTAAAAAATGCTGTTCATAATCTTTTTGAAAGAAAATTTTCTTTTAAAGATAATCATAAAGATACTAACAAAGAAATTGTAGTCAAATCACGATGGGTTAGTAGAATCGCCTATATAGATGATCTTGCTATTCTAGAAGTTACATTTGCCCCCGATGTTGTTCCTCTCATCACTAGATTAGAGAAACACTTTACTAGTTACCAATTAAAACAAGTCGCTCAGTTAACTAGTAAATATGCTATCCGCTTATACGAATTGTTAATCTCATGGAAAGAGGTCGGTAAAACTCCAGTCATTGATTTAGCAGACTTTCGAGAAAAATTAGGTTTAGAAACCAATGAATATCAGAAAATGATTAACTTCAAAAATCGGGTATTAGAGCCAGCTATAAAGCAAATTAATGATTTAACTGATATTACTGTTGAATATGAACAATTCAAAAAAGGAAGAGCTATTTCAGGCTTATCATTCACTTTTAAACCTAAAAAAGTTAATACTCCAGTAACCGAAATTAAGCGTACTCATAATAATTTTGATCTGTTTTCTCGAATGACAGATCCACAACGTCATTTGTTCGCTAATAAACTTTCAGAGTTACCTGATATGGGAAAATATTCACAAGGAACAGAAAGCTTTCAACAATTTGCTGTTCGTATTGCTGAAATGTTACAAGATCCTGAACGATTTAAAGAACTCTATCCATACCTAAAAAAAGTGGGATATATGCCATCTAATCAAAAGGACACTGTAAATGGCTAAGTTATCACTAAGTGAAGTTTCTAAACGCTTTAATGTTAGTCGTTCTACACTATATAGAGCTATCAAAGAAGGTCGTTTGTCTAGAAGCTCTGATAATCTTTTTGATGTCTCAGAGGTCATCCGTTGTTTTGGTGAACCAAATAAAAAAAATGAAACTAACCAAATCTTAAATCACCCCAAAGATGATGCAGATTTACGCCAATTAGTAGATTTTATGAAAAAAGAAATTGAAGCTTATAAAGACCGAGAGCAACGTTATTTAGATCAGATAGACCGTTTTCAATTACTTATAGGACATAAAGAAAATACTGAAGGTTTGTCTCACGATACAACCATGAAACAACCTAATGATACACCACAAGACAATACACATGAAACACATGTAACCCATACAAATAAAGCAATAAAACAGAATGAAATGCCCCATGAGACAAATATGGAGCATCCCAATGATGCACCACAACACAAATCAATAACACACTATGAGACATCCCAAAAAGAACCTAAAAAACGTGGCTTATTTGGACGAGTCCTGAATGCCGTATTCAATGAGGACTAAGCTCTCTAAGGAGCATTACACATGAAAAAACTGAAAGAGATTCTACAAGGCATTGCCTTTCTCTTGGTCGGCATTCCCATCATGATCATTGCGAGTGTCATGGATCAAATAGCCTTTAAAAAAGAGCGAGAACAGCATCAAAAAACAAAAGAGCAAAGCAAGTAATTGTTCAGTAAGAGTTATCAATCCAGACGCAGATTGCTGAGAAAATAGGCATATTGGATGAATGATCCACTAAAAAGCCCAGTTTGCACAAACTGGGCTTTTTAGTGGATCTCAATGTGTTGATTTAATTCAATTTCATGAGCACATTTCGTATAACGTGTATTATGTTAATTTTAGGAAAACTATAAAAAGAAGCTAGAAAATTAATGGGGCTTAAATTAATAAATACTGTCAACTTTACTGTATTCAACTACTTTCATTTCATACCCATAATCTGTTTTATTTTTAAGATTAATCAGAACAAATCGGGTATCTATCACTTCTAATAGTCTCCAATCAGACTGATCATTTGGATATGCAGTTTGCTGCTCAAACAAAACTATTGGCAATGTCTTGTTATTAATGGCGCTATTCGCATCGTTTACACCACTTCCAAACATACAACCAAAAGCAACCATGCTTAAAAATAATACTAAAGGGGAGGCAAAGTACTGGTCTATCTGCCCTCCAAAAATAGAACTATGTACATAGGAGTAATAAAACACACCAAAATAAAGTGGAATTAACTTAGTTGATAAGGTAATCGATACATCGATTCCTATAAAGAATATGGATAGTATTACGAATAGTATGGAAAAAATGAGTGAATATAAATGGCCCACCCAAGCAGCAACAGATAAGTAAATTAAAGAAAGTATGCTCCCAAAAGCAAACAATAAACTAGTAGTTAAAATTGAGTAAAACAAACTATAAGCAGATATAGAAGGCAATACCCATAAAGCATCAAACGTAGAAAAATAACCGAACTTATAAGTTCCAGCTAAAGCTATCAGTATCAGTGGTATGGCAGCATAAAGTTCAAGAACTTTCTTTAATGAGAAAGAGTTATACAAAAATGCCCCCTACTTGAAAATATAAGACTGAAATACATCTCAAAAGACACCGATTTGAGATGTATTTTTATTACATAAAAAAATTAAAAGAAATTTTCAGGATACAAAAATGATGGAATATGTTTTCTAATTAATTGAGCCTGTGCAAAATACCCTCTAGTTTCTAGTTCTAGTAAAAACACTGGCCAAGGTGGAATATTACTTTTATATACATTATTTGAAGATGTCGACATACCACCTCCTGAAGACGTAGACAATCCGCCATACTGGGATGTAGACAATCCGCCATACTGGGATGTAGACAATCCGCCATACTGGGATGTAGACAATCC
>NZ_WXXM01000038.1:0-6248 GCF_011319235.1 Acinetobacter sp. SA01
TCTTGAGCTCATTTTTCCAAGGATTGATTTTGGGAGCCTATATTCAGGGGATTAAAACCACGAATGGCATCTATACTGGCGGTGGTCTGGATTGGTTAACCCCCTTTTCCCTGTTTACTGGTTTAAGTGTAGTCGTACTGTATGCAACCCTGGGATGTGGTTGGTTGATCTTTAAAACCGAAAAAATGCTGCAGAACCGCATGTTTGAATTGATGCCGAAACTGCTGATTTCATTACTGGTGATTTTTGTTTGTGTCAGTATTTATACGCCTTTGGCTCATCATCAAATTGCAGAACGCTGGTTCAGTCAACCGCAACTCTTTTATTTCAGCCCGGTCCCCGTACTGGTTTTGCTGTTTACTTTCCTGGCAATCAAAGCCTGTAAGCAGCGCAAAGAGTTCCTGCCATTCATTTATACTTTAGCTTTGGTGATTCTGGCTTATAGCGGTTTTCTGATTAGTTTATGGCCTTATGTCATTCCACCATCCGTCACCATTTGGGAGGCTGCAGCACCTGCCAGTAGTCAATTATTCGCCCTTATTGGCGCACTGATCTTAATTCCGATCATTCTTATTTATACCGGATTATCCTATTGGGTTTTCAGGGATAAAGTGCGTGTGGGTGATGAAGGTTATCATTAAGGAGGCAGAATGAAAATTTCTGAATTGAAATGGTTTATTGGCTTATGGCTGGCTGGTTTTTTAAGCTTGGCCTTGGTTGCAGGGCTATTTAGATTGCTGTTGAAATTGGCGTATTAAGTTTTAAACACAGGTCAGTGAGGTTTTCCTTACTGACCTATTTTCTATAGAGGTTCAGTTTTTCTAGATGTAAAAAGTTGCTGGATCTGAATAAGTTTGATGAAAAATTTGGACTAAAAATAAATTAGGAGTAAATGATGAAAAACCATCTTTTTTGTGTAGGCATTAAATTTAAAAAAGCATCTGAACAAACGGCATCCTATGCCTATCAGACAGCTTATCTGGGTGCAAATGACATCTATGAAGCCATTCATCGGGTAGAAAAGCAGCTTGAGCAAGAGGGTAATGAGATTCTGTTTATCCGTGGCTGTTGGGTTGTCGATGCAGACTGTGATGATGGTTTCTGTCCAACAGATGAGAGTAAAATGTTGGCAAACAATGATTTGCTCTTTAATGACCAGATCGTGTTTGGAAAGTTACAAGAATGGTCCATCAATAATAATTACGAATACTAATTTTGTGAGCGATGCATCAGTTAGTTTTTCTTTCTGATGCTGTGTACTGTTTTTAATTTAATATATTAATCTACGCTCTCAGCACATACTAACCAAGCATCAAAAAAGTGATTAAATAAAATCAATTTATATATAATTTAACCTTCTTGTAAATAAAAGCATAACAGGCTAAAACAATCTATATAAAAAAACAGCATCAGGATTGTTTAATTATCATGCTTTGGTCGGCTATGAAAAATTTTGTTTTTTAAGCAAAATTAACTAGATAGTATGATCTCATCTATTCGAATTTTATTAGGATCAGAAGACTAGAATGGATTGATGTTAGTGATCTACATATGACCTAAGATCAGAAATGAAATAGAGATTCTAAAGTCGGTCATTGAATAACACTTTAACGATAAAAAAGATTCGAAAGGAGAATACATGAGTATTCGTAATAATCGACGGGATTTTCTAAAAATGGCAGCCGGTGTCGGACTCATCACCACAACAGGTCTGCATTTAAGTCATACCACTCAGGCTTCAGCAGAAACGAATGCGGTTACTGTGGTTGTAGTAGGAGCAGGATTGGCCGGGCTGGCAGCGATTAACCGCTTAAGCAAACAGTTGCCGAATGCCAAGCTAATACTTGTTGATCCTAATACCACGCATCGATATCAACCAGGTTATACCTTATTGGCAACTGGGATATGGCAATCAGTTGATAAAGTATTAAATGATAATACAAGCCTTGTACCCAAAGATGTGAATTGGATTCAATCTAATGTGCAAGCGTTTGAGCCTGACCAAAATCAAATAGTGACAGAGGCAGGTGAAACAATAAAGTATGATTTTTTGGTGGTTGCTACCGGACTGCGTTTAGGGTATGAACAAATCCAAGGTTTATCCAACAGTGATTTGGGTAAAAAGGGAATTGGTAGTGTCTATGCTAGCCCCGAAATAGCTTTAGCAACTTGGCATCAGATGGACGAATTTCGAAAACGTGGTGGACGAGCGGTAATGACTATGGCGCATACGGATATGAAATGTGCAGGTGCACCGTTAAAAATGACATTCATGTTATATGACCGCTTGCAACAAGCTGGGACACTGAGCAATAGCCAAATCGATTTTTTTAGTCCAAGCAAACAAGTCTTTAGTGTTCCTAAGGTCAATGAAAATGTGATTAACCGTTGGCAATCACTTGAAAAACCAATTGATGTTTATTTTGAACAAAAATTAACAGCTATTGACGTCGATAAGAAAACTGCATTTTTTGTCGATACACAGGGAAATCAGCATACAGAAATGTATGATTTTATACATCTTGTGCCACCAATGGTTGCTGTAGATAGTGTAAAAAACAGCCCGCTTGCTAATTCTATTGGCTGGCTAGAGGTTGATAAATATACATTGCAACACACCCGCTACCCTAATGTTTTTGGATTAGGTGATACCAATGGCACTCCAAAAGGTAAAACTGCAGCTACAGTCAAGTTATCTGCTCCAGTGGTAGTACAAAATTTGATTGATGTGATGAAAGGTCAGTTACCAAGTCAGAAGTTTAATGGTTATACCTCTTGTCCACTTTTAATTGAAGAGGGTAAAGCAATGTTGGTTGAATTTGACTATGAAAATAATTTAACACCCACTGTACCATTTGTTGATCCATTGAAAGAAAGTTACTTTGCTTGGTTTTTAGAGGAAATGATGCTCAAGCCAGCCTACATGGCTGTAGCGAAAGGGCGTGTTTAATTTACCAATCAGGAACAGGAAATTATAATGATAATTTATCAAATGCTGATGATGTTGTGGGAGGCCATACTAGAAAATGGGCTTCTCGTTGTAATACTGCTCACCCTGCTAATCATGCCATGGTTATATTGGCTAATCAAAAATAGGCAAAAAACATTCAATCATCGACGTAGCGCTTGGATAGCTTTAGGTATTGCTATATTGGGATTCTTTTTCCTACCTTTATACTTTTCCGCTACTTTGTTCGATCTCAGTTATTGGGTTGATTGGGCATTTCATATCGCGATGGTCGTAGCTGTTTTCGTTTATAGCTATTTAGTTTGGTTGCCATTAACAGCAAAATACAAGACTATTAAATAGGGTAAAGTATTTGGTGAATCCCTCTTTTTTATTAGAGGCTGTTGAGAGTTAGCCAAATTAGGATGATAAATCTATAATGGCTAGACCGCGTGTGCAGAGATAAAAATAATAGACTATTTCTTAAATCTGTACTGAGTGGATCGCTCGAACCGGCAGTTCCTGGCGTGATTTACCTCCAGAATTAGGTAAAGGAATACTATCTTAAAGGGTATAGAGACTGGGTGAAATCCAATGTATTTGAAACAATACTTGCTGTGATTAATGATGATGTCGAGATAGAATGTGCCATGATGGAGGTGAAATATGGTCTTGACCGTCAATCAAGCTTTGAGATTATTTGACCGATATGCGGTCTGAAATTTTAGCACGTCATAATACAGATATACAGGCTTGTACGTTGCTGCACTCAATTTACCTATTTTACTCTTATCCAGACTTAACAATCGTTGATTAATTCTCAATACATCCTATTTCTTCTTATTATTGGACAATAAAAAAGCCCACCTTGCAATGAGCTTTTCAGCGATTAGGACATTACTTTATCAATTCATATAAATACTTTAATCCATAGAATGGATACTGAATTCATCATTTTTTGCAAAAACAATAGATGTCAAGATTGGAATAGCCAAAATAATAGGAAATGAAATGATCCATATGTCCGTTGTTACCTTACTTGAAAATAAAAATTGAGTCGCGATAACAACCAGAATTAATAATGAAAACAAAATACTCGCGAATCGGATTACAAATTTGAGAGGCATTTGTCTGCTCCTAGGTGATTCTATTTGTTATTATAAAGTATACGCCTTCTCTTAAGTTATGTATTTTTTTTTGAACGAAAAAAGTAAACATCCAGCTAATATCTCTTGGTAATCAATCTGAAGATTGTCAATAAATAAATTATATAGTTCTTATATAAAGTCTATGCATGATGGATCTTTTTGTTCTCAATTAACTTACCAAAGAACAAACCTGTTTCAAACAGCAGCCACATCGGAATAGCGAGCATAATCATAGATAATGGATCCGGTGGCGTGACAAACATGGCGATAAAAAAGCAGCCGACAATAATAAATTTACGTTTATCTATCAGTTGTTCTGTGTTGACCACTCCGATCAAAATGAGAATTAAGGTCAGAATCGGAATTTCAAAGGTTATTCCAAACACCAAAAATAACTTTAAACAAAAGCCCAAGTAACTGTTGATGTCAGTCATCGGTGCTACCGTGTCCGGGGAAACACTGATAAAAAAGTGTAAAATGGATGGCAGAGCGATGAAGTAGGCGAAAGCAATCCCTGTATAAAACATTCCGATACTACCTAGCAATAGCGGCAAAGCCAGATTTCTTTCCCTTTGATATAGGGCTGGTTTTACAAAGGCCCAGAATTGATACAGGATGAACGGCATGGCAATCATCAAGGCTATAAAAAAATTCAGTTTAAATGGCGCCATGAAGGTTGCCGTGACATCAGTGGCAATCATTGAGGAATTTACTGGCAACTGTGCGCGTAGTGGTTCAGACAGCCACTGATAACTTTGATTGGCGAAGGGTAACAGGCAGAAAAAGAGCACAATCAGTAACCCGATAATTTTAATCAGATGCTGGCGCAAGATAATCAAATGCTTGGTGATTGGCATATCCTGTAGCGTAATCTGCTGCTCCACATTTGGCGGTGTAGTTTTGGATTTCATGCCATTTCCCTGATCTGGTTACTCTGTTTATGAAGCCGAGTAAGTTGTTGGGTTTGAGAATCGGTTTGGGTAAATAAGGACAGTGGCTTGGATTCAAGAAATTTATAGACTGGAAAGTTATTTTGCTGATTATCGAGTTTGACCTGCGTCTGTTGGTCATCGGTCATGATTTTATCATGCTGTAACTGTTGCATCTGGTTCTGCATTTGCTGTTCCAACTCGTGCAGACGTTGCATTTCGTTCTGCATTTCTTCACGTAGCTCCGACAGTCGAAGTTCACGATCAATATCATGTTGGACATTACTGATCAAGCGTTTGAGGTGGCCGTACCATTTTCCGGCAAAACGAGCGGCCTCTGGCAATTTTTCAGGACCCAGCACCAATAGAGCAATGATGCCAAATACCAGCAGTTCCGTCATGCCTACATTCAGCATTTGATCCCTCCATCCACTCAGTTTTTGCTGGTTGTTGTATCGTTATTGTTCTGATGCTTCTGTTCTAGACTATGTTGTTCGTTCAATTTTACTGGTGATTCATCATCACGTATCGATTTTTTAAAATCCTTAATGGCACCACCGACATCTTTACCCAAATTTTTAAGTTTTGATGTGCCAAATAAAAGAATCACTACAATTGCAAAAATGACTACGTGCCAAATAGATAATCCCGCCATCCTTATTTCTCCTATAATTTTGTTTTATATCGCAATTACTTGCTATTTTAAGTATATGCCATTCGGCACAGGCTTGAAAGGCAAGCTGAACATTGTCCGTAGCTGAAATTTGTTTAAGGCCCTTGATTATTAAGTATAGTACTTCTCAATAAGTGCTATTAAGCATGATTGGATATTTCGATATGAGCTTTACGTCCGATGATCAGCATGAAGACATCATTTAGCTGAATACTAGTACTGTATAGCTGATTACTTAATTTAGTATCACACTAAAAACCTTGTGCAATGATATTTTATGAAAATACTCCTGTGCTACGATTTTTAGAATTTAGCTATATTTGAATAAGCAGGATTCTAGGAGCCACGTTTTCAATTAAAATATTGATGCTCTTCTTTCTAAAAAGTAGAACTAATCGTACTTGTTTGAAAATGTTATTATAAGTATAAATAATTTGTTATCTTCTGCTTTAAATTGTATTGGACTGCTCCCAGTATCCTAGACATGAGACAGCCTCATTTTGAAGCTGCTTCAAAGGCTTCTGGACTCATCCCGTCGAGATGCGAATGAC
>NZ_WXXM01000039.1:0-1855 GCF_011319235.1 Acinetobacter sp. SA01
AGATCATTAAGAGATTATGAAGAACAACTTGTGTGGATTTTTACTGGTTGATTGATCGAAATTATTTTCATTGATTGATGGTAGAAATTACTCGAAGTTTATTTGAGAAATATTTGTCAGAAAATTGATGAGCCAGATTTGGTGTTTTGAATAAAGCACTATTGATTTTAAACTGAAGAGTTTGATCATGGCTCAGATTGAACGCTGGCGGCAGGCTTAACACATGCAAGTCGAGCGGAGTTGTGGTGCTTGCACCATAACTTAGCGGCGGACGGGTGAGTAATGCTTAGGAATCTGCCTATTAGTGGGGGACAACATCTCGAAAGGGATGCTAATACCGCATACGCCCTACGGGGGAAAGCAGGGGATCTTCGGACCTTGCGCTAATAGATGAGCCTAAGTCGGATTAGCTAGTTGGTGGGGTAAAGGCCTACCAAGGCGACGATCTGTAGCGGGTCTGAGAGGATGATCCGCCACACTGGGACTGAGACACGGCCCAGACTCCTACGGGAGGCAGCAGTGGGGAATATTGGACAATGGGGGGAACCCTGATCCAGCCATGCCGCGTGTGTGAAGAAGGCCTTTTGGTTGTAAAGCACTTTAAGCGAGGAGGAGGCTACTCTAGTTAATACCTAGGGATAGTGGACGTTACTCGCAGAATAAGCACCGGCTAACTCTGTGCCAGCAGCCGCGGTAATACAGAGGGTGCGAGCGTTAATCGGATTTACTGGGCGTAAAGCGTGCGTAGGCGGCTTTTTAAGTCGGATGTGAAATCCCTGAGCTTAACTTAGGAATTGCATTCGATACTGGGAAGCTAGAGTATGGGAGAGGATGGTAGAATTCCAGGTGTAGCGGTGAAATGCGTAGAGATCTGGAGGAATACCGATGGCGAAGGCAGCCATCTGGCCTAATACTGACGCTGAGGTACGAAAGCATGGGGAGCAAACAGGATTAGATACCCTGGTAGTCCATGCCGTAAACGATGTCTACTAGCCGTTGGGGCCTTTGAGGCTTTAGTGGCGCAGCTAACGCGATAAGTAGACCGCCTGGGGAGTACGGTCGCAAGACTAAAACTCAAATGAATTGACGGGGGCCCGCACAAGCGGTGGAGCATGTGGTTTAATTCGATGCAACGCGAAGAACCTTACCTGGTCTTGACATAGTAAGAACTTTCCAGAGATGGATTGGTGCCTTCGGGAACTTACATACAGGTGCTGCATGGCTGTCGTCAGCTCGTGTCGTGAGATGTTGGGTTAAGTCCCGCAACGAGCGCAACCCTTTTCCTTATTTGCCAGCGGGTTAAGCCGGGAACTTTAAGGATACTGCCAGTGACAAACTGGAGGAAGGCGGGGACGACGTCAAGTCATCATGGCCCTTACGACCAGGGCTACACACGTGCTACAATGGTCGGTACAAAGGGTTGCTACCTAGCGATAGGATGCTAATCTCAAAAAGCCGATCGTAGTCCGGATTGGAGTCTGCAACTCGACTCCATGAAGTCGGAATCGCTAGTAATCGCGGATCAGAATGCCGCGGTGAATACGTTCCCGGGCCTTGTACACACCGCCCGTCACACCATGGGAGTTTGTTGCACCAGAAGTAGGTAGTCTAACCGTAAGGAGGACGCTTACCACGGTGTGGCCGATGACTGGGGTGAAGTCGTAACAAGGTAGCCGTAGGGGAACCTGCGGCTGGATCACCTCCTTAACGAAAGATTGACGATTGGTAAGAATCCACAACAAGTTGTTCTTCATGACGATGTATCTGAGGGTCTGTAGCTCAGTTGGTTAGAGCACACGCTTGATAAGCGTGGGGTCACAAGTTCAAGTCTTGTCAGACCCACCACTACTGACTG
>NZ_WXXM01000039.1:1885-5238 GCF_011319235.1 Acinetobacter sp. SA01
GAAATCAGAAACATTGACTTATTGATAAGCTGGGGACTTAGCTTAGTTGGTAGAGCGCCTGCTTTGCACGCAGGAGGTCAGGAGTTCGACTCTCCTAGTCTCCACCATGTATCTTCGGATGCATAATAAGCAAACGGTTAGATAGCTTATAGAGCTTAGTAAGAAAGCGGCGTATAATGCGCGGCATTGTTATTAACCTCTGTGATTTATCACAGTTTCCTGACCTGACGAAGGCTGGAAAAATCATTAACAGAATATATTTGAGTTGAAATAAATTGTTCATACTCGTTTTAAAATCGACATTAGCAGTCATTTATGACTGGTTGATGAAGATCAAGAAATGAGTTACTAGCGATTAAACTGAATCAAGCGTTTTGGTATATGAATCTAATTGAAGCTGTACAGTGCTTAAGTGCACAAACGCCAACTGTATGAGAGTGATGAGAGATCATCATAATCTGTTGCTCATCCTACTTGTAGGGATGGACGACTGTTTGGGGTTGTATAGTCAAGTAATTAAGTGCATGTGGTGGATGCCTTGGCAGTCAGAGGCGATGAAAGACGTAATAGCCTGCGATAAGCTCCGGGGAGGCGGCAAATATCCTGTGATCCGGAGATTTCTGAATGGGGAAACCCACTTACCATAAGGTAGGTATCGTAACATGAATACATAGTGTTACGAGGCGAACGAGGGGAAGTGAAACATCTCAGTACCCTTAGGAAAAGAAATCAATTGAGATTCCCTCAGTAGCGGCGAGCGAACGGGGAAAAGCCCATTAAGTCATATAAGCTTTAGTGGAATGCTCTGGGAAGTGCAACCATAGTAGGTGATAGTCCTGTACACGAAAGGGCTTATATGATGATGTCGAGTAGGGCGAGGCACGTGAAACCTTGTCTGAATATGGGGGGACCATCCTCCAAGGCTAAATACTCCTGACTGACCGATAGTGAACCAGTACCGTGAGGGAAAGGCGAAAAGAACCCCTGTGAGGGGAGTGAAATAGATCCTGAAACCGCATGCATACAAGCAGTGGGAGCCGACTTGTTCGGTGACTGCGTACCTTTTGTATAATGGGTCAGCGACTTATATTCAGTAGCGAGGTTAACCGAATAGGGGAGCCGTAGAGAAATCGAGTCTTAATAGGGCGTTTAGTTGCTGGGTATAGACCCGAAACCGGGTGATCTATCCATGAGCAGGTTGAAGGTTAGGTAACACTGACTGGAGGACCGAACCCACTGTCGTTGAAAAGCCAGGGGATGACTTGTGGATAGGGGTGAAAGGCTAATCAAACTCGGTGATAGCTGGTTCTCCCCGAAAGCTATTTAGGTAGCGCCTCGGACGAATACCATTGGGGGTAGAGCACTGTTTCGGCTAGGGGGTCATCCCGACTTACCAAACCGATGCAAACTCCGAATACCAATGAGTACTATCCGGGAGACAGACTGCGGGTGCTAACGTCCGTAGTCAAGAGGAAAACAATCCAGACCGCCAGCTAAGGCCCCAAAATCATAGTTAAGTGGGAAACGATGTGGGAAGGCATAGACAGCTAGGAGGTTGGCTTAGAAGCAGCCACCCTTTAAAGAAAGCGTAATAGCTCACTAGTCGAGTCGGCCTGCGCGGAAGATGTAACGGGGCTAAAACTATGTGCCGAAGCTGCGGATGTATACTTTGTATACGTGGTAGGGGAGCGTTCTGTAAGCCGATGAAGGTGGATTGAGAAGTCTGCTGGAGGTATCAGAAGTGCGAATGCTGACGTGAGTAACGACAAAGCGGGTGAAAAACCCGCTCGCTGAAAGACCAAGGGTTCCAGTCCAACGTTAATCGGGGCTGGGTGAGTCGACCCCTAAGGCGAGGCCGAAAGGCGTAGTCGATGGGAAATTGGTTAATATTCCAATACTTCAGTGTAATGCGATGAGAGGACGGAGAAGGTTAAGTCAGCCTGGCGTTGGTTGTCCAGGTGGAAGGAAGTAGGCATGCATCTTAGGCAAATCCGGGGTGCTCTATGCTGAGATCTGATAGCAAGCTGTACTTGTACAGTGAAGTGGCTGATACCATACTTCCAGGAAAAGTCTCTAAGCTTCAGTTACACTGGAATCGTACCCGAAACCGACACAGGTGGTCAGGTCGAGTAGACCAAAGCGCTTGAGAGAACTCTGCTGAAGGAACTAGGCAAAATGGTACCGTAACTTCGGGAGAAGGTACGCTGCTTTTGGTGATGGAACTTGCTTCCTGAGCTGAGAGCAGCCACAGAAACCAGGCCCCTGCAACTGTTTATTAAAAACATAGCACTCTGCAAACACGAAAGTGGACGTATAGGGTGTGATGCCTGCCCGGTGCTGGAAGGTTAATTGATGGGGTTAGCGTAAGCGAAGCTCTTGATCGAAGCCCCAGTAAACGGCGGCCGTAACTATAACGGTCCTAAGGTAGCGAAATTCCTTGTCGGGTAAGTTCCGACCTGCACGAATGGCATAATGATGGGGGCGCTGTCTCCAGCAGAGGCTCAGTGAAATCGAAATCGCCGTGAAGATGCGGTGTACCCGCGGCTAGACGGAAAGACCCCGTGAACCTTTACTGCAGCTTGACATTGAACTTTGATCTTACTTGTGTAGGATAGGTGGGAGGCTTTGAAGCTGGGACGCTAGTCCTAGTGGAGCCAATCTTGAAATACCACCCTGGTAATATTGAGGTTCTAACTCTGTCCCGTTATCCGGGACGAGGACCATGTCTGGTGGGTAGTTTGACTGGGGCGGTCTCCTCCTAAAGAGTAACGGAGGAGTACGAAGGTGCGCTCAGCGTGGTCGGAAATCACGCGTAGAGTATAAAGGCAAAAGCGCGCTTAACTGCGAGACCCACAAGTCGAGCAGGTACGAAAGTAGGTCTTAGTGATCCGGTGGTTCTGTATGGAAGGGCCATCGCTCAACGGATAAAAGGTACTCTGGGGATAACAGGCTGATACCGCCCAAGAGTTCATATCGACGGCGGTGTTTGGCACCTCGATGTCGGCTCATCTCATCCTGGGGCTGAAGCAGGTCCCAAGGGTATGGCTGTTCGCCATTTAAAGAGGTACGCGAGCTGGGTTTAGAACGTCGTGAGACAGTTCGGTCCCTATCTACCGTGGGCGTTGGAAATTTGAGAGGATCTGCTCCTAGTACGAGAGGACCAGAGTGGACGAACCTCTGGTGTACCGGTTGTGACGCCAGTCGCATCGCCGGGTAGCTATGTTCGGAAGGGATAACCGCTGAAAGCATCTAAGCGGGAAGCCTACCTCAAGATAAGATTTCCCCGAGACTTTATGTCTCCTAAAGAGCCGTTGAAGACTACGACGTTGATAGGTTGGATGTGGAAGCATAGT
>NZ_WXXM01000003.1:0-224614 GCF_011319235.1 Acinetobacter sp. SA01
GTTGCTTGAACTGGTTGAAATGGAAGTTCGTGAACTTCTTTCTACTTATGACTTCCCTGGTGATGACACTCCTGTTATCCGTGGTTCAGCTTTGGCTGCGCTTAACGGTGACGCTGGTCAATATGGCGAATCTTCAGTTCTTGCTCTTGTTGAAGCGCTTGACACTTATATCCCAGAACCAGAACGTGCAATCGACAAAGCATTCTTGATGCCAATCGAAGACGTATTCTCAATTTCTGGTCGTGGTACAGTAGTAACTGGCCGTGTTGAATCAGGTATCGTGAAAGTAGGCGAAGAAGTTGAAATCGTAGGTATCAAAGATACAGTTAAGACAACTGTAACTGGCGTAGAAATGTTCCGTAAATTGCTTGACGAAGGTCGTGCAGGCGAGAACTGTGGTGTTCTTCTACGTGGTACTAAACGTGAAGACGTTCAACGTGGTCAAGTACTTGCTAAACCAGGTACAATCAAGCCGCACACTAAATTCGATGCAGAAGTATACGTACTTTCTAAAGAAGAAGGTGGTCGTCACACTCCATTCCTTAACGGTTACCGTCCACAGTTCTATTTCCGTACAACTGACGTAACTGGCGCGATTTCTTTGAAAGAAGGCGTTGAAATGGTTATGCCTGGTGACAACGTAGAAATGTCAGTAGAATTGATCCACCCAATCGCAATGGACCCAGGTCTACGTTTTGCGATCCGTGAAGGTGGTCGTACAGTTGGTGCTGGTGTTGTTGCTAAAGTAACTGCATAATAGCAACCATAAGTTGAAATTACAGATCGGGGACTTTAGTTCCCGATTTGTACTGTAGGTCAGTAGTTCAATTGGTAGAGCGTCGGTCTCCAAAACCGAATGTTGGGGGTTCGAGTCCCTCCTGGCCTGCCATTTTTTTAAAAAAAAGCTTGATGCTGGTTAAATTGTCATATAATAAGTCGCGAAGCCTACGACGAGTACAAAAATGTCGAATGATAAATCGCGTGACGCATTAAGCGAAGCGCCAATTCCACAAAGAAATAATTCTGCTGAAGTTGTTAATTCTGGTTCCCCTTTAGATATTGTTCTATGGGTTATCGCATTGATTTTGTTAATCGGTGCAGCCATAGGGGGGCAGTATTTGCCAGCGTATTGGGCACCAGCCAATAGTGTTTGGGTGCGCGTTGGAATAATTTTGGCTTGTATCGTAGTGGCTTTAGGTTTATTATACGCCACCCATCAAGGCAAAGGCTTTGTTCGTTTGTTGAAAGACGCTCGAATTGAGCTGCGTCGTGTGACTTGGCCGACTAAGCAGGAAACGGTATCCACATCTTGGCATGTTCTTGCTGTTGTTGTAATCGCTGCCATTGTTTTATGGTGTTTTGATTACATCTTGGGCTGGTTAATGAAGTTTTTTATCGGGTAAAAGAGCTATGAAACGTTGGTACATTATTCATGCCTATTCAGGTTATGAAAAACAAGTGATGCGTTCACTTAATGATCGAATCCAGCGTAGCGCTGTAGCCGATAGCTTTGGTGAAGTCCTGGTTCCTACCGAAGAAGTGGTAGAGATGAAGGATGGTAAGAAGCGTAAATCAGAGCGTAAATTCTTTCCTGGCTACGTATTAGTCGAAATGGAAATGAATGATGATACCTGGCACATCGTTAAAGAATGTCCAAAAGTATTGGGTTTCATTGGTGGTACAGCAGAGAAACCTGCACCAATTACGCAAAAAGAAGCTGATGCGATTCTTGCGCGTGTACGCAATACTGGTGAAGCACCTCGTCCTAAGACGATGTTTGAGCCAGGCGAAGAATTACTCGTTATTGATGGTCCATTTACCGACTTTAAAGGTGTGGTGGAAGAAGTTCTTTACGAGAAGTCACGTTTGACGTTGACAATCAATGTATTCAATCGTCCAACTCAGGTTGAGCTCGAATTTCGTCAAGTCGAAAAAGCGAACTGATTTAAGTTGGATTGAAAACGCCCGATTTGTTATGGATCGGGCATTGTTGTTGTAACAGTATTGTTACATAAATAGCGTTGGGGAGCCTAGCGGCGTTTGTACCCAGAGGTAATTTGAAATGGCTAAGAAGATTGACGGCTATATCAAGCTGCAAGTTCCAGCTGGTAAAGCGAATCCATCTCCACCGATTGGTCCTGCACTAGGTCAACGTGGTGTTAACATCATGGCATTCTGTAAAGAATTCAATGCTGCTACACAAAAAGTTGAACCAGGTCTTCCAATTCCTGTAGTGATTACTGTGTACAACGACAAGTCGTTCACATTTATCATGAAAACTCCACCTGCTGCTATTCTTCTTAAGAAAGCTGCTGGTATTCAAAAGGGTTCAGCTGTACCTAACAAAACTAAAGTTGGTAAGTTGACTCGTGCTCAGTTAGAAGAAATTGCGACTACTAAAGAACCAGATTTAACTGGTGCTGATTTAGACGCACGTGTACGTACCATTGCTGGTTCTGCGCGTTCTATGGGCTTGGAAGTGGAGCTATAAGACATGGCTAAATTAACTAAACGTCAAAAAGCCATTGCTGCTGCTGTAGAAGCAAACAAAGTTTACACTTTGGAAGAAGCAGTACAAGTTTTAACTAGCCTTCCTGCTGCTAAATTCAAAGAATCTTTGGATGTATCAGTAAATCTAGGTGTTGACCCACGTAAATCTGACCAGGTTGTTCGTGGCGCGACTACACTTCCTGCAGGTACTGGTAAAACTGTACGTGTTGCTGTGTTTGCTCAAGGTGCTGCTGCTGAAGCTGCTAAAGCTGAAGGCGCAGACATCGTTGGTTTTGATGATCTTGCTGAAAGCATTCAAGCGGGTAACCTTGATTTCGACGTAGTAATTGCTGCTCCAGATGCAATGCGCGTTGTAGGTAAACTTGGTACGATTCTTGGTCCACGTGGCTTAATGCCAAACCCTAAAGTGGGTACAGTAACTCCTGACGTAGCTGGCGCTGTTAAAAACGCTAAAGCTGGTCAAGCACGTTACCGTGTAGACAAAGCGGGTATCATCCACGCTGCGATCGGTCAAGTTGGCTTTGAAGCTGCTGCTGTTCGTCAAAACGTTGAAGCTCTTGTAGCTGACCTTAAGAAAGCAAAACCTGCGACTTCTAAAGGTGTTTACATCAAAAAGATCACTTTAAGCTCAACTATGGGTCCTGGTCTTACTATTGATGTAGCAAACGTATCTAACTAAGTTTGACTTAGAAAAGAATTTTAAAGCCCTGAAGATGTCTCCTTCTCCCTCTGGGAGAAGGTCGGGAAGAGGGTTAAACCTCTCCCTAGCCCTCCCCTATAAGGAGAGGGGATAATTTAGGCAAACTTTGAATTGATAAATGTAAATTTGTCAGCGTCAAAGACCTCGGGCGAGGGGAGTTCTTTGGAACTCACTTCTTAAAAGTCCAGTCCGAGTAGACGCGGTGGTGTGATTTGTTCATCCTCCGCGTGTAAGTCCAGTGATGGCCTTACGAATTGGGAGTGTACTTCTTTGTAAGTGCATAAATCACCGTTAGGAGGTTTTACAATGGCTCTTCTTATCGAAGGCAAAAAACAGATCGTAGCTGAAGTAGCTGAAGTTGCTTCTACTGCATTTGCTGCTGTTGTTGCTGACTACCAAGGTTTAACTGTTGAGCAATTAACTGCTCTTCGTGTTGAAGCTCGTAAACTAGGTGTTGCTACACGTGTTGTGCGTAATACTTTAGCTAAACGTGCTCTTCAAGATACTCAATTCAATATCTTGAATGACAACCTTGTTGGCCCAACAATCTTAGCTTTCTCAACTTCTGAAGACGACATGGGCGCAGCTGCTCGCTTGTTTGAAGAATTTGCTAAAACTAACAAAGCATTTGAACTTAAAGCTGCTGCATTTGACGGCAAGGTTTATCAAGGTGCTGAAGTTAGCGTTATCGCAAACCTTCCAAACCAAGAAAAAGCGCTTACTATGCTTGCAAACGTTCTTCAAGCTCCTATTTCGAAATTGGGTCGCCTTATTACTGCGCTCAAAGAGAAAAACGAGTCAGAAGCTGCATAAGCTTAAATTTACTTTCACACCATTCAATCCCCATTTGGAGTTATTCTCATGGCTTTAACTAACGAAGAAATCTTAAACGCAGTTGCTGAAAAAACTGTTCTTGAACTTGTTGAACTTATCTCTGCTTTTGAAGAAAAATTCAACGTATCTGCTGCTGCTGTAGCTGTTGCTGCTGGTCCTGCTGCTGGTGCTGCTGTTGAAGAACAAACTGAATTCAACGTTGAGTTGACTTCTTTCGGTGCTAACAAAGTAGCTGTAATTAAAGCAGTTCGTGAAATCACTGGTCTTGGCTTGAAAGAAGCTAAAGACATGGTTGAAGGTGCTCCTTCAGTTCTTAAAGAAGGCGTTTCTAAAGAAGAAGCTGAAGAACTTAAGAAAAAACTTGAAGAAACTGGTGCTACAGTTACTGTTAAGTAATTTCGATCGGGGTCTAATTTTAAATTGACCCCAAAAATTGGCTGATGGCTCTTGGGTCATCAGCCTTTTTGCGTTACAATTATCGGCTCGATTTTTGTTTGATTGGTGTAAAAAAGCATCAATTATTATAATAATCAATAATATCAAACGTTTACCAATATTTTTTATATTTGAAAATATTGCTAAGCGTTTTAATACCACTAAAAATTGCAGCATTTGTAAAAAGTGGTGGCCATATCGGCCTGTGTAATTCCTTCTAGGTCCGTTCTGCAGGCGGACTTAGTTTACTTTCCGAGGACTCCAGATGGCATACTCATATACCGAAAAGAAACGGATCCGTAAGAATTTTGGTAAATTGCCTAGCGTCATGGATGCTCCGTACTTGCTCGCGATTCAGGTCGACTCGTACCGAACATTCTTACAAGATGGCAAAACACCAAAAAACCGCGAAGATATCGGTCTCCAAGCCGCATTTCGTTCAGTTTTTCCTATTGAAAGTTATTCTGGCAATGCTGCTTTAGAATTTGTTGAGTATAGTCTTGGTAAGCCTGAGTTTGACGTGCGTGAATGTATTTTACGTGGTTCAACTTATGCAGCACCAATGCGTGTAAAAATTCGTTTGATCTTAAAAGATCGCGAAACCAAATCAATTAAAGACGTACGTGAACAAGAAGTGTACATGGGTGAAATGCCACTCATGACAGAAAACGGTACTTTTGTCATCAATGGTACTGAGCGTGTAATCGTATCTCAATTACACCGTTCACCAGGCGTGTTCTTTGACCACGATAAAGGCAAAACACATTCTAGCGGTAAAGTTCTTTATTCTGCACGTATCATTCCTTACCGTGGTTCATGGCTGGATTTCGAATTCGATGCTAAAGACCTTGTATATGTTCGTATTGACCGTCGTCGTAAATTGCTTGCGACTGTGGTTCTTCGTGCTTTGGGTTATAGCAACGAACAAATCCTGGATATGTTCTACGAAAAAGTACCTGTGTATCTTGACATGGGTAGCTACCAGATTGACCTGGTTCCAGAACGTCTTCGTGGCGAAATGGCGCAATTCGACATTGCTGACAATGACGGTAAAGTGATTGTAGAGCAAGGTAAACGTATCAATGCGCGTCACGTACGTCAGATGGAAGCTGCTGGTTTAGAAAAACTTTCTGTTCCGGATGAATACTTGTACGAACGTATTGTTGCTGAAGATGTTGCTTTACGTGACGGTGAAGTGATTGCAGCCAATACGGTATTGAGCCATGAGATCATGGTGAAATTGGCTGAAGGTGGCGTAAAACAATTTAACGTATTGTTCACGAATGATATCGATCGCGGTTCATTCATTGCTGACTCTTTACGTGCTGATACAACTACTGGTCGTGAAGAAGCACTGGTAGAAATCTACAAAGTGATGCGTCCAGGCGAGCCACCAACAAAAGAAGCTGCTGAGAACCTGTTCAACAACCTGTTCTTCTCTTCTGAACGTTATGACTTGTCTCCGGTCGGTCGTATGAAGTTCAACCGTCGTTTGGGTCGTCCTTACGAAGTCGGTACTGATCAGAAGTCTCGTGAAGTTGAAGGTATTCTTTCAAACGAAGACATCACTGATGTATTAAAAACATTGGTTGAAATTCGTAACGGTAAAGGTGAAGTCGACGATATTGACCATTTAGGTAACCGTCGTGTTCGTTCTGTTGGTGAAATGACAGAAAACCAGTTCCGTGTTGGTCTTGTTCGTGTTGAACGTGCTGTTAAAGAACGTTTAAGCCAAGCTGAAACTGACAACTTGTCTCCGCAAGATTTAATCAATGCGAAACCAGTTGCTGCTGCAATCAAAGAATTCTTTGGTTCAAGTCAGTTGTCTCAGTTCATGGACCAAAACAACCCGTTGTCTGAAATTACACACAAACGTCGTGTATCAGCGCTTGGGCCTGGTGGTTTGACACGTGAACGTGCGGGCTTCGAAGTACGTGACGTACATCAAACTCACTATGGTCGTGTGTGTCCAATTGAGACTCCTGAGGGTCCAAACATTGGTTTGATTAACTCACTTTCTGTTTATGCGAAATGTAATAACTTCGGTTTCCTGGAAACTCCATACCGTAAAGTTGTAGATGGTCGTGTAACAGATGACGTTGAATATCTTTCTGCAATTGAAGAAGTAGGTACTGTCATTGCACAGGCCGATTCTGCAATTGATAAAGAAGGTAACCTGACTGAAGAATTCGTTTCTGTACGTCACCAAGGTGATTTCGTACGTATGCCTCCTGAAAAAGTGACGCATATGGATGTATCTGCTCAACAGGTTGTATCTGTTGCTGCATCACTTATTCCATTCCTTGAACACGATGATGCGAACCGTGCATTGATGGGTTCAAACATGCAACGTCAGGCAGTACCTACGTTGATCGCCGACAAGCCGCTTGTTGGTACTGGTATGGAAGCAAACGTAGCGCACGACTCAGGTGTATGTGTACTTGCGAAACGTGGTGGTCGTATTGAATTTGTAGACGCGTCTCGTGTGGTAATTCGTGTCAACGAAGAAGAGATGATCGCAGGTGAAGCAGGTGTAGATATTTACAACCTGATCAAATATACACGTTCGAACCAGAACACTTGTATCAACCAGAAAGTTCTTGTGAAACTTGGTGATAAAGTTGGTCGTGGTGACGTTCTTGCGGATGGTCCATCTACGGATGGCGGTGAATTGGCGCTTGGTCAAAACATGCGCGTAGCGTTCATGACCTGGAACGGTTACAACTACGAAGACTCGATCTTGTTATCTGAGCGTGTTCTTCAAGAAGACCGTTTAACGTCGATTCATATTCAAGAATTGTCATGTGTTGCACGTGATACCAAGTTAGGTGCAGAAGAAATTACTGCTGATATTCCTAACGTTGGCGAAGCTGCACTGTCTAAACTGGACGAGTCAGGTATTGTTTACATCGGTGCTGAAGTAACAGCGGGTGACATCCTGGTTGGTAAAGTAACACCGAAAGGTGAAACGCAGTTGACGCCTGAAGAAAAATTGCTTCGTGCAATCTTCGGTGAAAAAGCAGCTGACGTTAAAGACTCTTCTTTACGTGTGTCTTCAGGTGTGAAAGGTACAGTGATTGACGTTCAAGTGTTTACACGTGACGGTCTTGAAAAAGACGAACGTGCTCAAGCCATTGAAAAAGCTCAATTGGATGCTTACCGTAAAGACTTGAAAGAAGAATTCAAAATCTTCGAAGAAGCAGCACGTGAACGTATTGTTCGCCTGTTGAAAGGTCAAGAATCGAATGGTGGTGGTACCACTAAACGCGGTGACAAGCTTACTGAAGAATTGTTATCTGGTTTAGAGCTTGTTGACTTACTGGATATCCAGCCAAGTGATGAAGCAATTGCTGAGCGTTTAACTCAAATCCAAGTGTTCTTGAAAGAGAAGAGCCAAGAGATTGACGAGAAATTTGCAGAGAAAAAACGCAAACTTTCTACGGGTGATGAACTGACTACTGGCGTATTGAAAGTGGTTAAGGTTTACCTCGCAGTTAAACGTCGCATCCAGCCGGGTGATAAGATGGCTGGTCGTCACGGTAACAAGGGTGTTGTATCGAACATCTTGCCTGTAGAAGACATGCCGCACGATGCCAACGGTGTTCCTGTGGATGTGGTACTTAACCCGCTGGGTGTACCATCACGTATGAACGTGGGGCAGATTCTGGAAACTCACTTGGGTATGGCAGCGAAAGGTCTTGGTGATCAAATCGACAAGATGTTGAAAGAGCAACGCACTGTACTTGAGCTTCGTGACTTCTTAGACAAGATTTACAATAAAGTTGGCGGTCAGCAAGAAGATCTTGACAGCTTGACTGATGATGAAATCTTGGCATTATCTGGTAATTTGCGTGCTGGTGTTCCTTTAGCAACACCTGTATTCGATGGTGCTGAAGAATCGCAAATCAAAGAATTGCTTGAACTTGGTGGCATTTCACGTACGGGTCAAACGGTATTGTATGATGGCCGTACCGGTGAACGTTTTGACCGTCCAGTAACTGTAGGTTACATGTACATGCTGAAACTGAACCACTTGGTTGATGACAAGATGCATGCGCGTTCTACAGGTTCTTACTCTCTAGTAACGCAACAACCATTGGGTGGTAAAGCCCAGTTCGGTGGTCAGCGTTTCGGTGAGATGGAAGTCTGGGCACTGGAAGCATACGGTGCAGCTTATACGCTCCAAGAAATGCTTACTGTGAAATCGGATGACGTTGAAGGTCGTACTCGTATCTATAAGAACATTGTAGATGGTAACCATTACATGGACCCAGGTATGCCTGAATCGTTCAACGTATTGACCAAAGAGATCCGTTCTTTAGGTATCAACATTGAACTGAAAAATGGTGACTAATTAAATCTCCCTGACCCCCTTTTTCAAAGGGGGAAAGTTCCCCTCTTTATCAAAGAGGGGCTAGGGGAGATTCCAAATTTCAGTTAAAAAACAATATTTGTGACCCAGTTGTGAAGTGAAAATCTCCACAACACACGGAGAAAAAAATTGAAAGACTTGCTCGATATCATGCGCAAAAAGACGGATTCTGATGGTCATGCTCCAGTAGAGTTTGATCGCATCCGTATTGGTCTTGCGTCACCAGAAATGATTAAGTCATGGTCTCATGGTGAAGTTAAAAAGCCAGAGACAATTAACTACCGTACCTTCAAACCTGAACGTGACGGTTTGTTCTGTGCCAAAATCTTTGGTCCGGTAAAAGATTACGAATGCTTGTGTGGTAAATACAAGCGTATGAAATACAAAGGCGTCATTTGTGAAAAATGTGGCGTTGAAGTAACAACTGCGAAAGTTCGTCGTGAGCGTATGGGTCACATCGAATTGGCTTCTCCAGTTGCGCACATCTGGTTCTTGAAATCATTACCGTCTCGTATCGGTCTTCTTCTAGACATGACTTTACGTGACATCGAACGCGTATTGTATTTCGAATCTTACGTGGTCACTGACCCAGGTATGACTCCAATGGAGAAATACCAACTTCTGAACGATGAAGAATACTTCACGGCGTTAGAAGAGCACGGTGATGAATTCACTGCAAAAATGGGTGCAGAAGCTGTTCAGGACCTGTTGAAAGACATCGATCTTGAAGCTGAAATTTCACGTCTTCGCGAAGAAATTCCTAACACAACTTCAGAAACCAAGCTGAAAAAAGCGTCTAAACGCTTGAAGTTGATGGAAGCGTTCAAAGAGTCAAACAACAAGCCAGAATGGATGGTATTAACTGTATTGCCAGTTCTTCCACCAGACCTTCGTCCGTTGGTTCCGCTTGAAGGTGGACGTTTCGCGACTTCTGATTTGAACGATCTTTACCGTCGTGTGATTAACCGTAACAACCGTTTAAAACGTCTTCTTGACCTTGCTGCTCCAGACATTATCGTACGTAACGAAAAACGTATGCTGCAAGAGTCTGTAGATGCATTGCTTGATAACGGTCGTCGTGGTCGTGCAATTACCGGTTCGAACAAACGTCCGCTTAAATCTTTGGCTGATATGATCAAAGGTAAGCAAGGTCGTTTCCGTCAAAACTTACTTGGTAAGCGTGTCGATTACTCTGGTCGTTCGGTTATTACTGTAGGTCCAACTTTACGTTTGCACCAATGTGGTCTTCCGAAGAAAATGGCACTTGAATTATTCAAGCCATTCATTTTCGCAAAACTGCAAGCTTCTGGCCAAGCAACAACCATTAAAGCTGCGAAGAAAATGGTTGAGCGCGAAACTCCAGAAGTTTGGGACGTTCTTGCTCACGTGATCCGTCAACATCCAGTGATGTTGAACCGTGCGCCTACACTTCACCGTTTGGGTCTTCAAGCATTTGAACCAACCCTGATTGAAGGTAAAGCGATCCGTCTACACCCACTCGTATGTGCTGCGTTCAACGCCGACTTCGACGGTGACCAAATGGCGGTACACGTACCATTAACACTTGAAGCTCAGTTAGAAGCTCGTGCGTTAATGATGTCGACCAACAACATCTTGTCACCAGCCAACGGTGAGCCAATCATCGTACCTTCTCAGGACGTGGTCTTGGGCTTGTATTACATCACGCGTGATGCGATCAATGCCAAAGGTGAAGGTATGGTGTTCGCGGATACTGACGAAGTAAACCGTGCACTTGCAACAGGTCAGGTAGATTTACACGCTCGCGTTAAAGCACGTGTACACCAGACTGTGATTGACGAAGATGGAAACCGTGAACAGCAAACCATTATTGTTGACACGACTCCAGGCCGCTGTCTGCTTTGGGAAGTTGTTCCTGAAGGTATGGACTTCCAGCAAATCAACGTTGAGATGACGAAAAAGAACATCTCCAAGTTAATTAACTCTTGCTACCGTAAATTGGGTCTGAAAGATACCGTTATCTTTGCTGACCAATTGATGTACCTGGGCTTCCGTCAAGCGACTCGTTCTGGTGTATCTGTTGGTATGGAAGACATGCTCATTCCACCAGCGAAATACTCGATCATCGAAAAAGCAGAAGTTGAAGTTCGTGAAATCGAACAACAATTCGAACAAGGTTTCGTAACTGCCGGTGAACGTTATAACAAGGTAGTCGATATCTGGGCACGTACCAATGACCAGGTAGCGAAAGCGATGATGGATAACTTGTCTTTCACGACTGTTAAGAACAAACAGGGTGAAGATGAGAAACAGAAATCATTCAACAGTATCTACATGATGTCTGACTCGGGTGCCCGTGGTTCGGCAGCTCAGATTCGTCAGTTGGCGGGTATGCGTGGTTTGATGGCGAAACCAGATGGTTCGATCATTGAAACCCCGATTAAAGCAAACTTCCGTGAAGGTTTGACAGTACTTCAGTACTTCATTTCAACACATGGTGCGCGTAAAGGTTTGGCCGATACAGCACTTAAAACAGCAAACTCTGGTTACTTGACTCGTCGTCTGGTAGACGTAGCGCAGGATTTGGTTATTACCGAGCCGGATTGTGGTACTTATGGCGGTCTGGTCATGACGCCATTCATTCAAGGTGGCGATGTCATTGAGAATCTGGGTGCTCGAGTATTGGGTCGTGTTGTTGCTGAAGATGTGAAACGTGCTGGTTCTGACGAAGTCATTCTTCCACGTAACACGTTGATTGACGAAAAAATTGCTGCCTTCCTTGAAGAAGCAGGTGTCGATGAAGTTAAAGTACGTTCAGTTGTAAACTGTGAATCTACATTTGGCGTATGTGCGAAGTGTTATGGTCGTGACCTTGCTCGCGGTCACTTGGTGAATCCAGGTGAATCTGTGGGTGTAATGGCTGCTCAATCAATTGGTGAGCCAGGTACACAGTTAACCATGCGTACGTTCCACGTGGGTGGTGCTGCGAGCCGAACTTCTGCTGCAAACAGCGTACAAGTTCGTAACAAAGGTACAGTACGTTTCCACAACGTGAAAACAGTACAACATGCCAAAGGTCATTTGGTATCGACTTCACGTTCAGGTGAGATCGGTATTGCGGATGATTTAGGTCGTGAACGCGAACGCTATAAACTTCCTTACGGTGCATCTATCTTGTTGAAAGATGGTGAAGCTGTAGAAGCAGGCGGTATCGTAGCGACTTGGGATCCACATACACATCCATTGGTTACAGAAGTTGCCGGTAAAGTACGTTTCAGCCAAATTGCTGATGGCGTAACTGTGACATCGAAAACTGATGATGCAACAGGTATGACTACAATCGAAATCTTGCCAGTGACTTCACGTCCTGCGTCAGGTAAAGATTTGCGTCCAGCGGTTGTATTGGATACCACTGATGGTGGCGAACAGTTCTACTTCTTGCCACAAAATACCATTCTTTCTGTCCGTGATGGCGAAACGATTGGTGTCGGTGATGTTATTGGTCGTGTACCACAAGAAACTTCACGTACCCGTGATATTACCGGTGGTCTTCCACGCGTAGCTGACTTGTTCGAAGCACGTAAACCGAAAGAGCATGCAATTCTTGCTGAAATTTCTGGTGTTGTAAGCTTCGGTAAAGAGACTAAAGGCAAGAACCGTCTTGTGATTACTCCGGATGATGGCTCTGAGATTTACGAAGAGCTTATTCCGAAGTGGCGTACGATTAACGTGTTCGAAGGCGAGCATGTGAACCGTGGTGAAACCATTTCTGATGGTCCGCAAAATCCACACGACATCTTGCGCTTGAAAGGCGAAGTGGCATTGACCAACTACATCGTGAACGAAGTTCAGGACGTATACCGTCTGCAAGGTGTAAAAATCAACGATAAACACATCGAAGTGATCGTGCGTCAAATGTTGCGTAAAGTCGACATTACTGACGGTGGCGATACAAGCTTCATCAAAGGCGAACAAGTGGATTACATCCGTGTTATGAGTGAGAACCAAGCTGTTCTTGCACAGAACAAGTTCCCGGCGAAGTTTGAACGTCAATTGATGGGTATTACCAAAGCATCGCTTTCTACTGACTCGTTCATCTCTGCTGCATCGTTCCAGGAAACAACACGCGTGTTAACTGAAGCGGCTGTAACAGGTAAAGAAGATGACCTACGTGGCTTGAAAGAAAACGTTGTTGTGGGTCGCTTGATTCCAGCGGGTACTGGTCTTGCGTACCACTTGGAACGTCGTCGTCAAGAAGCAGAAGCTGCAGAACATGCGCTGGTTAATGACTTCTCTGATGTAGACCAAGCATTAAGCCAAGCATTTAACCAAGAATTCTAATTCGACGTTAAATGACTCAAAAAAGACGCCTTCGGGCGTCTTTTTTTATGCCTCTGTTTTTGAGAGCATATTGGGGATTTTAGAGAGGGAATAAGTTTTTTAAAAATAAGATCTTGTATGCTCAAATCATTTTTAGGTTAAATAAGATTGAAATAAGCTCATTTCTCCGTAGCGGAATGGCTTTGTATAAATAAATTCACCGCTTGGGTATATGTATTATTTTGCCCAAGTGACTGGTTGATTTCTCTGTGTGAAAGTGGAATAGGCAATAGCTGGGTTTTGGTTCCTGATTTTTGTGCTTGCTGAATAAATTGCTGTGCCTGTATACATGGTTGGTCTGGCCGAATTGTGGAACAAACAGCGAGAAATGCCGGTAAAGTTTGGTGTACTTGAGATATAGGAGAAAGTGCTTTCCAGTTTGATGGCTGATTACCAAAGGCTTGATCATAAAACCGTGCATGTCGAGTTTGCATAATAATTTCGACATTATAGGCAGCACTGTCTAAAGCCACTGTAGCACGCCAGGGCTGAGGCTGCGATGTCAGCCAGAGGGGGCGTGTAGTGAGTAGGCTGACTAAGTGTGCACCTGCTGAATGTCCCATCAGAACCAAACGTTTAGGATCAGCATGCCAATTTGCAGCCTGTTTCTGGATATAAATAAGTGCTTCTGCAATATCTTGGGTTTGTTGTTGTACGCTGACCTCAGGAACCAATCGATAATTGAGGGAAATAAATACCCAGTTTTGTTTGGTCCAATATGCCACTTTGTTTTTGACTACAGCCGCATTATTTTTATCTCCAGTGGTCCAGGCTCCTCCATGTACCATCACAATTAACGGTGTCAGCGTTTTATCTGGGAAAGCTTTGGTGGGGAAATAGATATCCATGACCTGTTGAGCATGAGGCCCATAAGCAATATTTTTCAGGACTTTGGTTTTATTCATTAAGCTTGTATCAGAAGAATCCGGATAGGCCGATGAATTGTAACAGAACAATGTAAATATCAAGCAAAGGCGTTTTTTCATTCTCGTGATCCTTCCCATTTAAATAATATTAAATAAAGCCGCTGTGTTATTTAAAATTTTTCTTATAAAGTTATGTATCGATGGGAATACTTTAACTGATTTCTGATTTCTGATTTCTGATTTCTGATTTCTGATTTCTGATTTCTGATTTCTGATTTCTGATTTCTGATTTCGAACAATCGATCTTCCACATGCCGAATCGATTTTTTGGTATTTTAATTAAAATTAAATTACAACATTCAACATTAAAACTTGGAAAAGTAACATTACGCGGATATTAACTTCACACTCATGACGTATGCTGTAACAAATAGCCAAAAGGACATATCTCATGAAAAAGTTAATGAGCGTGATGGCAATGGCAACCCTGTCGACTTTTATGCTGGCAGGGTGTGATTCTATGTCTCCAAGAGAGCAACGTATTGGCGCAGCTGCACTTGGTGGTGCGGTTGGTGGTGGTGTGGGGAATCAGGTTGGTGGCGGTATCGGTGCAGCTGTCGGTGGTGGTGCCGGTGCAGCAGTAGGCAGTAAAACCCAGGGTGGTTCTAACCGTAATGCGACCTATAGTGGTGTCGGTGGTGCTATTGGTTCTGCGGTGGGTAAAAGTATCTTTGGAGGTAATGCCGGAGCTGCCATTGGCGGTGCCATTGGTGGTGGAGCAGGTGCAGCTATTGAAGAGAAAAAACGTTAATTGAAATCTGGATAAAAGCGCTTGTTGATCAGGCGCTTTTTTGTCAATTATGGCTGGCCTGTGATTTTTTTCGGCGGATATAGATGGTTTTTTCTACCTCGGCAATCCGTACGCCCGATTCATCAAAAATATTTACATGATAGTTTCGGTATACCGGGGCGTGATTTTCAGCAAGTCGCTTAATCTGGTCAATTTCTGTTGGATCGAGACGAATATCGGCATACACCGTACCACGACCGGGTGAGAGAAATTGTATGGATGCAGATTTATCCCACACAATGTATTTTGAACCCAGATGATGCATCAAAATCAGCATATAAAAAGGATCGACCATTGCATATAAACTGCCGCCAAAATGTACATCGACGACATTTTGATTTTTACGGGTTAGTGGCATTTTGATGCGAATATGGTAATTCGCCAGATCAACTTTATCGATTTCAATCCCTGCGCCGCGGTAAGGTGCGTAGCGATTTAACAAAAATTTAGAAATGGCAGGAATTGTCTGTAGTTTTTTGAAAAGGCTCATTTGGGTCAATTATTTTTTTTTCGGCTTCAGAACATACTAAAACACAATGATCAGGCTGGCATTGATCGGATTGCCCAGATTCTGCAATAAATAGGCAATAAAAAAATAGGATAAAAATATATGCAAGCTCAAACACAATGGGTGGCTACCTCAGATCAGCAGCGTCTCTATGTCAAAACCTGGGGCAATGAGGCAAACCCTGCTTTAGTCCTGGTTCATGGTTATCCGGATAATCAGGAAGTTTGGGAGCTGGTCATTCAGCAGCTGATTCAAGATTTTTATGTGTTGAGCTATGACGTACGCGGTGCGGGGAAATCCTCTATTCCGAAACGGATTCGCGACTATCGGCTGGAACAGTTATCTTTAGATCTGGAAAGTGTGGTCAATACCGTATTGGAAAACCGTCCTTTTCATTTGGCAGCACATGACTGGGGTTCAATCCAGTCTTGGGAATCGGTAACCGAGCCGAAGTTTCGGGATCGAATTTTATCCTATAGTACTATTTCCGGACCCTGTTTGGATCATGCTGCTTTCTGGATGCGTCAGCAATTTAAACAAAATAAGCCCAAGTTTTTTAAACAGCTGACTAAATCCTGGTATATCGCGGTGTTTCAATTGCCCTTGTTGGCGCCAGTCATCTGGACTTTATTTACGCCTGAAAAATGGGACAAAGTTTTGCAACAGTTAGAGCAGCAAAAAGATTTACCTTTAAACAGCCATATTGCTGCAGATGGAAAACATGGTATTGGACTGTATCGTGCCAACTTCATCCCACGTTTAACCCAACGACGTCAGCGTTTTGCTGTTTGTCCGGTGCAGGCGATTGTGCTGAAAAGAGACAATTTTGTCAGTCCGGAACTGATTGATGAAATGCCGAAATGGGCAGAAAATTTTCAGCGTGTAGAGATAGATGCTAACCACTGGGCAATATTGAGCCAAGCAGAGTTGGTCGCAGAATATATTAAAACATTTGCTCTAAAAAATAATTGAACAATTCTTTTGGATATAAATTTTAATTAAAATCAATTTTTTATCGTTTTTTGACTGAGCCGATTTATTTACAGTTTCAAAAGGGTGCATCTGTTAAAATAACGGCTTTTTATCTTCCTTAAAATTTTCATGAATGCAGTAGTAATTGCGATTGCCGTGATGTTTATACTCTCACTGGCACGAGTTTCTGTTGTCTTGACTTTGGTCATTTCAGCGATTATTGGTGGCTTGGTTGCAGGTCTAAGTTTGTCGGATACTGTAACTGCATTTAATGCGGGTCTGGGTGATGGGGCAGAAGTTGCCCTGGCTTATGCGGTATTGGGTGCTTTTGCTTTGGCCTTGTCAAAATCAGGCTTGCCTGATCTTTTGGCACATAAATTAATTGGTTTGCTGGGTGCGGAAGCCACGCATCAAAAAACCAGAAAAGTAAAATATTTACTGTTAAGCATTTTACTGGTTGCAGCCATTTTTTCTCAAAACCTGATTCCTGTGCATATCGCCTTTATTCCGGTCTTGGTTCCTCCTTTACTTAAGGTTATGAATCACATGAATTTAGACCGTCGTGCGGCAGCATGTGTACTGACCATGGGGTTGGTCGGAACCTACATTTTCCTGCCAGTCGGTTTTGGTTCCATTTTCCTTGAACAAATTTTGATGGGCAACATCAATAAAATTGGTGCAGCCTATAGCTTGCATGTAGAGCGCTGGATGATGCCGATGGGGATGGCTATTCCGGTCATTGGCATGCTGATAGGTACGTTGACTGCTGTATTTTTCAGCTATCGCAAACCACGTCATTATATTGATCGTGCGGTTGCTCGTGTGACCACCATCGATCTGGACAAGCCAATTCGTGCGGGCGAAGTGAGTCTGCAAACGGATGCCGAAGAACTCAAACACGAAGCAGAACAAGCGCCAGTCATCGCGAAAAAAACCATCTTTATGGCACTACTCGCGATTTCCTTGACTTTGGTTGCCCAGCTGTATTCAGGCTCGATGATCTTGGGTGGGCTGGTCGGTTTTGCGGTACTGTCTGCTGCGGGTATCTTCAAATGGCAAGAGGCCGATGATGTCTTCGTTCAAGGCATGCGCATGATGGCATTGGTCGGCTTCATTATGATTTCTGCGGCTGGTTTTGCTTCGGTGATGACGCATACTGGTGACATCAATAGTCTGGTGAATGGGGTAGTGCATCTGATTGGTGACAACAAAGCCTTGGCTGCATTCCTGATGCTGTTTATTGGTTTGTTCGTAACCATCGGGATTGGTTCATCATTCTCCAGTGTACCGGTATTGGCAGTGATTTATGTACCGCTGTGCATACAATTTGGCTTTTCTCCATTGGCTACTGTGGCCTTGATTGGTACCGCAGCAGCATTGGGTGATGCCGGCTCTCCAGCTTCAGACTCAACTTTAGGTCCAACTGCAGGTCTGGGTGTAGATGGTCAGCATGATCATATTTGGGATACGGTTGTTCCAACATTTATCCATTTTAATATTCCATTATTGGTATTTGGCTGGATTGCTGCAATGGTACTTTAATGAATTTTTAATTCATTTTATTGCTTATTTTAAAACATGTATTTAAAATAAATGTTATTAAATAATTAATATAATAAAACCAAGCAATATACTTGGAATATAATCATTAATCTGATTAACATGGTTGGTATTAAAAACCAACTATGTTGATCTGATTAAAATAAATAACTAATATTTTCAATAGTTTAAAAATAAATAAATTTAAAATAATTAATGGCTATTGCATATTAATAATAGGCATGTTTATTATTAATTAATGTTTAAATTTTGTAGTAATTATCCTTCTAGAGGTGATTTAAAATGTTAAAACAAGTTGCTCTTATCGCGTTAATGGGGATGTCTGCTTCTGCAATGGCAGGTCAATGGCAGGTTAAAGTGGGTGGTTCTGTAGTTGCTCCAACTGGAGACACAAGTATTTTAGGTGGCGCAGCTAAAGTAGAAGCTGATGATGAATATGCATTCACGCCTTCCGTGGAATATTTCTTCAATGACAATATTTCAACTGAATTACTTCTTGCAACACCAATTAGTCATGATGTGTTGTTGAATGGAGATAACGCTGTAAAAATTAAACAGTTACCACCTACCTTGACAGTGAAATATAATTTTAAAAACTCAACTGGCTTCACACCATACATTGGTGTGGGTGGTACAGCATTCATTGCTTGGGATGAAAGCGAACGTGGTCCTTTAACTGGTACTGATGTTAAAGTTAAAGAAGACTTTGGTTTTGCAGGTCAAGTTGGATTGAACTTTAAACCAGCAGATGCGAAAAACTGGGGTGTATTTGCTGACGTACGTTATGCGAAAATTAGCCCTGAAGTAACAGTTAAAGCAGGCGGTACTACTCTTACTAAATTTGATTTGGATATTGATCCACTTGTGTACACTATTGGCTATAGCTACAAATTCTAAAATAAAAATAGATATAAAATAAAAACAATAAATCAGCGCCAAAATCCCCATCTCTGATGGGGATTTTTTATTTCATCATTCAGTCACAATAA
Organism: Acinetobacter sp. SA01; assembly: GCF_011319235.1. Taxonomy (NCBI): domain Bacteria; kingdom Pseudomonadati; phylum Pseudomonadota; class Gammaproteobacteria; order Moraxellales; family Moraxellaceae; genus Acinetobacter; species Acinetobacter sp. SA01. The sequence goes on from NZ_WXXM01000003.1 coordinate 18,957, forward strand.
AGTACATAAATTGAGCACTTTTATCCTGTTTAATCATTAAAAATGCGTTTAAGTTGAGAGTCTACAATAAGCTAAAAAAGCAGGAAGAATCATGAAATTATTCACTCTGTATGGTGTGGTCTTTTTTAGTTTTTTAAGTGGCTCGGTTTATGCAGCCAGTTTTAATTGTGACAAAGCAGAAACGTCAACTGAACATGCCATTTGCGAGCACCGTGCCATTAATGATGCCGATGTCAAAATGGCCACCACCTACAATATTATTAAGCGTCTGGTACCGATGGGAACACGTGGTGTCATTCAGGATGAGCAGGTCAAATGGTTACAGTTGCGTGACCAATGTGGCAATTCAAGCCGCTGTTTAACTGAAGTGTATAAAATGCGCCAGCAAAAGCTGAATTTGTATATGGAGCGTGTGTATCAACAAGGGCCTTTTTAAGAAAAATTTATTTGACCCTATTGAAAATTCTTTAACTTACTCCATTCATTAAGCATCCAATAAAAACCATGTAATGAATTTAAGGAGTGATTTATGAGCGAACAAAGTGCACAAAAACATAGTTTCCAGGCTGAAGTAGCACAGCTATTACATTTGGTGACGCATTCTCTCTATTCAAACCCTGAAATTTTTCTGCGAGAACTGATCTCGAACGCTTCAGATGCCTGTGACAAGTTGCGTTTTGAAGGGATTAACCATCCTGAATATTATGAAAATGACCCTGACTTGCATGTACGTGTCAGTCTGGATAAAGAAAATAAAACCATCACTATTTCCGACAACGGTATTGGTCTGACTCAACAGGAAGCGATTGATAATCTGGGCACCATTGCCAAATCGGGCACCAAAGATTTTATGTCTAAATTGTCCGGAGATCAAAAAGCCGATGCGCAGCTGATTGGCCAGTTTGGTGTCGGTTTCTATTCAGGTTTTATTGTGGCTGAAAAGATTACCGTGGAATCGCGCCATGCCGCTGCTGATGTCGCTGACGGTGTACGCTGGATTAGCACTGGCACAGGTGATTTTGAAGTTGAACAGATTAACAAGGCTTCACGTGGAACAGACATTATTTTGCATTTGCGTGACAATGCACTGGAGTATTTAGAATCTTATAAAGTTAAGCAAATCATCAATAAATATTCTGACCATATTAGCCTGCCAATTGAAATGCAAAAAGAAATCTGGCAGCAAGAAGAAGCGGCTGAGGGGGAAGAAGCTAAGCCAGGTCAGATGGTAAAAACAGATGAATGGGAAGCGATTAACTCTGCTAGCGCACTTTGGACCCGCAATAAAAACGAGATCACTGACGAGCAATATACCGAATTCTACAAGAATCTCAGTCATGACTTTGATGCACCTTTGGCCTGGGCCCATAACCGTGTAGAAGGCAGCACGGAATACACACAATTGCTTTATATTCCAAGCAAGGCTGCCAGCAATCTCTTTACCCGTGAAGCCAAAGCTGGCATTAAACTGTATGTCAAACGCATATTTATTATGGATGAAGCGGATAACCTGATTCCAAACTACTTGCGTTTTGTACAGGGGGTGGTAGACAGTGCCGATTTGCCGTTAAACGTGAGCCGTGAATTGCTACAAGAAAGCCGTGATGTGAGAACCATTCGCGAAGGGAATGCCCGCCGTGTGTTGACCATGCTGGATACTTTGGCGAAGTCTGAAGATGAAAAAGACCAGGAAAAATTCAAAACGTTCTATGCTGAATTTGGTTCGGTAATTAAAGAAGGTTTGGGCGAAGACTTCGGTAATCGTGAGCGTATCCTAAAATTATTACGTTTCTCGACTTCCAGCAATGATGAAATTTCAACTTCATTGGCAGATTACAAAGCACGCATGAAAGAAGGGCAGAAAGCCATTTATTTCGTGACTGCGGAAAGCCTCAGTGCTGCGAAGAATTCACCACAACTGGAGCTGTTCAAGAAAAAAGGCATTGAAGTGCTGTTAATGGCAGATCGTGTGGATGAGTGGGCGATGGAGTTCATTCATGAATTCGACGGAACGCCAATGCAAAACGTGTCCAAGGGTGCAGTAGACTTGGGTGATTTGCAGGATGCTGAAGAGAAGAAAGCACTGGAAGTAGCAGCTGAACAGTTTAAGCCTGTGGTGGACAAGCTTTCGGATTCTCTCAAAGCCAAAGCCCAACAAGTGCGTGTGACGACCCGTTTGGTCGATTCACCTGCCTGTTTGGTAACAGGCGAGGGTGAGCTGTCTCCACAATTGATTCGCATGTTGAAACAGGCTGGTCAGGCGGTTCCTGAATCAAAACCGATTTTAGAAATTAACCCTGAACATCCGCTGGTGAAAAAGCTGGAAGGATCGAACCAGTTTGATGACCTGGCCAATGTAATTTTTGACCAGGCAGTGATTGCAGAAGGCGGTTTGCCTGATGACCCTGCAGCCTATGTAAAACGTATTAACAGTTTATTGCTGAAATAAGTCCTTTTCGCATTAAGCAAAAAACCTCCCTCGGGAGGTTTTTTATTGCAGAAAATAGGCGCATGGATGGCTCAACTTGTTATATTGCCCAACATTAGAACAATGCTTCCATACGCACTAATACACCGAGGAAATGGCTGCGATCTTCACGATGGTCATTCAGATAGTTTAAATCGCCCTGTAGAAAAAACCATTCACGTACAAAAGGTTGCCGCCATGAAATATAGGGTCCCCAACTGTTCAGGCGAAGGTCGTTATTATTATAAAAACCGCCGGTATATAAGCCATAAGCAAAACGGTTATTCTGGAAAAATTGATGTTGTCTGAATAAATAATTATCCCAGCTTACATCGTCATCTTGCTTGTCGGCATAGGTCAGGCTGAGCTGATTGGATAAAAAGGCCTGATTCGGCCGTGCATGGGTAAGTTCCAGATTGGTTCGCAAGTAGTTTTCACTATCTATGCCATAGCGGTAAATCTGTTCGGCATGAAATCTGAAATCATTTTCTAGTTGCCAGTCTCTGGATGCTTTAAGTCGTACATAAATATCATCCCCTGAACGAATCCCCAAATCCAGATCGGTTTCAAAAGGCAGCCGTTTGGAAAAATCCGACCAACGCAGGGCCAAGGAACTGTTACTTTCTTGTGTTCGTTCACGGTCTAAAGCTTTACTACTGGTGCTACCTGGATTTTCATCGGTAATAGCAACATTATTGTTCAGTTCGTTATCTAAAGAGTCATCACCGAATACCAAACTGATCTTACGTTCCAAGGTTGGAAGTTTAATTTTTCCGCGCAGACGTGGGCTAACTTCATAACCATCATGTTTATTCCAGCTGTTATCGATAATCAGGCGTAGGGTTGCTGAAGCTGGATCATTTGGATCGGGTTGCCCAAACCATTTATCTATTTTATGGGAGCTACGGTCTGTCCAGTTGCGGATTTCATGTTGTTTACGGTCTAGCCAGCTTTGTTTTTCAGTGGCCTGGATCGGAGGGACAATCACTGCATCTGACTGTTGCGGTAAAACTGTCGGCATCGCATCAATCAGGCTTGGAATCTGACTGAGCAAATTAAAATCTGTTTCTGTTGCGTTAAGCTTTTGTTGATCAACCCCGGTTTCAGCTGAGCTTGACCAGCTGACAGTAGACATGAGTCCAGAGATCAACACACATAAGAGGGGGCTTAATAGAGATAATTTTTTTTTCCGCATATCCTTGCTCTTATATTGTCTGATGATGACTAGTCTGGTAAAAAATCACACTAAAAAGCAAGCTCTTGCTACAAAAAATAAAAACTTAATTTGAAATATGCTTTTGAATCTCTTTATATAATTCCCGGCAATTTATAGGGGAACTGAATTGAGCAGTAATCATCTGAATCATTTGCCAGCTAATGCCATGATGGCGTTCCAATAAAAAATAAGGATAGGCCGATTCATTCTGTGACAGGGCTAAACGTTTGTGCCCATGAATAAGCCGTATTTTTTGCCGTTCTTTGAGTAAAAGTAGCGGTGTTTTAATATCGGCGGCACTTTCATCCAGCTGAATAATTTTTTGGGTTTGAATCAGTTGTGCAGGAATAAATGGCATATAGTTTCCATCATGCCAGATGCAAATGGCTTTATGCGTATAGACATCAAACAGGGATTCAATAGAGCTAAAATGATCGGCCAGGTCTATCCAGGGAATCGTCTTGATTGCAGCCAGGGCATATTGCTCGGCACTATTGAATAACGGCATGAACTGCATGGCCTGCGTCTGGTTTTCTGCACCCAGTAATGCCAAATATCGAACAAAACAACCTTGCTGATTGATCTGCTCTGCCAGATAAATCGGGTAATGCTGCCAGTTTTCCAGGTCTGCACCATGCAACAGTAAATCTAGATACGGGGCAATTTCTGGCAGGCTGGGAATGTCTAAACGATATAGCTGCTGTAATGAGGCTTCTTCGCCAGGTAGCGAATGAATACGGGCGACATATTGATTGAGTTCCAGGGTTTGTGCATCATCTTTGATGATAGATGACGGAGCCGCCGTATTCTCTATATCGGTGTGGGCGAGCGTAGAAGCCGCCATCGGTAGATCAGGTTCTACAGCTGAAGACGGTTGCTGAATCTCGGCAGGCTGCTGGCTTTGCTGCGCAGATGTTTCAGTGGCTATCGGCTCTTGATCTGAATACAGCTCAGTTATGGATAAATCCATTAAATTGGATTGTTCATGTTCAGCAATGGTTTGAAGCTCATCAGCAGCTACAGTTAGATTGGTCTCAGTCTCGGTTAAAACACTCGTTAGCTTTGGTACAATCAAATTTTGAATCTGTTTGAGTTCGTAGTCTGTTTTTAGGCAATTATAGTTCTGCTGTTGTTGCAGCATCCAGTGATAGGCATCATCCAGATTTTCCCATTCGCTGATCAGGGCTGTACGATTTGCTGCCGGAATTAACCAGATTTGCCAACCGAGTTGAGGATCATGCAAAATAGCCCAGCCAAAATCTGGATGTTGATAAAGGGCTTGCTCTAGCGCTTTACCTTGCTGAAATACGCCACGAAAAGAGAGCTGAAACAGGGTTTGAGCGGCGAAATCTGTAGCTGCTTTTTCGGGCTGGCTATGGGATTTAAATTGTAAAATCTGTTTTTTAAAAATCGGTTCATCACATAAAGCAAAAATGTCTTTTATCCGGGCTTTTGAGCGGGCAATTTCAAAGAAAGATAAGGAACGTTGTTCCAAGCCATCGATGAGTTGATTTAATTCTTGAATCAGCTTGGCTTTTTCTAAGACATTCATGTGCTGATCTCACCTCTAGAGATGCTTTTGCGCTTTTTCTAGATAACTTGCCAATACGATATTAATCGCGAGTTCAAGTAACTTATATTCTGCAGACGTGGGCTGGGAGTAATGCTCAGCAAGCATGATCAACTGATCGGTGTTGATCGTTTGCGGAGGAATCTTGCCTTGAATCAGTGCTTGAAGTTCTTGCATATACACACTTCTTCTTGAGTGAATTATTTATTTAATTGTTTTGATTATATGTATTTAGTAAAAAAAAGCATGAAAAAAAATGTCAGTTTTTGAGTATTTATAGACATAATTTGCAAAAAATGTAAATTTTAAATAAAAAATAAGCAATTTTTTGGCAGGAGAGAGTAGAAATCTGCTGATCAGGCTTTAGCTGTCCTGTTATTTTGCAAAGAAAGGGATAAAAAGAAAGTGATGAAATGACAGATTAAAACGATGTTCTGATCGAATATAAGCTGGTGAACAAAATGCCAATTTATGCTGATAAAAAAACCAGACCACATTTGTTTTGTCTGGTTTTTTTATGGATTTTTACATTAGGCAGCTGTTCTAGATGCAGTCACACTCTGTGTCTCAGCTTTAGCAACTGGTGCTTTTTGTTCAGCATTCACGGTTTCTGTTGCTTTGTTGACAGGAAAATCTGGGGTATAAACAACTTGAGCAGAAAGATTGGCAGAGCAAGCCACAATAGCAACAGCGATAAGAGATTTAATCAGGTTCATCATCATTTTCCTTTAGTGAAAGGATGTCTGGTTCATTCAAAAATGAAGCAGGCAAGGAGAGAAATAAAAATAAATTTCATGTGAATGATATCAAGAAGTGATTGAATCAAGTAAGGCGGTGAGAGCGAAAAAAGATGAACGGTGAGTTTAAAATATTATATAAATCATATATTTAGAGTTTTTGCTCTAAGACAGACTGTCTGTTAACAATCTGTCTTAACTGCTTTGAAAATATAAAAAAATTATTTTGCATGGCATTTATTTTGGTATTTTTTTTCGTAAACTTTTCCCGCCACACCTCCAATAATGGCACCACTAAACGTACCGAAAACGGGTAATACACTACCAGCCACTGCACCAATCAGTACACCTTTGAGCGTGGGTGAAAAAGGAGATTTTGTAGATGTGCTTTGTTCAGGACTGGTATCAATCATCGGATCTTGTATTTCAGTGTTCATATTTACCTCTATAAATTTCATGATTAGGAACTCAGATATTCCGCATATTAGCCTAGCGAATTGCGCTTTTAATTGTGTCCAAACCTTGTATAGATAAGTTGTCTTTTGTAAGAGGTTCAAAGCAAATAAGGGTATTGTGACCCGGCTGTAAGTTTTTGCGCTGTAATGTTAAAACTCACTTTTTTATTTAGAAAATGTCCTATGATCTGGACTCAAAATAATAAAACCTGAGGTAAAAACAATGGCTATCGCAAAAGTGGTTGAAGTGAATTCAAGCAGTAATAAAAGTTTTGAAGATGCTATTCAAAGTGGCATAGATAAAGTGACCGAAACAGTGAAAAATGTGCAGGGTGCATGGATAAATGAACAAAAAGTGGTGATTAAGGATAATAAAATTACAGAATATCGGGTGAATTTAAAAATTAGCTTCTTGGTTGACTGAATTGAATAGATCAATGAATCTTAAAATAAAAAAATCCCCAAGGACTGGGGATTTTTTTATTGACTTGCTGTAGTTAAGACTTCAGCTTATTTTTCCGGAACATCACACTGATCTTCTTTACAGATTGCGCTATCTTCAGCAACTATGTTGTCTTGTTGAGGTGCTTCAAGGGCTTTTTTCATCACCTGTAAAAATACTTCACGTGGCTGTGCACCCGCGAGTGCGATCCGTTGATCAAAAACAAAGAAGGGTACCCCAGTCACTTTGAGCTGATCACGTGCTACTTCTTCATCAAATTTGACAAAATCTGCAAATTCGTCTGAATTGAGTACATCATCTACTTCAACCGGATTTAAGCCAATACGGGCTGCAACATCTTCTATGGTTTCACGTTCACCAATGGCTAAACCTTGGGTCATATAACTATAGAAAAAGGCTTCTTTGGCTTCGGAACCCAAGCCTTTGCTTTGTGCTAAATGAATAATACGGTGAGCATTGAAGGTGTTGCCTGAATTGGCATTTTCCCAATTGAACTGAATGCCTTCTTCTGCAGCCATTGCGGCAATATTGCGCTGCATTTCTTCAACTTCAGTCAGAGTACGGCCGTATTTTTGCGCCAGACGTTCAGAGTTGGATACTTCCTGGCGAACAGGTGCTTCCGGGTCAAGTTCATAACTATGCCAATGAACTTCAAGTTCTAAACCTGCCTGTTCAGCAGCAGCTTCCAGACGTTTTTTACCAATATAACAAAATGGGCAAACTACATCTGACCAAATATCTACGCGCATGAGAGTTCTCTTATCTTTTCTTGCTTCTATTGATGGGGATTCGGATCAAAATTTAAAGCATCTAAAAATGAAAAATCAGGAATTTATCAAATGGTATAAAACATATAGGTTTAAGAATAGATTGAAGCTTAAAGAAGCGGGGTTCTTATGAAAAAATCGAATAAGCAATTCCATTTTAATTAGATTACAAGCATTACTATAAACAATATTATTAAAAAATATATTATTATTTAATCAATTGTTATCATGAATATTCACACTTCTCCCCGTTTTTTAGCTGCTTTATTGCCATTGATCAGTACTCCTGTATTTGCAACAACTGGATATTTTATGCATGGTTATGGCATTAAGGCTCAAGGGAATGCTGGAGCCTCTGTTGCACATTTTCAAGATGCATTGACCATTGCAAATAACCCGGCAGGGTTGAGTTGGGTGGGCTCAAGAATCGATATTGGCGCTACACTTTTTGCTCCTGATCGCTCAGCAGAAATAGTGGGGAATGCTGTACCTGGTGCCAATGGTCATTATGATGGCAATGGTCGAAAGTATTTTGTACTTCCTGAACTTGCCTATAACCATCAAGTGAATAATCAAGTTAATTTGGGGATCGCTATTTATGGCAATGGCGGTATGAATACCGGCTATAAGCAAAATCCATTTGCTGCATTTGGAAATCAAGGCAGTGCGGGTGTGGATTTGTCACAGGTGTTTATTTCTCCTGCTGTCTCTTGGCAATATGCGAAAAATCAATCGATTGGGGTTGCGACCAATATCTTGTATCAACGTTTTGAAGCCAAAGGTATTAGCGGTTTTGCGGGTTTTTCTGTCGATGGCAATAAGCTCAGTAATAAGGGTAAAGACTCCGCTACAGGCGTTGGCGTACGTGTCGGTTGGGCTGGGAAGTTCTTTGATGAGCGTTTAACTCTAGGTGCAAATTATAGTTCTAAAATTGATGCAGACCGTTTTGATCAATACAGTGGCTTATTTGCACAACAAGGTGATTTTGATGTACCTGAAAGTTACGGTATTGGTGCAGCCTATCAGCTGACAGCAAAGTTGAACGTGGCTGCCGATGTGGAACGTATTAACTATTCAGATGTCGGTTCAGTTGGACATGCGATTAACCCGCTATTCCAGGGGCATGCTTTTGGGTCGGATCAAGGTCCAGGCTTTGGCTGGAATGACATTAACGTGTATAAAGTTGCAGCAAGCTATCAGGCTCATCCAAAATTAACTTTACGTGCCGGGTATAGTCATAACGACCAGCCCATTTCGGCGGATCAAACCTTCTTGAATATCTTGGCACCCGGGGTCGTGCAAGATCATTTGAGCGTAGGTGCAACCTGGAATGTAGATGCTCATCAAGAGCTCAGCATTGCATATACCCATGCTTTAGAAAAAGAAGTAAAGGGCAGTGAGTCCATTCCTGCAAACTTTGGTGGTGGTGAAGCGAATTTGACAATGAGTCAGAACATTTTAGGCTTGGCTTATGGTTATAAGTTCTAACCTGAGGCTTTCAAAAGTTGCGATAAAAGCCCTTTTCATCGGGCTTTTTTAGCTATGCAGTTTAATCTTCAATGAGCCATTTTCTTAAACAAGACATATGGACTTGATTTTAACTCATTTGCTGTCCTGCATACTTTGTGTACTTGTTGTTTGATAAATGAACGATTTAAGGCTGAATCAAGTTATGATGTGAAAAAGGCGGTATAGAGGAGTCTGGTATGCCCAGAATTTTTCTCATCTTGGCATTGGCAACATGCAGCGTATTTGGCTGGATGTTGTATCAATATTCGGTCCAGCAAAAAGAACTCAGCCAACTGCACAGCTACCAAACGGTATTGTATGAAAAAGCCGAACTCATTTATCAACAGGCCCAAGACTGGTCTAAGCCGATCCAGATCAATGTCTCTGATAATCGTCTGCAGGGCGATTATAAAGTGATGGCGGATTTTGTGTTGAGTGAAATGATTCAAAATGCCGAAGCAAGAAATCAGTATTTGCGCGAGCTGAAAGCGATTCACTGGGATCAGTTTTTAAATATCGACCGTTTAGACCAAGACCGCGAGCAGAAATATGCAGAAACCGAGCAGATGTTGCAGCAAGCACATCGGCTCGCGAAGCGCTATCAGCAACAAACCCTACAGCGTGAACAAAATACCTTAGCCCGGGCTAAACAATTATCGATTAAATCGCATCTCAGGCATCAGCTCACCGATAGCTTGCGTGAAAGCCGGGATAGTGATCAGACCCATGCGTTATTTGCTCTGGAGCTACAGATTCTAGATAAGGCGGATGCCTTATTCCAGATTCTTAAAAATAATCAATGGGAGAAAAAGAACAAGACCTTTATGTTTTATCAGGATCAGCCCCTCAAGCAGTTTAATGATTTGTATAAGCAGATTCTGCAGTTAAATGCAGAAATAGAAAAAATTAAAAAGCAAAACCGTCAGGCGGTTGAGCAGCGTTTATAGATTTTGAGTTTCGATTGGGGGATGTCAGCTAAAGCAGTGGTTTAAAATAAAAAAGCGTACCGAAGTACGCTTTTTTATACTATTGAGTGAGGCGATTAAGCACTTTTCTCTTCAGTCTGAGCAGCAAGCATATGGCCGGTTTCTTCGAAGTTTGAATGCCAAGACAGCGCTTCACGGAGAATGTGTGGAGTTTGACCACCTTTGGCACATGCACGATCAAAGTAATCGTTTAGAGCATCACGGTACATTGGGTGAGCACAGTTGTCGATAATCACACGCGCACGTTCACGAGGTGCTAAACCACGTAAGTCAGCAAGACCCTGTTCAGTTACCAGAATGTCTACGTCGTGTTCAGCATGGTCAACGTGAGAAGCAAATGGCACCACAGAAGAAATGTCACCGCCTTTAGCGATAGACTTAGTCACGAAAATTGCCAAGTGGGCATTACGTGCGAAGTCACCAGAACCACCGATACCGTTCATCATTTTGGTACCGCATACGTGAGTTGAGTTTACGTTACCGTAAATATCGAACTCTAATGCAGTGTTGATACCGATAATACCGAGACGACGAACCAGTTCAGGGTGGTTCGAAATTTCTTGTGGACGAAGCACAAGTTTGTCTTTGTATTGTTCAAGGTTGTTAAATACTTTTTCGCCATATTTAGCAGAAAGCGTAATTGACGAACCTGAAGCAAATTTCATTTTGCCTGCATCAATCAATTCGAAGGTACAGTCTTGAAGTACTTCTGAGTACATGATCAAGTCTTCGAAGTTCGAATCTTTCAAACCGGTCAATACTGCGTTGGCAATCGAACCGATACCTGCTTGTAATGGACCAAGATTAGAAGGAAGACGGCCTTCAGCCACTTCTTTTTCAAAGAATGCGATCAAGTGGTTCGCAATACCTTGAGTTTCATCATCTGGTGCAGTCACGGTAGATGGAGAATCGTGATATTCGCTGTTGAATACGATACCGACAATTTTTGCAGGATCGATATTGATGGCTGTTGTACCAATACGCTCATCCACTTTAGTCAACGGAATAGGTTGACGTGTTGGACGATACGTCGGGATGTAGATGTCGTGTAAACCTTCAAAAGCAGGGCTTAAGTTGGTGTTGATTTCTACAATCACTTTTTCAGCGAAAATAGCAAAGCTAGCAGAGTTACCTACAGATGTGGTTGGAATAATGCCGCCATCTTCAGTAATGGCAACAGCTTCAATCACTGCCACATCTGGCTTTTTAAGTTGCTGGTTACGCATTTGTTCAACAGTTTCAGACAAATGCTGATCGATGAACATCACTTCGCCTTTGTTAATGGCTTTACGTAACGTATTATCCACCTGGAACGGTAAACGGCGAGCAAGTACACCAGCTTCAGTTAACTGTTTATCTAAATCGTTACCAAGACTTGCGCCTGTAATTAAAGTAATTTTCAAAGGATTTGTTTGAGCCTGTTTTACCAGTGCCAGGGGAACAGCTTTTGCTTCACCTGCACGAGTAAATCCACTCATACCTACAGTCATACCATCTTGGATAAAAGTAGCAGCTTGTTCTGCGCTCATGACTTTGTCATGAAGTGACGCTAAACGAATACGATCTAAAGACATGGTCTACGCTCAATTCTTGTTCAAAACTAGACGGATTGTACCGTCCAAAAAACAAATTGTGCATGCCTGTTAGGCTAAGGTCTAATTTTTTGAAAAAATGTGGGTATAACGAATTTTTATGGTTTTTAATGCCTTGATTTTAATAGTGTAAAAACCAGGGGGTTAATCATTAAACGAAACTGTTTGTTGATTAATTGATCAAAGCTTAAAAGTGTCCCGTAATCGTTTGTTTAATTTTTTCTAAAGTGCCTTGCGGGATATTTACCTCAACTTCATCATGCAGTAGAGGTAAAGAAATCAGTGCTTCCAAACCGCCTTGCGGGCGATTTTGAATGGTAAGCTGCCCTTGATGAAGATCAACAATACGTTTTACGATGGCCAAACCTAAGCCACTGCCCTGAATGGTCCGGGCTTCATTGCCGCGCACGAAAGGCTGCATCAAATCTTCAATTTGGTCTTCAGGAATACCTTCGCCATGGTCGGCGACACGAATCAGCAGGTGATTGTTTTCCACTTTGGCGGATAACTCGATCGGTTCGGCGCCATAGCGTTTGGAATTGTTAATCAGATTACCAATCAGGCGCTTTAAAGACTGGCTACGTGCTTGAATAATTGGAACTTCCTCAGCTTCAAAACGCACGTCCAGCGGCTTGAACTGAATGACCAGTTCCTGTAACAGCATATTAATATCGGTGTCCTGAAGTTCTTCATCAGAGCCATCACGCATGTAGGAGATGAACTGGTTCAGGATGGCATCCATATCTTCGACATCATAAATGAAGCCTTCTTTCAAAAAGTCATCATCGGGCATCATTTCTGCACTTAAGCGGATACGGGTTAGCGGAGTACGCAAGTCGTGCGAAATCCCCGCCAGCATAATACGGCGGTCACGTTCAGTCTGCTCCAGCGTATAAATCATATGATTGAAGGCCTGATTGACTTCACGAATTTCTTGTGGCCCATGATTGGTTTCCAGATAGGGTGCTGAGCCGGTTTTGCTATAGTTGTTCGCTGCATCCTGCAAACGGCGAAGCGGGCGGTTCAACTGGCGAACCAGAGTCAAAATGATGGCAGCAGCAATCAGTGGAATCCCAACTAACCAGCCATAGATCAGTTCGGGACTATAGTTGGCATAGGTTTTTAAAGGTTCACGGACCCAATTTCCGTTCATTTCTGGAGTCTGAATCCAGATACTGGGACTGGGTTTAAACTGGAAATAAACCGTTACATTTTCAACTTTCAGTTCTTTCGCCAGCTTTTTTTCTATTTGATTGGTAAAAAACTCGGCAATTACCTTGTCTCTTACACGGGGATATTCTGCGGGATTGGTAATATATTCAATGCCGACCCGATTTTTGAGCCATAAATCGGCATCCACTTCGGCATTATTATGAAAAATACGTAAGTCAGGATTGTTTAGAATTTCCAGCTCGACCCCTAAATAGCGGGCATGCTGCTGAATTTCAGGAAGGTAAAGCGTACGCCAAAAGAACCACAACGACATAAATAAACTGAAAAACACAACGAATAACACCAGCACGGTGGTACGCATTGCAGCAGAACGCGGCTTAATCTTATCCAGAAAGCGTTCCCAGCGGGTTCGCTTCTTTTCTGAATAAGCTTCGTAATCAGTAAATTTTTGCGGGTCGATGGGTTCGAGTTTCACACCAGCTTCCTGTGGGCATTTTTATTTTTGAAAATCGGCAGTGATGTTCTTGGCTGAGTCTTACTGCTTTGACATTCAATTGAAGGATTTGCTTAAGTTACTTTTTTTAAAAATGAGTAACACTGTTACGCAAGAAAACTTTTGCCATTCGCTGAACTCGCCATCATTCATCTATAAATTCTGTTGAAGGATGGCTCAAACAGCAGCGAATGGCTTTTCCGGACAAGTATTTGATTTTGTCTTATCCGATAAAAATTGGCTTATTCCGCACCATCTGGAACAAACACATATCCTACGCCCCAAACCGTTTGAATATAACGCGCACGTGCAGGGTTTTCTTCCACCAGACGACGTAAACGTGATACCTGAACATCAATCGAACGTTCCATCGCACCCCATTCACGGCCACGTGCCAAATTCATCAACTTGTCACGGGTTAAGGGTTCACGTGGATGTTGTACCAGTGCTTTCAGTACTGCAAATTCGCCCGTGGTCAGCGTTACTACCTGGCCTTCACGGGTCAGGGTGCGGGTCGACAAATCCAGTGACCAAGGGCCGAAGCTCACGACTTCCATTTGCTGGCTTGGAGCACCCGGGACTTCACGAACCTGGCGGCGCAATACAGCACGGATACGTGCGAGCAGCTCATTCGGGTTAAACGGTTTAGGCAGGTAATCATCAGCACCTGCTTCCAGGCCGGCAATACGGTCAGAATCGCTGCCACGGGCAGTCAGCATGATAATCGGCGTATCGATATTGGATTGGCGTAAACGGCGACAAATACTTAAACCATCTTCAACAGGAAGCATAAAATCGAGCACGATCAGGGAGAAAAGTTCGCGCTGCAATAAACGATCCATTTGCGTTGCATCGTGAGCAGTTTTGACCACGAAGCCTTTATCTTCTAGAAAACGTTGTAACAACGTACGTAAACGCACATCATCATCCACAACGAGAATGCGCTCGACGCGATCAGGGTCGCTTTGTACTGGATCTGTTTTTTCAGCAGGTACCACTAAACTCATGATGTGCTCCTTTATCTTTATTGTCATCGTAAACAAAAGTTCGGATGATCTTGAGTATACGATTCATTTGTATCTGTTTACTATGCTCTAAAGCAACAAATATTGCAGATAAAATCAAGACATAGATACCAAATATATACATCTAAATTATCGCTTATCCTGCTGAATATGTAGAGTTAAAATCTACTTATCACCTAATTTTGTCGCAAATTCTAAAAAAACTGTGAATTGGCAATACTGACCACTGATAAATTTAATCAAAACAGTTGTGGATTTTATGGTCTTGGTCTTTATAATCATGCCATTTAGTACTTATCCTTGTGGGATCAAACACGATGACTGACTTAGTTCAGCAGTTGGCAAAAGAAATTGCCGTACGTCCAAATCAAGTAGAAGCTGCCATCAAGCTGATTGATGAAGGTGCAAGCGTTCCATTTATCGCACGTTACCGTAAAGAAGTAACCCAAGGCTTGGACGATATCCAGTTACGCCAACTCGACACCCGTTTATCGTATTTACGTGATTTATTTGAACGCCGTGAAAAAGTAATTGAATCGCTGAAAGAACAAAATAAATTGTCAGACGATTTATTGGCACGTGTAAATGCTGCTGAAACCAAGAATGCTTTAGAAGAACTTTATGCACCGTACCGTCCAAAACGTACCAGCAAATCATTTAAAGCCAAAGAAGCGGGCCTCGGGCCAATTGCTGAAAAAATCTTTAGCGAGCAAGTTGATCCTGCGGAAGCACTCGCTGGCTTTAGCCATGAAGATTATCCGGATGTGGAAAGCCAGCTTGATGCGATCCAGCACATTCTGATTGATGACTGGGCGCAAAATATTGCCTTAACCACTGAACTTAAAGCGACATTTGCCAAAACAGCTGTATTGAAAAGTCTGGTTGCCAGTGAAGAGAAAAAAGAAGTCGGTAAAAAATTCCGCGATTACTTCGATTTTTCTGAAAACTTAAACAAAGTACCTTCCCACCGTTTATTGGCCATGCTGCGTGGTCGTCAGGAAAATGTTCTGGGCTTAAAAGTGGATGGTGAAGATGATGCCCCACTTGCTCGTATTGAAACTGAATACAACCTGGAAACAGTGCAACCGCAAACACGTCAAGATTACTTGAAGCAAACTGCAAAACTGTTCTGGTTAGGCAAAGTCCGTCCACAAATCGAACATTCATTATTGACTGAAAAACGCTTGGCTGCTGAAGCAGAGGCGATGGAAGTCTTTGCTGAAAACCTGCGTCATTTATTACTTTCTGCGCCTGCTGGTGCACGTTGCACCTTAGGTGTAGACCCTGGTATACGTACTGGCGTGAAACTGGCTGTAGTGAACCAGTCAGGCGATGTGGTTGCGCATAGCACCATTTATCCGTTTGCGCCTAAAGAAGATAAAGCAGGTTCAATTGCAGAGCTTGCCCGTCTATGCCGTGAATTCAATGTTGACCTGATTGCCATTGGTAACGGTACTGCAAGCCGTGAAACTGAAGCGGTTGTGGCTGAAATGATGGCGGCCAATAGCGACCTGAAATTGACCCGGGTTTCCGTCAGTGAAGCTGGGGCATCAGTCTATTCAGCATCCGAACTGGCTTCACAAGAACTTCCTGAATTAGACGTTTCGATTCGTGGCGCTGTATCTATTGCACGCCGTTTACAAGATCCATTGGCTGAGCTTGTGAAGATTGATCCGAAATCGATTGGTGTGGGCCAGTACCAGCACGACGTGAACCAGGCCGGTTTGGCGAAAACATTAGAAGCAGTTGTTGAAGACTGTGTGAACTCGGTGGGTGTAGATGTGAATACAGCATCTTCAGCAATCTTGGGTTATATCGCAGGTTTAAATAAATCAATTGCCCAACAGATTGTCGACTTCCGTAAGGAAAATGGTCGTTTTGATAACCGTCAGGCACTCAAAAATGTACCACGTTTAGGCGAGCGTACCTTTGAACAGGCGGCAGGTTTCTTACGTATTCAAGATGGTTCTGAACCACTGGATGCATCTGCCGTACACCCTGAGTCTTATGGCTTGGTAGAAAAAATTGTTGCAGCAAAAGCCACTACGGTAAAAGACATTATTGGTAATTCTGAAATCATTCGCCAAGTGAATGCCGAAGAATTTGCCGATGAGCAGTTTGGTTTGCCTACCATTCAAGATGTATTGGCTGAACTGGAAAAACCGGGCCGTGACCCACGTCCGGAATTCCGTACTGCCAAGTTCCGTGATGACATCACTGAAGTGTCACAATTGACTGAAGGCATGCAGCTGGAAGGCGTGATTACTAACGTAACTAACTTCGGTGCCTTTGTAGATGTAGGTGTACACCAAGACGGTTTAGTCCATATTTCTGAACTGGCGAATGAATTTGTATCCGATCCGCACAAAGTGGTGAAACCGGGTCAGATCGTACAAGTACGTGTATTAACTGTCGATGCTGAACGTAACCGTGTGAACCTGTCGATGCGTCCTGAAGGTTCAGAAGCTCCGGCTAAAGCACCACGTCAGCCACGCCGTGACAATGCTCAGAATGAACAACGTGCTGAACGTAAGCCTCAAGCTAAACGTCCACAGCATGCACGTCCTCAAGGCGACCGCCCACAAGGTCATAAAAAGCCTCAAACGGCTAAACCGCAAGAAAATAAAATTGGCGGTTTGGGTGCATTGTTATTGCAAGCCGGGATTAAAGGTTCGAAGTAATCTTTGATTCATAATAAAAACCTCCCAATTGGGAGGTTTTTTATTTGATCTTTATGAATTAATGATTGGCACAATCCAGCTACAGATAATCAGAATAATACCCAAATGACCCAACTTACGCGTGATTTTTTCTATCGTTGAAACCCGAATAGCAGGCTGCTGAGAAGCGTTTTTCATTTTTAGCGATGCCAGAGACTTATTGAAATGTAGGAATACGCCTAAATCGATACAAATTAAAATAGTACCGATATCGCTGACGATATCCATCAATTTATAATCTTGCAGGTATATAGAAGTACCGACTTGATAGCAAAGAAAAAGAGCAAAGGCAAAACAGCCATATTGGAAAATAAGAGCAGCAGTCCGCATAAAAATCTAAAAGCAAAAATGATGGGTGTTTATAACATAAAAAAGCCAGTCTATTGACTGGCTTTCATATTGCACAATTTTACCAATGTTCACCCGGGAACAAACGTGCATACGCTTTTTGAACCCAATTCAGCTTCTGTGGTTGACCTACCGAAGCAGAAGAGCTTGGGAACAGGTTATAACCAATTGACATCAATTTGTTATTGATATCTGGTGCAATAGAGTAGGTGATTGAAGCCAAACGGCCTAAGTGAGTTGCTACTTTTTTCGGGCGTTTCACGATCGCATAGGCAATTAAATCGGCTGCCTGTTCCGGAGACAGGGTGGGTACGTATTTATAGATTTTGGTTGGTGCAATCATCGGGGTACGAACCAAGGGCATATAAACTGAAGTAATGGCAATTTTATGCGAATGGACTTCGGCAGACAGACAGCGGCTAAATGCATCCAGTGCAGCTTTAGAAGCCACATAAGCGGAAAAACGTGTCGCATTGGCCAAGACACCAATCGAGCTGATATTGATGATATGGCCATCCCGGCGAATCATCATTTGTGGCAGAATATTCATCACTAAACGTACTGCACCAAAGTAATTCAGCTGCATGGTGCGTTCAAAATCATGGAATCGGTCGGTCGATTCATGAACTGCACGACGAATTGAGCGTCCTGCATTGTTGATCAGGATATCAATATGGTCTACAGAGGCTAAAATCTCTTTTGATACTTCATCAATAGATTCCATGTTATTTAAATCACATGGGAAAACAGATGCTTTGCCGCCCTTGGCTTCTATTTCTTGTTTGACTTGATCTAATGTTTCTTTGGTACGAGCCACCAACAGAACATGTGCACCGGCATCGGCGAGTTTATGTGCAGCGGTTAAACCAATACCACTAGATGCACCAGTAATTAAAACAACTTTGCCGTTGACTCGATTCTGAAAAAGTTTCTCTAGTTTAGAATTCACAATATTTTCCTGGTTTCAATAGAATAAAAATTTAGATTATTTTTTTAGTTGATTCTAGCGCTCAAAATTTGGGGAATTTAAGCTATTCTCGAGCCATTTATAATAGCGAATGTTGGGAAAAAATCTACAAATAAGTAATTGAATTTACAAATATAATTAGAGTAATTGCTCTATTATTGTTTTAACTGTTATTTAATTTTTTACCATGAATTAAAACCAAAGCAAAGAGAAATAATCAAAAAATTATACTCAAATAAAAGTAGCCTTCTTTCGTTTAGAAAGAAGGCTAAATTGCATTCTAATCAAAAGCTTTAAACTTGTGCCAATGCCTGTTCCAAATCTGCAATTAAATCATCAATATGTTCAATACCGACAGATAAACGGACCATATCAATACTCACCCCTGCAGACTTCAGTTCTTCTTCGTTGAGCTGACGATGGGTGGTAGTGGCAGGATGGCAGGCCAGGCTTTTGGCATCGCCAATATTGACCAGACGGGTAAAGAGTTGCAGGGCATCAATAAAACGTGTTCCACCTTCACGGCCATCTTGTACACCAAAAGACAGAATTGCTGAAGGTTTACCTTTCACGTATTTTTGTGCCAGCGCATGCTGAGGATGATCTTTTAAACCAGCATAATTGACCCATTTGACTTTCGGATGCTGCTGTAAATATTCCGCGACCTTTTGTGCATTTTCAGTATGACGCTCCATTCGCAGATTCAATGTTTCTAATCCTTGCAGGATCAGGAATACACTGAGGGGGCTAATGGCAGCACCGGTATTGCGTAGAGGGACCACACGCGCACGGGCAATATAGGCAGCCGCACCTAAGGCTTCGACATAATTAACCCCATGATAACTTGGGTCAGGTGTATTTAATACTTTGAAACGTTCAGGATATTTGCCCCAAGGGAATTTACCGCTATCGACAATGGCACCGCCGATTGAATTGCCGTGACCACCAATATATTTGGTCAGTGAATGCACGACAATGTCAGCACCATATTCAAAAGGTTTAAGCAGGGCAGGCGTGGCAACGGTATTGTCGACAATCACCGGTACACCATATTCATGGGCAATTTTTGAGATGGCTTCCAAATCGATGATATTGCCGAGTGGGTTGCCGATCGATTCGACAAACACCAGTTTGGTTTTCTCGTCAATTAAACCACGCAAGGCTTCAGGGTTTTGGTAATCAAAGAATCGAACTTCAATGCCCTGTTTAGGTAAAGTATGAGCAAACAGGTTGTATGTGCCGCCATACAGCGTTGAAACCGACGCAATATTGTCACCGGCTTCCGCAATGGTCTGAATGGCATAGGTAATCGCTGACATCCCTGAGGCCAAAGCCAAAGCGCCAATCCCGCCTTCCAGTGCAGCAAGACGTTGCTCTAAGACAGCGGTTGTCGGGTTCATAATCCGGGTATAGATATTACCCTGAACCTTTAAATCGAACAGATCAGCCCCATGTTGAGTGTTGTCAAAGGCATAAGAAGTGGTTTGATAAATGGGTACGGCGACCGCTTTTGTGGTTGGTTCTGGGCTGTACCCTGCGTGAATCGCTAAAGTTTCATCTTTATAAGTCATGTTTACATCATCTAAGTGAGTTAATTGTTTCGGTGGGTTATGCCATCAGTCTATCACCTGTGGATATGAATAAAAGTGCGTATTCTAGAAAAGAATATCTAATTTTCTTATATCTATGGGTTTTATTCGGTCACAATTCAATAAAACTGAGAATCTGCGATTGTGTTTAAAAAACCAACACGCCATTAGTTGTAACATTCTATTGAAGATGAAGGCTATGCCTTATTTTTTTTATACTTTCATCGTATAATGCCCGCCAAATATTTGTTCGCATACTGCTGTGGGTAGAGTGCGAATGTTGCTTTTTCTATAGAGGAGTCCTACGTGGCCCAATATATTTACACGATGAACCGTGTGTCTAAAATGGTTCCGCCTAAGCGCGAAATCCTGAAAGACATCTCTTTATCATTCTTTCCAGGTGCAAAAATTGGTGTACTTGGTTTAAACGGTGCAGGTAAGTCTACCTTGCTTCGTATTATGGCGGGCGTAGACAAAGATTTCTCAGGTGAAGCGCGTGCGCAACCGGGCATCAAAATTGGCTACCTGGAGCAAGAGCCACCACTTGACCCAAATAAAGATGTTCGTGGTAACGTTGAAGATGGTTTACGTGAACCGCTTGATGCTTTAGCACGTCTGGACGAAGTATTTGCTGAATATGCAGCAGAAGATGCAGATTTTGACGCACTTGCAAAAGAGCAGGAAAAGCTTGAAGCAATTATCCATGCCTGGGATGCACATAACCTAGCAAACCAGATGGACCAAGCTGCAGCAGCCCTTAACCTTCCAGCTTGGGATGCAGATGTATCCAAGTTGTCTGGTGGTGAGCGCCGTCGTGTAGCACTTTGCCGTTTATTGCTTTCTAAGCCAGATATGTTGCTTCTAGATGAACCGACGAACCATTTGGATGCATCATCTGTGTCTTGGTTAGAACGTTTCTTGAAAGACTTCCCGGGTACGATTGTTGCAATTACGCACGACCGTTACTTCCTGGATAACGTTGCTGAGTGGATTCTTGAACTTGACCGTGGCATGGGTATTCCTTACCAAGGGAATTACTCTTCTTGGTTAGAGCAAAAGAATGCGCGTCTAGAGCAAGAACAGAAGCAAGAAGAATCTTTTGCTAAAGCATTGAAAAAAGAACTTGAATGGGTTCGTTCAAATGCCAAAGGTCAGCAAAAGAAAAACAAAGCACGTATGGAGCGTTTTGAAGAGCTTAACTCACGTGAGTTCCAACAACGTAACGAAACTTCAGAAATCTATATTCCACCTGGCCCACGCTTAGGTAACAAGGTGATAGAAGTTGAAGGCATCAGCAAATCATTTGGTGATCGTACCCTTTATAAAGACTTATCATTTGTTGTTCCACCTGCGGCTATTGTCGGTATTGTCGGTGAGAACGGTGCAGGTAAAACAACGTTATTCCGTATGATGACTGGCGAAATGCAACCAGATACAGGTACAGTAACCCTGGGTGAGTCAGTTAAAGTCGCTTACGTGGGTCAGATCCGTGACACCTTGGACGACAACAAAACTGTTTGGGAAGAAGTTTCTGGCGGTCTGGATGTCTTGAAGATTGGTGATTACGAAATCGCATCACGTGCGTATATTGGTCGCTTTAACTTTAAAGGCCAAGATCAGCAAAAACGCGTAGGTCAATTGTCAGGTGGTGAGCGTAACCGTTTACAACTGGCGAAAATCCTGCAAATGGGCGCTAACGTAATCTTACTCGATGAACCATCGAACGACTTGGATATCGAAACATTACGTGCACTAGAGGATGCAATTTTAGTATTCCCAGGTACTGTGATGGTGATCTCGCATGACCGTTGGTTCCTGGACCGTATTGCAACGCACATCTTGTCATTTGAAAATGAAACACCAGAGTTCTTCACTGGTAACTATACCGAGTTTGAGGAATATCGCCGTAAGCGCGATGGTGATGACCTGGCAACACGTCGTCAAAAATATCGTAAAATCGGTGCTTAATTCCCGATTTTGATATGAAAAAAACCAGCCTTCGGGCTGGTTTTTTTGATTAAAATGCAATTTGCGAATAACTATACATTAAAGTCTTTATTGCTTCCGGGTGACCTTGTTTGGCGGCTTTTTCGAGCCATTCCTGAGCATGGGTATAATTTTTATCTAGACCCAATTCACCATTCAAATAACACAGGCCCAGTTTATACTGAGAATCACGATGACCTTTTAATGCCGCACTTAAAAAGTTCCAGACTGCATTGCGTTTATCCTGAATGGCAGGATTGTTTTCTGATGTGGGTTGATAGGCATGCAGGCGTTCAAAGGTCTGATGATGTTCAAGCGCTAATTTTTCGTAATATTGCCCTTGTGCATATTCTGCCTGCACTTCGGAAAGGGCATTTTGTCTTCCTTGTCTTGTTGAGTCGAATAAAGGTAACCAAGCGTAAACGATCTGTTCTATTTTATGCAGGATCATATTCAGCTCCTTATCATCTGGATTAAATGATTTTTATCCAATATTCTTAATATATATAGGTTTTTAAGAAATTAAATCTCTTTTATTTGTAAGTTAATTTTTATTTGAAAACAATGATGTGCTTTTTATTTTAATTTTTTGTTTTTAAATGATTTTTTATTTAATCTGGATTATAGAAAAGCCATTATTGAACTTCTTTTATCAGTGCCTTTGTTCTGCCGATGAGGGTAAAACCAAGAGAGAGACAGGACTTATGAAAGACATCTCTTGTGTTGAGGTTTAATTTTATTGCTCATGGTATTAGGGTAAGAATGCCATACTATTACCTCATGGTCGTATGATTGTTAAATTGAATCGCTATCACAAAAACCAGAAAAAATAGAGTAATAAAGGAGTATGTATGGCTGAACAGCATGGACATGATCATAGTCATGCAGTGGTGACTGAAGCAAATGCCAAAAAGCTGACCTTTGCCCTGGCGCTCACCAGCATTTTTCTTATTATTGAAGTCATTGCAGGTTTTATCACTCAAAGTCTGGCCCTGCTTTCTGATGCTGCCCATATGTTTACCGATGCGGCAGCCCTGGCGATTGCCTTGGTGGCGATCAAAATCGGCAGAATGCCGGCAGATGATAAAAGAACTTTTGGCTATCAGCGTTTTGAAATCCTGGCCGCCCTGTTTAATGCCTCGATGCTGTTTGTTGTAGCGATGTACATTCTTTTTGAAGCTTATCAGCGTTTTAGCCATCCACCTGAAATTCAAAGTCTGGGCATGCTGGTAGTTGCGGTGATTGGCTTAATGATCAACCTGATTTCTATGCGGATTTTATTTTCCAGTGCTACAGAAAGCCTGAATGTAAAAGGGGCTTATCTGGAAGTTTTAAGTGATGCTGTGGGTTCGATCGGTGTGATTATGGGCGCAGCAATCATCTATTTCACTGGCTGGATGTGGATAGATACCCTAATTGCGGTGCTGATCGGTCTCTGGGTATTGCCAAGAACCTGGATTTTACTCAAACAAAGTATCAACATTCTGCTGGAAGGAGTTCCGGAAGAAATTGATATTGAACAGTTGCGTAATGACCTTTTGGCGTTAAAGGATGTGGAGAATATCCATCAACTGAAGGTGTGGGCCATTAGTTCCAGAAATGTCCATCTGACGGTACATCTTTATGCGCCTCAGGCAGATCGCACGCTGTTATATCAGCAAGCTTTGGAGATGTTGCAGCATCAGCATGGTATTCGGGAAATCACGCTACAGATTGAAGATTATGAATGTGGAGTGCATTCATCCTGTCATCGCCATGATGATCACGAAGAACATTTACCTCATCAGGAAGATTCACATCAGCACTGAAACCGATGTGAAATCGAATCTATTTTAGATTTCCCATTCGTGATTACATTCACGGCATTTCCATTTCTTTTGCGATTGCATAAAGCCTTGCATGGAAATTTTAAAATCTGGCAGGTCACGGTAAAACAGGAAACCGGCGATAACGCAGATTATAAAGGCCACTACGGTTGCAGTTTGTAGGGTAGAGCCTGCACCATCGCCAAAAATCCACATCGCAATACTAATTAAAACCAGCAGTAATAAGATAAATACTGCGGGAATAAGAAAGACCAGGCTTTTAGGAACTACAGGTCGTACTGCAGGGCTACCGGCTTGAGCGACAGGCATAATTTTAGGGCTTTGGCATTTTGGGCAACGGTATTGCATTACAACTCCATCATTTTAATTTATCGCTTATTTTAATCGGAATGACACAGAAAGCAAAAACAGCGCAAATAAAATTTGATAAAAGATTGAGACAATAAAAAACCCAAGTCGCAATGCTTGGGTTTTTTATCAGATCAGCATAACCATATTATGATGATCTTGAATATGGCGTCCCTACGGGGATTCGAACCCCGGTTACCGCCGTGAAAGGGCGATGTCCTAGGCCTCTAGACGATAGGGACAATTGAGGCAACACAAAAAAAGGTGGAACTTGGTGGAGTCAAGGAGGATCGAACTCCTGACCTCTACAATGCCATTGTAGCGCTCTACCAACTGAGCTATGACCCCAGTTTGTGTGAGCGCAATATTAGGGGTATTGCGCTCACACGTCAACTATAAAATCAATTATGCTTCATCAACTGCATTATTTTTCGGCAATTTTAAGCTTTCATTGAGTTTTTCCCAGATTTTTGCTTCTTTTTTACTCGGTCCGCCAACAATTTCCAGGGCATGACGTAAACGCGCGAAAGTTAAGTCAGGCCCAATCGTCACCATCGATTGCATGACTGGGGTTGAACTGGTTGAACCGGCAATGGCAATAAAGAAGGTGGGCATAAAGTCACGCAGCTTAATTTCCATCTGGTTGGCCAAGTCCATTAATGTTTGACTCACCGTGTCGTTATTCCAGGTGAACAGGCTTTCCAGACGCCAAATGGCAAACTGCAAGCTTTGACGAACCTGTTCTTCAGACAATTTCTTGCTTTCAAACTGTTCTTTGCTGATGCTTGGGAACTGGTTGAAATAGAAACCAGCCCAGTTCACTGCTTCAGAAAGCAGGTTGATACGCGGCTGAATGGCAGCAGCAATGTATTCCAGGGTATTGCGGTCAGATTTCCATGCTAATAAAGTATTTAACAGCTCGGCAGGCGAGAGCGCTTTAATCCATTGACCGTTGAGCCAGTTGAGTTTTTCCACATCAAAGATCGGACCGCCGAGGGATACACGCTTAATGTCGAAATGCTCAATCATTTCTGCCAAAGTGAACTTTTCACGTTCATCTGGCATTGACCAGCCCATACGACCTAAATAGTTCAACAAGGCTTCAGGTAACACACCGATGTCTTTGTAGTAATTGATAGAGGTCGGGTTTTTACGCTTAGACAGTTTTGATTTGTCCGGGTTGCGAAGTAATGGCATATGACCCAGTACTGGCATTTCCCAGCCAAAGTATTGGTAGAGCAACTGATGTTTTGGTGCCGATGGTAACCATTCCTCACCACGGAAAACGTGAGTGATTTGCATCAGATGGTCATCAACCACATTGGCAAGATGGTAAGTCGGTAAACCATCGGTTTTGAGCAAAACTTGCATGTCGACTTGAGCCCAAGGAATTTCAACTTCCCCACGCAGTAAGTCATTGACTTTACAAATGCCTTCTTCAGGTACTTTCATACGAATCACGTGGGGCTCACCTGCGACAAGGCGACGCTGCACTTCCTCTGCCGACAGCTTTAAACCACGACCATCATAACGTGGTGTTTCGCCACGCGCCTGCTGTTCAGCACGCATTTGATCCAGTTCTTCTGGTGTTGCGAAGCAGTAGAAAGCATGACCTTTTTCTACCAGTTCCAAGGCATATTGTTTATAGATGCCCATACGTTCGGATTGACGGTACGGTGCATGTGGACCGCCCACATCTGGCCCCTCTGACCAATTTAAGCCTAACCAGCGTAATGAATCTAAAATCATTTTTTCGGATTCAGGGGTTGAGCGCAGTTGGTCGGTATCTTCAATACGAAGAATAAATTCACCGCCATGCTGTTTAGCAAAACATAAGTTAAACAAGGCAATATAAGCAGTGCCTACGTGTGGAAAGCCAGTAGGAGAAGGCGCAATA
This sequence comes from Acinetobacter sp. SA01, assembly GCF_011319235.1. NCBI lineage: Bacteria > Pseudomonadati > Pseudomonadota > Gammaproteobacteria > Moraxellales > Moraxellaceae > Acinetobacter > Acinetobacter sp. SA01. Next base: position 45,091 of record NZ_WXXM01000003.1, read on the forward strand.
CGAGTACGAACAGTCATAACCAATATTTTTCAGAATGTGAATGAAGGCTATTATAACGAAAAAGCCTAATCACTTAATGTTAAATTCAACATTGAAATGATTAGGCTAGATAGGAACTTCTAAAGGGGAATAAGTTCGCTGTTGAGTTAAGAGCTGCTTTGAGGGAACAGTGCTTGCACAAAACGGCTGAATTTCTGGTTTTGAGCAGCAAAGAAGCTTTGAGTTGGTGCGACTTTAATTTCGGTCAACATCTTTAAATCGTTATCGGCACGTAAAGTATTTCCACCTTGCTTTTGTTGTTGCAGGGCCTTTTCAATCAATGAAGACTTTTCAGGACCTAAAGTTACTTTGGCTTCGCTACCTTTGATTGCCGCTGCATGTCCCAGCTGAGCCATAAACCCTAAAGTTAAACTTAAGCTAAGCGCTTGTATAATTGCTGTATATCTCATTTCCACATCCCCCTTTTTTTCCGGTGCTGGAATTTTATATATTGTTTTAATCCGATGAGCGAGTACCATTTAACCATACAAAAAAATACAAAAGTAGAACTAGCTCACACTTTTTTACAAAATAATAAATACCTGTAAATATTGTGCTCTTTGTATCAAAAAAATATGGAGACACCATGAAGAATCAGGAAAAACAACAAGCTGTAAATTTATGCTGATATTTTTTAGTACTAAAAGTGCATTTCAAAGCATTTTTATGGATATCTTTAAAACCGATTTTTAATCAATAAGATATTATAAGTTTATGATTGTTAAAAATATTTATGATTTATATAGTGTCCTCATTGTTAAATAAAAGTTAAATAAGAGTGTTACACATGAAAAAAATAATCGCCTCTGCTCTTTTGGTATTGCTTGGGGGAATAGGGACACAGAGTTTTGCCGCGAAAGATTTCCTGAATGTGTCTTATGATCCGACCCGTGAGTTTTATCAGGAATATAATCAGGCCTTTGGTGCGTATTGGAAACAACGTACCGGACAGGACATTAATTTCAAGCAATCTCATGGCGGTTCAGGTAAACAGGCACGTTCCGTGATTGATGGTTTGCAGGCTGATGTCGTGACCCTTGCTCTAGCCAACGATATTGATGAAATTGTAAAGGCAGGCCTGATCCATAAAAACTGGCAAAAGCAGTTTCCGAACAATTCTGCACCGTATACCTCGACTGTGGTTTTTCTGGTTCGCAAGGGTAATCCCAAAAATATTAAAGACTGGAACGATTTAACCAAGCCGGGTGTGGAAATTATTACGCCAAATCCGAAAACCGGCGGTGCACCACGCTGGATTTACCTGTCTGCATGGGGCTATGCATTAAAACAGCCGGGTGGAAATAATGTTAAAGCACGGGAACTGGTGAAAAAACTGTATGGCAATGTCAAAGTACTGGATTCTGGCGCACGTGGCTCTTTAACCACTTTTGCAGAACGTGGTATTGGCGATGTGCTGCTGTCTTGGGAAAATGAGGCCCTGCTGGCGACTCAAGGCTTGGGCAAAGACAAGTATCAGATTGTTTATCCCTCCATTTCAATTCTGGCTGAGCCATCGGTGGCGATTGTCGATAAAAATGTCGATAAGGATGGCAACCGTAATTTGGCTAAAGGTTATCTCAACTATTTATATTCGCCAAAAGGGCAGGAGCTGGCAGCCCAGCATTTCTTTCGTCCGCGCAATTCCCAAGCGGCAGCGAAATATGCGGCACAATTTCCCAAAATCAAACTGTTTACCATTGGGGATGTGTTTGGCGGATGGGCCAAAGCACAGAAAACCCATTTTGTGAATGGGGCCATTTTTGATCAAATTTATAGTGAAAAGAATTAAGGCAGATTTTCGATAAAAAAGTCAAAACGGATAAATTATTATCCGTTTTTTTCATATCCAATCCATAAAAATCTATATATCTTGAATAAGTATAATGTTCTCGTCATTTTTCTATCTAAAACAGCAGATTAAGTAGAAAAACCTTTTATCTTAATCGGTTATGTCTAAGTTTGATGAATTGCGGATTATGACTTTATTTCATATAGTTAGCATTAATGAAGATAATTGATCTGTATGCCATGAAAACTCAATTTAAAGCCTTATTCAGTGCAGTATTGCTTGCTACCGGCATGGCTTTTACTGCAACTTCTGCTCAGGCGGCAGAACGTGAATTTCTAAATGTATCTTATGATGCAACGCGTGAATTTTATGAAGAATTTAACAAGTCTTTTGGTGCTTACTGGAAAGAACGTACCGGCCGTACTGTCAATTTTAAACAGTCGCATGGTGGTTCAGGTAAACAGGCACGTTCCGTTGTGGATGGACTAAAAGGCGATGTGGTGACTCTGGCTCTTGCCAATGATATTGAAGAAATCGTCAAGTCCGGCCAGATTCAACGGGGTTGGCAAAAAGAGTTTCCGCATAACTCTGCGCCTTATACTTCCACCATCGTGTTTATGGTGCGTAAAGGTAATCCAAAGCATATTAAAGACTGGTCTGACTTAACGAAACCAGGCGTACAGATTATTACTCCGAACCCGAAAACAGGCGGTTTACCGCGTTGGGTATACTTGTCGGCTTGGGGATATGCACTGAAACAACCGGGGGGTAATGAGGCCAAAGCCAAAGACTTCGTCGGTAAAATGTACCACAACGTTAAAGTGATGGACTCGGCTGCACGTGCTTCAATGACGACTTTCGCGGAACGTGGTATTGGCGATGTGTTATTGACCTGGGAAAATGAAGCCTTGGTGACGCAAAAAACTTTGGGCAAAAACAAGTTTGAAATTGTCTATCCGTCCATGTCTATTTTAACTGAACCATCAGTTGCAATCGTAGATAAAAATGTAGAGAAAGATGGTAACAAGTGGTTAGCCAAAGGTTATATCAATTACTTGTACTCACCATTGGGTCAGGAAATGGCAGCAAAATACTACTACCGTCCGCGTAATCCTGACGTGTTGGCTAAATATTCTGCGCAATTCCCTAAACTAAAAACCTTTACCATTGATGAGGTATTTGGTGGTTGGGCTAAAGCACAACAGACCCACTTTGTGAATGGTGCGATTTTTGACCAGATTTATAATAGCAAACGTTAATTCTGCGTGATCTAAAAAGCCAATCCTTTGTGATTGGCTTTTTTATTTTGAATGAAGCCAAAATTTAAAAAAGATGAGTAACAGTTCTCTATTTTTATTGGTTCAGCAAAGTTTGGCAGATTTTAACAAACAATAAAGAGAAGAATCGGGTTTTTAAAATAATATGCATTTACAACAAAATTTGCTTCAATATCCCCAAAAACGGTTTTCTCTATGAAAAGTAATATTTCCCTACAAAAAGTCGTTTGGAGCTTTGTTAAAACAAGGTAATAATGTGCAGTTACATTTTTCCTAGTATTGATTGAACTCTTATGTCGCATATTTCTGTATTACTTCACGAAACTGTTGATGCCTTGTTGGCAGATCGCAATACAGGAATTTATGTCGATGGGACTTTCGGTCGCGGCGGTCATACCCGTTTATTGCTGTCTAAGTTAGATGAAAATGCACGGGTTTATGCCTTTGATAAAGATCCGCAAGCTTTGCAAACAGCGGCACTCTTGGAACAGGAAGATTCACGTTTCAAGATTATTCATGCTAGCTTTGCCAATTTAAAGCAGGAGCTGGAAGCATTAGGTATCGACCAGGTTGATGGTGTGATGGCAGATTTAGGCGTGTCATCTCCACAACTCGATCAGGCGGAACGTGGCTTTAGTTTTATGAAAGATGGTCCACTCGATATGCGTATGGATAATTCACAAGGTCCAACGGCGGCCGAGTGGCTGGTGGATATTGAAGAAGAAGCCCTGGCGAATATCATTTTCCAGTATGGTGAAGAACGTTATAGTCGCCGTATTGCCAAAGTTATTAAAGCGGCAGGCTATATTGAAACCACGGCTCAACTGGCAGAGATCGTAAAGGTTGCCCATCCGAAATGGGAAAAAAATAAACATGCGGCAACCCGAACTTTTCAGGCTATCCGTATTGCCATTAATAAAGAATTAGATGATATTGAAGCTTTCTTGCCACAGGCTGTGGCAGTTTTAAAACCCGAGGGACGTTTGGCGGTGATCAGTTTCCATTCCCTGGAAGACCGTTTAATTAAACAATTTATTCAAAAAGAATCGACTTTAGCGGAAGATACCAGTTGGGGATTACCACAAAAGCGGGAAGATACCCGTCGTTTAAAGAAAATTTCCCGAGTCCGTGCCAGTGAAGAAGAGGTGAAGGCCAACCCTCGTTCTCGTAGTGCATGGCTTAGAGTTGCAGAGCGCTTAGCTTCAAAAGGCGAATAATGAAAACTGAAGTTGTTGAAAAGAAAACCGACAAAAAACCGATGAAAAAATTCATCAGTTATATCGTTTTGCTACTGTTGGTCTTTGTTAGTGCAATCATGGTGGTATTTCAAGTGTTTGAATATCGTCATGACTACCGCGAACTCAGTTCTTTTATGCGGGAAAGGGATGATCTAAATGCAGAGTGGGGCCGTTTGCTGATTGAACAACAAACTTTTGGTGCGACGGCGCAAATCGGCACGCGTGCGGTAACGCAATTGCGCATGTATTCGCCTCCTGCAGCACAGACGGTTGTAATTGCTTTACCAATGACTTCAGAAGATAAAAAATAGGGCTAGCTGTAATTATGGTGGACAAGAGAACAACACAGGCAACACGCAAAAAGCAGCAGCCGATTAGTGAGAAAAATGCCCTCAGTGTAGACATGTGGCGTTTTTATTTGATGTGGAGCGTGGTTTTACTCTGCTTTCTGGCCTTGGTGAGTCGTGCATTTTATGTGCAGGTGATCAATAAGGACTTTTTGCAAAACAAGGCTAATGCCAATATTTTAAGAACTGAAAAAATCAAGGCGATGCGTGGCGTCATCTATGACCGTCATGGTGTACCTCTGGCTATCAGTACGCCAGTGATGAAGGTGGTGATTGATCCGCGTGACTATTTTGAAACCAAAAAACAGTTTGACGAGATTACTGCTGAACTGGCCAAAGATCCCCATAATCGCAAACTGAAACGCCAGTTACCCGATAAAAACCTCAATCTGGATGAGCTTGCTGATGCAGTGGGCATCGACCGTGCCGAGCTGAAAAAGAAAATGAACGACAAACCTCGTTCACGTTATCTGGTGCTGCAAAAAGAAATTCCACCCCAGCAGGCGGAACTGATTGCCAAGCGTGAGTTCCAGGGGGTTTATACCGAGAAAAACTATAAACGTTACTATCCGCAGCCGCAGCCCAATGCCCAGATTATTGGTTTAACCAATAGTGAAGGCGTGGGGATTGAAGGCCTAGAGATGCAGCTGAATAAGACTTTATCTGGTCATGATGGCGAACAGCAGATTGTGCGTGATAAAAAAGGCAACCGTTTTAAAGATCCTGAAATTATCAAGGAAGTCGAAGCTGGAGAGAATATCACCTTAAGTATCGATTCACGGCTGCAATATATTATGTATCGTGAGTTAACTGCTGCCGGTGTGGCCAATAATGCCCGCTCTGCAACCGCGATTGCGGTAGATGTCAAAACCGGTGAAATTCTGGCCATGACCAGCTGGCCCTCTTATAACCCGAATGACAAAAAGAGTCTGGCCAATAAAGATGCCATGCGTAACCGTGGTGCCGTGGACTCATTCGAGCCGGGTTCTACCATGAAACCGCTGACGGTGGCGATGGCGCTGGAAAGTGGCAAATATACCGCGAACTCTGTCGTCAATACTTCGCCGGGCAGTATGCGTATTGGTAACCATACCATCCGTGATACGCATAACTATGGCGCACTGACCCTAGGCGGCATTATCCAGAAATCATCCAACGTTGGGGTGGCAAAAATTGCCTTGTCACTGCCTTATGCAACCTTACCAACTTTCTATAAACGAGTAGGTTTGGGACAGCGTTCTGCGGTGAAATTCCCGGGTGAAAGTGCGGGTCTGATTTTGCCGCCAAGCAAATGGAATGTCTCTGAAGTAGGTACCATGGCCTATGGCTATGGCCTGAATGCGACCGTGCTGCAAATTGCCGATGCTTATGCCATGATTGCCAATAAAGGGGTCAAAGTCCCTTTAAGCTTATATAAATTAGAACAACCACCGAAAGGCGAACAGATTATTGATGCAAAAATTGCCGATCAGGTGCTGTTGATGATGGAAACTGTGACCTTGCCGGGTGGTACAGCACAACAGGCGAATATTCCAGGTTATCGTGTGGCGGGTAAGACCGGTACTGCGCATAAATTACGTGCAGACCGTAAAGGTTATTCAGATAGTGAGTACCGTGCGCTGTTTGCCGGTATGGCGCCGGTCAGTGATCCGCGTTTGGCGATGGTCATTGTGGTGGAAAACCCGAAAGGACAATATTACGGCGGTCTGGTGGCAGCACCGGTATTTGCACGTGTGATGCAAGAATCCTTACGTTTGATGAATGTGCCTTTAGATAAACCTTTAGATACTCCCAAAATCCAGTAACAGGTGATGAATGTCGATTACATTTCAAGATATCTACCATACTGAGAAAACCGCTGGATGGATGAGCAAGCCATTCACTGGCTTTAGTTTAGATAGTCGTAAAGTTGACGCAGGGCAAATTTTTATTGCCCTGACTAGTTTTTCTCAGCCTGAAAAAACCTTGCAGTTTGCCCAATCGGCTTTGGCAAGGGGGGCTCTGGCTGTGGTCAGCGAAACAGATTTAGGTCTGGAAAATAGTATAGTGGTAGCGAATGTCCGTCATTTGATGGGACAGTGGCAAAAACAGTATTTACAAGCGACCCAAGCTGTAAATGCCGCGCGCATTATTGCAGTGACAGGAACCAACGGTAAAACCACCATCTCGCGTTTAATTGCTGAACTGCTGATGTTGCAAGGCAAGAAATGTGCCGTGATGGGAACCACCGGTAACGGTATTTTACCGAATCTGGAAGCCTCTACGCATACTACGCTGGATGCTTTGCAGCTGCAAAATGCCTTACATGAATATGCGCAGGCCGGTGCTGAATTTGCAGCGATTGAAGCCAGCTCGCATGGTCTGGAACAGGGGCGTTTAAATGGCTGCGATATCGAAATTGCGGCATATAGTAACTTGAGTCGCGATCATCTGGATTATCACGGAACGCTTGAAGCTTATGCTGAAGCCAAGTCGCGATTATTCAAATTTTTGACTTTGAAAGTAGCCATTATCAACATTGATGATGAGCATGCACAGGTCATGATTGACGCTGCCCAATCAAATACTGCTCAACCGAAAATCCTTACTTACTCGACCACTCAGACAGCTGATTATCGGGTTGAAAATATTCAATATAGTTTAAACGGTGCATGCTTTAAACTGATCACTGCGGATGGTGAATTTGAAGTAAATAGCCCATTGCTGGGTCATTTTAACGTAGAAAATCTTGTAGCGAGTCTGATTGCTGCACAGCAGGCTGGCTTTAAGCTGACCGATTTGATTGCAGTTGCAGCACAACTGAAAGGTGCGCCGGGTCGTATGCAGGTGATCCGTGATGGCGAGCGTCTGTTTGTAGTGGATTATGCCCATACGCCAGATGCCCTGATTCAGGTGCTGACCACCTTAAAACGCCATGTAGCGAAAAATTTATGGGCAGTCTTTGGCTGTGGTGGCGACCGTGACCGTGGCAAGCGCCCGCTAATGACTCAAGCTGCCCTGGACCATGCCAATGTTGCGCTGATCACTTCAGATAATCCGCGCACCGAAGACCCGGAACAGATTTTTGCCGACATGAAAGCAGGTATTGATTTTTCAAAGCATCAAGTACATGAAATTCATGACCGCCGTGAAGCGATCAAATTTGCAGTGAAACAGGCTCAGGCAGGTGATATCGTGATTATTGCCGGTAAGGGGCATGAAAACTATCAGGAAATTGATGGCGTACGTCATTGGTTCGATGATGTGGTTGAAGTGCAGGCGGCCATTGATGCACAGCATCACTCACCAGATTCAGCTTATCCTGCGCAATAGGAAACCATCATGCATACATCAACTACCAGTACAGTACCTTTAGAACCGTGGACAGCCGTACAGCTTGCTGAAGCTACCCAGGGTTACTGGTTGAATGAGAAAGTGCCTCAAGGCGCAATCAAACGGATTTTGACCGATTCACGCTTTGCGGAAAAAGGCGATGCTTTTCTTGCCCTGCAAGGTGAACGTTTTGATGCGCATGATTTTGTTGCCCAAGTGGCGGCTAAGGGCTGTGAAATCGCAATTGTTAGCCATCCGGTGGATGCTGATATCTGTCAGCTTGTGGTTGCCGATACCCGTGTGGCATTGGGATATCTAGGGGCTTATCGCCGTGCGCAAAATTCACAATTGAAAGTGATTGCCCTAACTGGCAGTAGTGGTAAAACCACCACCAAGGAAATGCTCGGCAGTATCTTGTCACGTCTGGCACCGACCTTAATTACCCGCGGCAATCTGAATAACGATTTGGGTGTGCCGATGATGCTGCTTGAGTTACGTGCTGAACACCAGTATGCCGTGATGGAATTGGGTGCCAGCCATCAAGGTGAAATTGATTACACCTCAAATTTGGTGCAACCGTATGTCGCCGGGATTATCAATATTGGTACTGCACATTTAGGTGAGTTTGGCGGACGCGATGGTATCTGTCGGGCAAAATCGGAAATTTATCGTCATATTGATAAAGCAGGCACCTCAATTGTTCCTGCGGCAGATGATTTTGCCGATATGATTCGCCAAGCAGTGCAAACTGAGAAGGTATTGAGTTTTGGTCAAGGTGGTGATGTATATGCAACAGACATCGAGTTGCAAGCACAATCTTCCCGCTTTACGTTAAATACCCCGCAAGGTGTGCGCCAGATCAATCTGCCATTTGCCGGTGAACACAACGTACAGAATGCTACTGCCGCCGCTGCTTTTGCCTTGGCGATTGGTGTTACGCTGGATGATATTGTGACCGGTTTGGAGCAGGCGAAAAGCGCGAAAGGTCGTTTGAACTTTATTCATACCGCAAAGCATTTGTTTATTGATGATACGTACAATGCCAATCCGACGTCCATGCGTGCTGCAACCGAAGTGCTGGCGCAGCAGGAAGGCGTCAAAGTAATGGTGATTGGTGATATTGGTGAATTAGGCGCAAGTGCAGCACAGCAACACTATATGCTGGGGCGTGACCTGGTTTCGGTACCGGGAGTTCACTTCGTGGTTGCCGTGGGTGAATTTGCTCCGGCTACCCAAGAAGGGGCACGCAGTACCCAGTATGGCAAAAAACTGCAGGCCTTCTTGACCCAGGCACAAGCCCTTCCTTTCTTACTTAGTTTAATTGAAACGCATCAACCTCAATCCATGAGTTTCCTGTTTAAAGGTTCTCGTTATACCCACATGGAAACATTGATGGCTGATTTGATGGAGAAACTCTAAATGCTGTTATGGCTATTTGAACATTTGGCGGGCTTTGACAGCACGTTTCAGGTGGTTCGTTATTTAACTTTACGTGCTTTGCTCAGTGTTTTAACCGCATTGACCATTGGACTGGTTTTGGGTCCGGTGATGATCCGTAAGCTCCAGGCTTTAAAATACGGGCAGGCGGTAAGTTCTTTTGCTCCTGAAAATCATGCCAAAAAAATGGGAACCCCAACCATGGGCGGGATTCTGGTCCTGCTGTCGATTGGTATTTCAACCCTGTTATGGGCAGATTTATCTAATCCTTATGTCTGGATTGTACTTGGCGTGATGGTGATTTTTGGTGCTGTCGGCTGGGCAGATGACTGGATCAAGGTACGTTATAAAGACAATGCCGGTCTGCCTGCACGAAAAAAATTCTTCTGGACTTCAGTGGCTTCTTTAGGTGCCGGTATTGCCCTGTATGTGATTGCGACCCAGCAGGCCAATCCTGTACATACCAGCAATATGCTGGATCTGTTGATTCCTTTCTTTAAAAATCTGACCATTCCATTATCCGCTATTCCTTTAGGGATTGGTTTCATTATCTTTACCTATCTGGTGATTAACGGTGCATCTAATGCGGTGAACCTGACTGATGGTCTGGATGGTCTGGCGATTATGCCGATTGTTCTGGTTGCTGCCGGTTTGGGGGTATTTGCCTATCTGGCCGGAGATGTCCGCTTTGCCAATTATCTGCATATCCCTTATGTAAAATATTCTTCTGAACTGGTGGTGATTTGTGCAGCTATGATTGGTGCCGGTTTGGCTTTCCTATGGTATAACGCACATCCTGCGCAAGTATTTATGGGCGATGTTGGCGCACTCTCATTAGGCGCAATGCTGGGTACGATTGCTGTGATGGTTCGTCAGGAAATCGTGTTTGCGATTATGGGCGGGGTCTTTGTAGTAGAAGCCATTTCGGTGTTCCTGCAAATTGGCTCGCTACGGATGCGTAACAAGCGTGTATTCCTGATGGCGCCGTTGCATCACCATTATGAGAAAAAAGGCTGGCGTGAAACCCAGGTGGTGATTCGTTTCTGGATTATTACGATTATGCTGGTAGTCTTGGGCTTAATGACCTTAAAATTGCGTTAAGCAAATATTCGAAAAAAGCTGGCATTTGCTCCCACATCTGCCGGCTTTTTTATCGCCTGATTTCAGGCATTGGAGAAAAATATGAATCTGCTGATGTGTCCTGTCTGTCATGAAGCATTAAAACTGGCCGGAAAAACATGGCACTGTGTGAATAATCACAGTTATGACGTGGCTAAACAGGGCTATGTGAACCTGCATGTAGTGCAGCATAAGCACAGTAAGAATCCGGGTGATACACCTGAGTCGGTACAGGCACGTCGTGCATTTTTAAGTGCCGGTTTCTATGCGCCTTTACAGCAGGCAGTGGTTGAAAAAATTCGTGAATTACGCATTGAAAATCTGCTGGATATTGGTTGTGGTGAAGGTTATTACACCAGTGCTATGCAGGCGGAAGTACTGCAATGTGTCGGTGTGGATATTGCTAAAAATGCTGTTCAGGTTGCAGCCAAGCTCAATAAAAATGTGACCTGGGTGGTGGGAACCGGAGCCACCTTGCCGGTACTGGATGCTTCAATTGATTTGTGCACCAGCTTGTTTAGTCCGATTCCGAAACAGGAAATATTAAGGGTACTGAAACCGCATGCCTGTCTAATGGTGGTGACCCCGGCGAAAGAGCATTTATATGCCATGCGTGAGGCACTTTTTGAAGAAGTGAATCCACATGAACCGCATAAATTTGTCACTCAGCTGCAAGATGCTTTTGAGCTGGTGGAGGAAAGTGTGGTCGATGCCCCCCTTACCTTGTCACAAGCGGATTTAAAGCATCTGATTGCGATGACGCCTTATGCCTATAAAGCCAAGCCAGAGCGACGTCAGGTGTTAGAGCAGAAAGATCAGTTTGAGTTAAAGGCCCAATTTCAGATTTATTTATTTAAAAAGAAATAAGCTCCATAAAAAAACTCCCTCAAATGAGGGCGTTTTTTTATCCATTGGAGCGTAAAATCTCGGGGGTAGTCCGAGGATATAAGCGACACGACATGAAATGTCGTTCAAGTTTGTTTGATGGTTTTTTTAAGACCATCAAAATATTAATATAAGCACATGAAGACACTTAAATTGCGTATCAAGGATAAACATTCTGAGGTGCTAGACCAATTGGCATCCGAAGTGAATTTTGTCTGGAATTATGTGAATGATTTAAGTTTCAAGCACCTTAAAAGAAAAGGTGAATTTCTAACTGCTTACGATATTGCCAAGTACACTAAAGGCACATCAAAAGAATGTGGGCTTCATAGCCAAACTATTCAGGCTATTACTGAAGAATTGGTCACACGAAGGAAACAGTTTAAAAAAACAAAACTGAAATGGCGTGTCAGCAACAAGAAATCAGCAAGAAGATCGCTTGGATGGATACCCTTCAAGAATGTTGCTATCAAGTATGCTGATGGCTATGTACAATACGGCAAGCATCAGTTCAAGGTGTGGGATAGTTACGGTTTAAGCCAATACAGCGTTAAGACAGGTTCATTCATTGAGGATAGTCGTGGGCGTTGGTATGTATGTCTAGTGGTGAATTCACCTAAGCAAGTCAAGTCGACAGCAACCAAAGCAATTGGCATTGATCTTGGCTTAAAGGCTATTGCAACGTGTTCCGATGGTACGATAATTTCAAATCCCAAATTCTATCGTCAATATGAGCATAAGTTAGGAATTGCTCAACGAGCAAAGAATAAAAAACGTGTACGTGCGTTACACGCCAAGATTGCAAATAGTCGTAAAGATTATTTGCACAAAGCAAGCACTATGCTTGTAAGGGAAAATGCACTGATTGTTGTAGGTAATCTAAGTGCGAATAAGCTTGTAAAAACTAAGATGGCAAAGTTTGTTTTAGATACAGGATTTTCAGCACTTAAAATAATGCTCAAGTATAAATGCGAGAACGCAGGGGTATTGTTTGAAGAAGTAAACGAAGCCTATACCACCCAAATTTGTTCGAGTTGTGGTGAAATATCTCACAGCAGCCCGAAAGGTAGAGCAGATTTGCGAATAAGAGAATGGGATTGTATGGTGTGCGGTACACACCACGATCGGGATTTAAATTCCGCCCTAAACATTCTTGCGCTTGGGCATAAGCGTCTAGCAGTAGGAATCCCCTTGCTTTAGCTAGGGGAAGATGTCAATGAAATACATCAATCAGATTATCCAGCGCATCCGGTTTGCTGTTTTGTTTTTGCATATCTGGAGGATTTGCATTATCCGGAACCAGGATTTCTTCTCCGGGCAAGTCGTCAAAGTCGCTTTCCGGTGCGCGCACTGGGGCAGCAGGTGCCGGACGGTACAATGGACGAGCCAAAGGTGGAGAGGAGCGATCTGTCTGGACGGGTTCACCTATAGTAATCGTCTGGTTACGATTGGCTGGTGCTTTGGCATTTTTGTCAAAATGTACCCAGGCTGCGGGTGTACCTTTTAAGGCATTGCCCATAAAGTTGGTCCAGATTGGCAAGGCAGCAACACCACCGTATTCCCGACGGCCTAGTGTAGTTGGTTGGTCAAAACCAACCCATGCTACAGTCACCAGTTTGCCATTAAACCCTGCAAACCAGGCATCTTTGGCATCATTGGTGGTTCCTGTTTTACCGCCAATATCATCACGGCCAATTCTGAGTGCGGCACGTCCGGTACCATGCTGAATCACATCACGCAGAATATTGGCCATGTCATATGCCGAGCTTGATTTCAAGATACGCTGTGCCTGACGGTACTGGCTCTTCGTTTCATCCAGCTCAAGTTGGGCCAGCTGTTTTTCTTCTGGCAGCGTCTGATTGGTGACATTAATCACTTCATCATCAGGGGTCACGGGTTCTGCAGATGCAGTTTCTTCATCATTTTGATTGATGCAGGAAATACACGCATATTCCGGATTGCTTTGATAAATCACTTTGCCATAGGCATCTTCAATACGGTCAATAAAATGTGGCTGAATGCGGTAACCGCCATTGGCGAAAGTGGCATAGCCTGTAGCCATTTGAATAGGAAGAACTTGTGGTGTACCTAAGGCAATCGTGTAATTTCGCGGGATCTGATTTTCATGCAAACCAAAATCCATCAGTAATTGTCGGGTACGCTCGATGCCCACCGTTTGCAGCAGGCGAACCGATACCGTATTTCGCGATAAATACAAGGCACGACGTAATGGAATTATGCCAAGATAACGACCATCGGAATTTTTTGGTGACCATTTGCCAATGGTGATCGGACTGTCATTGACCATGCTATAGGGGGTCATACCACGTTCAAGTGCCAATGCATAAACAAAGGGTTTAATTGTCGAACCGGGTTGACGCCAGCCTTGTAAAGCACGGTTGAATTTGGACTGATAAAAATTGTATCCACCAACAATTGCTTCAATTGCACCATTGTTCGGGTTTAATGCAATCAGCTGGCCTTGTGCTTTAGGAATCTGTACCAGTGCCCAAGAGGTTTTATTGTCATTCGGACGTAAGCGGATAATATCGTTTATTTTTACGATTTGTGCAGCTGTACGCGGAGCAGGACCAATGCTATTGGCATTTCGATAGGGAGCAGCCCAAGACATGCCTGACCAGGGCACAGTCACTGTAGAGCCATCTTGCATCAAAGCTTCAAAAGAGTTTTTCTCGACTTTAACCACCTTGGCAGGATAGGTATTTGCATAAGGGATGAAATCGTTCAGTGGTTTGTCATGTGCCTCGGCACCTCTCCAGCCGTGTCGGCGGTCATAGGCTTCGAGACCTTCCTGTACAGACTGTTCTGCGAAGGCCTGACGCTGGCTATTGATCGTGGTATAAACTTTATAGCCAGAATCAATTGCTTGTTCACCAAACTTTTCCACCAATTCTGAACGGACCATTTCACCGACATAGGGATATTTGTTATTGATGCCGCGGTCTGGCATATCGAGGTTAACCGGTTCAGCAATGGCCTGTTTATACTGAGTCTGATTGATATAACCCAACTGCAGCATACGACCCAGAATCCAGTTGCGGCGTTCTAAGGCACGGCTAGGATTGACGACAGGATTGTATTTTGAGGGTGCTTTAGGTAGGCCAGCAATCATGGCCATTTGAGCAATACTGAGCTGATCCAGATTTTTGTTGTAGTAAATTTTTGCAGCAGCAGCAATCCCGTAGGCATTTTTACCCAAGAAGATTTTATTTACGTATAAGGTAAGAATTTCTTCTTTGGTCAGGTTTTGTTCAATTTTGCGTGCCAGAAAAATTTCAGTCAGTTTGCGTTTTAATGTACGTTCAGGGGTTAAATAATAGTTTTTTGCCACTTGCATGGTAATGGTGGAACCACCAGTTTGCACATTGGAGCCGGTGATGGTTTCACTCACCGCACGACCTAAACCTTTAAAACTGATGCCGCTATGTTCAAAGAACGATGAATCTTCTGCAGCAAGAAAAGCAGAGATAAAAGGTTTGGGAATCTGTTTGTATTCCACCGGGACAGATAACTTTCCGCCATACTCGGCAATCAGCTCATTATCTGCACTATATACTTGTAAAGGTTTTAATAATGGCGCCTTTTTTAAGGTGGTCATTTTAGGCAGGGATGGGGCAATATAGAGATACATACCATAAAATCCCATTGGAATTGAGACCAAAACTATAATTATGATCAAAAAAAATGGATGAACATGGCCCGAACAAGATAGCTTTTTCATAACAAGTAAGTTTTAATAAGAGCTAATGGCAAACTAATTGGCGGTCAGTATAGCCTTTACACATACAGATTGTTAGATGAGTTATTGTATCTGTATAAAATTATAGACCATCACTGATTAGTAAGTTACTTTTATTGGGGATAAAAAAATAATAGGAATTATATTGTGCTCAGGTTATATCGTAAGCCGAATAAGGGATTAATAGGAGTAGATATTAGTTCTACTTCTGTTAAATTGTTAGAACTTTCTGTTAAGAGCGGTAACAGGTATTGGGTAGAAAGCTATGCGCTGATTCCTTTGCCTGAAGGTAGTGTTGTTGAAAAAAATATTTTAAATCCAGAAGCAGTGGGTGATGCGCTAGAGCGAGCACTCAATCTTGCCAATACTCAATGTACAGCTGCAGCGCTCGCAGTCCCAACTTCACTGGTCATTACCAAAACCATTGAAATGGATGCGGATATGACGGATGACGAACGTGAAGTCCAGATTCGCATGGATGCCGAGCAATATATTCCCTTTCCTCTGGACGAAGCCAGTCTGGATTTTGAAGTATTGCCGGATCGTTTAGCCAATCCGAATCGGGTGAATGTGCTTTTAGTTGCAACGCGTCTTGAAAATGTAGAAGCACGTGCTGAAGTGCTGGAACTGGCTAACCTGACACCAAAAATTGCCGATGTTGAAAGTTTTGCGCTAGAAAATGCTTATAAAGTATTTTCCGATACTTTACCAATAGGTGTGAATACGGTGGGTATTTTGGATATTGGTCATACCATGACGACCTTATCTGTCATGCAAAATAATAAAGTGATTTATACTAGAGAACAGGTGTTTGGCGGTAAACAGCTGACTCAAGAAATTCAAAATCGTTATGGTCTGTCTTTTGAAGAAGCGGGCCGTGCCAAGAAAACCCGTTCATTGCCCGATGACTATGATGTTGAAGTCTTAGAGCCGTTCTTGGAAGCTGTAGTTCAGCAAGCAGCAAGATCACTGCAGTTCTTCTTCTCGTCTTCACAGTTCAATGAGATTGACCACATTTTATTGGCGGGGGGGAATGCGAATATTCCAGGACTCGCGAAATTACTACAACAAAAACTGGGTTATCGCGTCACGATTGCCAACCCATTTTTGCAAATGGGGTTTTCTCCACAAATCGATATTAAAAAAATAGAGAATGATGCTTCCTCGCTCATGGTGGCATGTGGTCTGGCATTGAGGAGTTTTGATTAATGGCAAGAATTAACTTGCTCCCTTGGCGTGATGAGCTGAGAGAGAAACGGAAAAAAGAATTTATAGCAATTTGTATTGGGGCGGCATTCGTTGGCGCTTTGGCGGTTACATCCTCATGGTTTTATTATGACCATAAACTTGAAGACCAGGAACAGGCCAATCAGCTGATTACCAGCACCAATCAAAATCTTGATGTGCAATTAAAATCTCTGGAAGGTTTGGAAGCGCAGCGTAATGCTATTATTGAGCGTATGAAACTGATTCAAGGCTTGCAAGGGCAACGTCCGATTGCGGTGCGTCTGATTGACGAACTGGTTCGTGTTACGCCAGCTAATTTGTACATTACCAAATTTGTGCGTACAGGCGATAAATTCACCATTGAAGGCAGAGCTGAAAGTCCAAATACCGTGGCAGAGTTTTTGCGTAATTTAGAAGCATCTGCCTGGTATCGCAACGCTTTCATGAATTCTTTTTTAGCAGTTGAAGAACAAAAAGATAAAGCGCCAAGTTCCGTGATTCCGCGTATTGAAGAGGGCTATGGTTCATTTGTGGTGACTGCCGACCTGGATGAAATCGCCCAGCCTGCTGCACCAGAAACACAACAACAAGCACCATCCAATACAGCTAATTCAACCGTGGAGGCAGCCAAATGAGTCTCGATGAATTTGATGAATTAAATCCAAATGAAGCTGTAGTACGTAAAAAGAAAATGACGCTGGATAAGTTTCTTCAGCAGTTCAATACCTTAGATCCAAATAATTATGGTGGTTGGCCCTTATCAGTCAAAATCACCTGCTGGATTGCAATTGTGCTGGCGATTGGGATTCTGGGTTATTTTTTAACAATTAAAGGTAAATTGGAAGATATTTCCAATGCTGCTGCTCAAGAGCAAAACCTGCTTAACGAGTTTCGTGAAAAAGATTCTAAACTTCGCAATTTGCAGTTGTTGCAAGCACAGTTACAGGAAATGGAAGCGAATTTTAATCAGCAATTGGAACAATTGCCTAAAGAAACTGAAATTCCAGGACTGGTCGAGGATATCAACGTCACTGGTGTAAATTCTGGTCTGAAATTCAAAAATATCCGTTTAGAAAATGAAATAAAACAAGAGTTCTTTATTGAACAGCCAATTGCGATTGAGGCAACCGGTGATTATCATGCTTTTGGTTCTTTTGTAAGCGGGATTGCTGCACTGCCACGTATTGTGACTTTGCATGATTTTGAGATTACCGCCTCGGAAAATAAAGAGAAAAAATCTGATATTCCTCAGGTGAATTATAACGTTAAAGCAAAAACATACCGTTATATCGGTGCTGCGGATGCTCAAGCGACAGAAACGCAAGCTGTGAATGCAAATTCAACTGCTACGGCTGGAGGGAAATAGTAATGAAAATGCAAAAAATCTCTCTAAGCTTGATGTTGGGTTTATTGTTGGTGGGCTGTGATTCACGTATTGATGCCGTGAATGAGGAAATGGCCAATATTCGCAACCAGCCGCCATTGCCGATTGAACCTGCACCGGTTTTTCCACCTGTACCGACATTTGATTATGCTGCACACCAGCTTAAAAGTCCTTTTTTACCGAGTTCACTGGCTGCTGAATTAAAAATTATGTCAGGAAAACGTGTCTATCCTAATTTATCACGTCAACTGCAACCTTTAGAAAGCTATGCAATTGAATCCTTGAATATGAAGGGAAGTATGCGTAGCCAGTCTGGACAGATCTTGGCATTGATTCAAACCCCGGATGGTGAAATTGAGCGGATACAGCGCGGCAGTTATATGGGCATGAATCATGGTCGTGTGGTCAATATCACGCCTACACAGATTGATCTCGTGGAAATTGTTCCAGATGGGCGAGAAGGATACGTGGAGCGTCCAAGAAGTCTAGTATTAATTGGACCGGCGCCTTAAGTTTAAAAGGAATAAAAATGAATAATAGGTTTAAAGATTTTATATTTGGGGATGGCAATACAATGAACCATTTGTTTCGTCAATTTTCTATGGGTGCTGTTGCGATTGCGATCATGCAGGTTGCAAATGCACAGGTGAGTATGACCAATATTGTACCGATGCAGATTGCAGGCCAAGGTACAGAAATTCGTGTCATGTTTAATGGTTTGCCGCCACAACCTCAGGCTTACCAGCTAGAGCAGCCTTCACGTCTAATTCTTGATTTTGATAAAGCCCAACAAAATTTAAAACAAAATAGCATTCCCGTTGCAACGAAAGAAGCAACTTCCATCGATGTGAGTTCTGATGCCCAACGTTCACGTTTAACCGTGAATTTGGCTGAAGCGGGTGCCTTTACCACGCGTGTTGAAGGCAATACTTTTATTTTAAAAATTAATTCTGCGGCTGCTAATGCATTTGCCTCTCAGCAAGTGGTTGCCCAAAAAGCTGCGCAAGGTATTTCTAATATTGGTTTCCAGCGCGGTAGTCAGGGTGAAGGTCAAATTGTTGTGGATTTATTGGGGAGCAATACTCCGGTAGATGTACAGCAACAGGGCAGTAAAGTCGTAGTGCGAACTCTGGGTAATAAAGTTCCTGCACACTTGGCGCGTCGTTTAAATGTCAATGATTTCGCAACTCCAGTATCTACGGTTGATGCTACCAATAATGGTGGCAATGGCGTGATTACGATTCAAACTTCTGGCAGCTATGAATATATGGCTTATCAGACGGATAACAAACTGACTATCAGCTTAAAACGTCCTGAAGATAAAAACCCATTAAAACCTAAGGCAGCCAGTGCTTATACAGGTAAAAAGATTTCATTAGATTTTCAGGATATTGAAGTACGTCGTGTACTGCAATTGCTGGCAGATTTCACTGGCATCAATATGGTGGCTGCGGATAGTGTTCAAGGCAATATTACCCTGCGTTTAAAAGATGTACCATGGGATCAGGCTTTAGATATTATTTTAAAAACCAAAAATCTGGATAAGCGCCGTAACGGAAATGTCATCTGGATTGCGCCGGTATCAGAGCTAATTAAGGCGGAAGAAGAAGAAGCCAAAGCACTGGCTCAAAGTGTGAAATTGGCGCCAATACAAACAGAGTATATGCAACTCAGCTATGCAAAGGTTGCTGATATTCAAAAGTTGATTACCCAAACAAAATCATCGAATAATAGTAATTCTGGTAGTGACAATAATAATTCTAGTGAAACCCTATTAAGTTCACGTGGTTCAGTTTCGGCTGATGTACGTACCAATACCCTAATTGTTAATGATACGGCTCAACATATTGATAAAATACGAAAAATGGTTGATTTGCTCGATATTCCGGTCAAGCAAGTCATGGTTGAAGCGCGTATTGTTCGTGCTTCCACAGAGTTTAGTAAAGAGATGGGGGTGAAGTGGGGTATATTGTCGCAAGGCATTAATCAAAATAATGATTTGCTGGTCGGAGGTAGTGATACAACTTTATGGGATTTAAAAACACCTAGTGATGACGGTAAATATACCATTCAACGTCCACAGAACTTAAATGTGGATTTAGGTGTCACCAGTCAAGGTGCGAGTCGTATTGCTTTTGGTTTAATCAGTTTGTCTGATTTTATGCTGGATTTGGAGCTCTCAGCCTTACAAGCAGATGGTTATGGGGAAGTGATTTCCACACCTAAAGTCCTAACTGCAGACAAGCAGATGGCTAAAGTTTCATCTGGTACACAAATTCCATATCAATCATCGCAAGGTGGCGGTGCAAATGCAGTTTCAACAACTGAATTTATTGATGCGACTTTAAGTTTGGATGTGACCCCAAGTATAACACCTGACGGTAAAGTTCAAATGCTACTCAACATTACTAGCGATACTCCAGGAAACCCAACACCTACCGGTCAATTGACGATTAATAAAAATCAAATCAATACCAATGTCTTGGTTGATAATGGAGAAACTGTGGTACTTGGTGGTATTTTTGAACAAGAGACGCGTAATGCTCAAACCAAAGTACCATTCTTGGGTGATATTCCTTACGTAGGCCGTTTATTCCGTAAAGATGTGAAGTCGGATAACAAGCGAGAGCTATTGATTTTTGTTACACCACGAATTGTTAATGACAGTGTTTCAAGAAATCATTAATATATTTTAAATTTAGCAAAATAAATAGGTGACTCCTTGCCAAGCAATGAGTTTGAAACCCTACCAAATGTCTATTTGGTAGGGCCAATGGGGGCTGGGAAAACAACTGTTGGTCGTCATTTAGCGGAACTGTTGGGACGAGAGTTTCTTGATAGTGATCAGGAAATTGAGCGTAAAACAGGTGCGACAATCCCTTGGATCTTTGAAAAAGAAGGTGAAAAGGGATTTCGTAACCGTGAAACAATGGTGATTGATGAACTCACAGCCCGTTCACACTTGGTTGTTGCAACCGGTGGTGGAGCAGTAACCCAGCCACTTAATCGCGAATTCTTAAAACAACGCGGAATTGTTGTTTACCTCTATACTCCTGTCGAAATCCAATTACAGCGCACTTATCGGGATAAGAACCGTCCTTTACTGCAAGTTGAAAATCCTGAACAAAAATTACGTGATTTATTAGCAGTTCGTGATCCTTTATATCGTGAAATTGCAGATTATATTATTGAGACAAATCAGGGTGCTGCTCGAGATTTAGCGCAAAAAATCTTACAAATGATTGTTTCTGAAGAAACAAAACTAGTCTAATTAACGGTTTTAATTTCATGCAAACTTTACATGTTGAACTCGGTGATCGCCGTTATCCTATCTTTATTGGCAGTGATTTGGATCCTCAATCATTGCTTGAGCCGTATATTCGCGGAAAACAGGTCATGCTGGTCACCAATACCACGGTTGCGCCTTTGTATCTGAAACATTATGTGACTGCAATCGAGCATTTGGGAAAAACAGTCGCAACATGTATTTTGCCGGATGGTGAGCAATATAAAAATATTGAACACCTGAACCTGATTTTTGATGCCTTATTGGAAGCGGGTTTTAACCGTGATGCCACAGTACTTGCTCTGGGCGGTGGCGTGATTGGGGATATGGCAGGTTTTGCATCTGCCTGTTTTCAGCGTGGCGTTTATTTTATTCAGGTGCCGACAACCCTGTTGTCGCAAGTGGATTCCAGTGTCGGTGGGAAAACAGGGATCAATCATCCACTCGGTAAAAACATGATCGGGGCTTTTCAGCAACCTCAGGTTGTACTTGCTGATATGTCGCAGCTATCGACCTTACCCGACCGTGAATTATCTGCAGGTCTGGCAGAAGTAATTAAATATGCCTTGCTGGGAGACCGTAATTTTCTGGTCTGGCTTGAACAAAATATGGATGGTCTGGTTGCGCGAGATGCGCAATTGCTAGCCGAAGCTGTTTATCGTTCCTGTGCCCATAAAGCACGCATTGTGGCGAATGATGAAAAAGAACAGGGCGAACGTGCCTTATTGAATTTAGGTCATACTTTTGGTCATGCAATTGAATCCTACCTGGGTTATGGGGTCTGGCTGCATGGCGAAGCTGTGGCTACCGGTATGGTGATGGCGGCTGATTTGTCACAACGTATGGGCTGGATTTCACTGGAAGATCTGGAACGTACAAAAAAAATCATTCAACGTGCACATTTGCCAGTAAAATGCCCAGCTATTCCACTGCAAGAATTTCTTGGCTATATGGCACATGATAAAAAAGTGCTGAATGGGCAATTACGTTTGGTCCTGATGAAATCGCTCGGGCAGGCTGTGATCAGCAAAGAATTTGATGTGGAATTGATGAAACAGGCGATTTTAGCGAATCAAGAAAAGGCATAAATCATGGCAACCTTCCGGACACAATGGCAACGTATTCAAAACTATATCTGGCTGGTGTGTGGGGTGGTGTGCCTGTTTGCAGCACTGATCTTTTGGGCGATTACCGACAGTGATGCTTTGGTTGAGGTAGAAAAGTCTGCTGAAACTGAATCTGAACTGCAAATTCAGCCGGAAAAGGTTGCTGCGACCAGCCTGCTGGGTGCGCTTCAGGAAGAGGTGCGCCCTTTGCAAATGACTACACGTGTGGTGACTACAGGAAGTTATGAGCCAGAATTTCGTGGCAGCAAATTTATTAATGATAATAAAAATGCAAGTACCATCGAATTGTTTCGCACAACTAAAGATGATGTGATTCGAAGCTTTCTGAAAAAACAGGCGAATCGCAACAACTTTTTTTATATTCGTTTGAGTGGCGAGAACCAGATTGAACAATATGTACTTCTTTATGGTATCTATCGAAATAAAGATGAAGCTCAACGTGTATTAGAACAATTAGCGCTACAATTTCCCAAGACTGTTCAGCCCAAAGTGCAGGATATTGAAAATTATGTTTCTTTAGTCAATGACATGGGCGCAGATGAAATGGGCAGCAATCATAAGTTGTATGCAGTCAATCTCAAATCAGTCCCTTTGCCAAAAGTGGATGAAAGTTTGCTGGTTTTGCCGAAGCCTAAGCCGGCTGCAGCTGAGACTGATCCTAAAAATGCAACCACGACCACCACCGTAACCCGGCGTGATGAACAGGGTAATGTGGTAGATATCCAGCAGTCACATTCAGGTGCGGATATTGCACCGAAACAAGGCGGAAACAAGATTCCGGAAAAAGAAATTAATGACCCATTTAATTAAAAATATAGTTCTAAAATAGAGCAATTTGAGTTATAAAATTATTTATATGCACAAATATAGTGCGAAATATGTTTCTTGAAAATTAATCTAAAGTTAATGAAATTTTAATATTTCTATATTTAAAACATTTAGCACTCTAATTTTTAAATTGGCATATTTTTTGCTTTATTGGTGCATGAATTGAGTTGATGTCCCTGTTTTGGCGCGAAAAGATTCAATGAGTGTGCGAAATTGTCAAATTTACCTGCTTTAAAAGAGTGCGTAAACGAAGCAAAACATTTTTGCAATTCATCCATGTACAAAGATCAAAATCAGACTATCTTAGACAGGATGAAGAAGTTTTGCTCAACATTGATCTTGATGTGAGTGA
The DNA here is from genome assembly GCF_011319235.1 of Acinetobacter sp. SA01. Classification (NCBI taxonomy): domain Bacteria; kingdom Pseudomonadati; phylum Pseudomonadota; class Gammaproteobacteria; order Moraxellales; family Moraxellaceae; genus Acinetobacter; species Acinetobacter sp. SA01. Next base: position 68,498 of record NZ_WXXM01000003.1, read on the forward strand.
ATTGGACTAAATCGCAAAGAAGTTATTTGATTGTTAGATGCCCGTTTTATGGGCCATGTTGAAAGAAGGGTACGCTATGCACATGCCATCGCCTAATACTGTAGCTCCCGCTCAAGGTTTATACCAACCGGATGAGTTTAAAGATAACTGTGGTTTCGGTTTAATCGCCCATATGCAGGGTGATGCAAGCCATGATCTCGTTAAAACCGCTATGCACAGCCTTAGCTGCATGACCCACCGTGGTGGTATTGCCGCAGATGGTAAGACAGGGGATGGTTGTGGCCTGCTTTTGGCAATGCCGAAAAAATTCTTCCGTGAAGAAGCCAAAAAACTCAGTGATATCACTTTAAGTGAAATTTTTGCTGTCGGTACGGTATTTTTAAATCTAGATCCGGCGATTGCTGCACATTCTAAACAAGTGCTGGCTAAAGAGATTGAATCTGAAGGCCTTACAGTTTTAGCCTGGCGTGTTATCCCAACCAATAATGATGCGCTTGGTGAAATTGCAATGCAGTCTTTACCTGCATTCGAACAGATTATTGTCAATTGCCCGATGGGTGTGACTGAGGTTGAGTTTAACCGCAAATTGTTCCTGGCACGCCGTCGTGCAGAACAGCAGTTAAGCAATGATCCATCATTCTACGTGACGACTTTGTGTTCTACAGTGATTAGCTATAAAGGCTTGATGATGCCTGAAGCGATTGCTGATTTTTACACCGATTTGGCAGATGAACGCCTGGAATCCCATATTGTGGTGTTCCATCAACGTTTCTCGACCAACACATTACCACGTTGGCCTTTGGCACAGCCGTTCCGTTATCTTGCGCATAATGGTGAAATCAACACCATTACCGCAAACCGTAACTGGGCCATGGCACGTACACCAAAATTCGAAAACCCGTTATTGCCAGGTTTAACCGACCTTAATCCGATTGTGAACCGTACCGGTTCAGACTCTTCAAGTCTGGATAACATGCTTGAGATTCTGGTCGGTGGTGGCATGGACCTGTTCCGTGCACTGCGTATGCTGGTTCCACCAGCTTGGCAAAATGTTGAAACTTTAGATGCTGACCTGCGTGCATTCTATGAATTCAACTCTAAGCATATGGAAGCCTGGGATGGTCCTGCTGGCCTGGTTATCCAGGATGGTCGTCATGCCATCTGTATGCTGGATCGTAATGGTTTACGTCCGGCACGTTGGGTCATTACTAAAAATGGTTACATTACCCTTGCATCAGAAATTGGTGTGTGGGGCTATGAACCTGAAGATGTGATTTCTAAAGGTCGTGTAGGACCGGGCCAGATTTTGGTGATTGATACCTTCACTGGCAAATTGCTGGATACCAAAGATGTCAGCAATCATTTGAAAAAAATGCGTCCTTACCGTGAATGGTTGCGTGAAAATTCTGTACGTGTACAAGGTAGCCCAGAACTTGAAGAATATTTATGTGATCAAGGCTTAAAAGGCGACGAGCTAAAAGCTTCACAAAAAATGTTCCTGGTGACTTTTGAAGAGCGTGACCAACTGCTTCGTCCAATCGCAGAAAGCGGTCAGGAAGCTGTGGGTTCAATGGGTGATGATACGCCAATGGCAGTGTTATCTCGCCAGGTACGCCATGTATCAGATTACTTCCGTCAGCAATTTGCGCAGGTGACCAACCCGCCAATCGATCCACTGCGTGAATCGATTGTGATGTCGCTGGAGACCTGTTTTGGTCGTGAACAAAATGTATTCGAGCAAAGCCCTGAGCATGCTGATCGCCTGATTGTCTCAAGTCCTGTGCTGTCAAATTCCAAAATGCATCAAATTCGTACCCTTGGGCGTCCAGGTTATGAAATTGCTGACATTGATTTGAACTATGCAGAAACTGAAGGTTTGGAAGCTGCCATCACACGTATTTGTGAAGAGGCTGCTCAAGCCATTCGCGATGGTAAAACTTTATTGGTGCTTTCAGATAAGAAAATCCGTCAAGGTTTCTTGCCAGCCAATGCACTCATGGCAACAGGTGCGGTGCATCACCACCTGATCAATGTTGGCCTGCGTACCGATGCCAACATTATCGTTGAAACCGGTCTGGCGCGTGATCCGCATCAATTTGCAGTCATCTTGGGCTTTGGTGCAACTGCAATCTACCCTTACCTGGCTTATGACGTCATCAATGACCTGATTGCCAAAGGTGAATTGTTGGGTGACCCGATTCATGCACAGGCGAACTTCCGTAAAGGGATTGAGAAAGGCTTGTTGAAAGTCCTGTCTAAAATGGGTATTTCGACTGTTGCCTCTTACCGTGGTGGCCAGTTATTTGAAGCCGTTGGTCTATCTGAAGAAGTGGTCAATAAATGCTTCACAGGTGTACCAAGCCGTATTAAGGGTGCAACCTTTGCCGATCTTGAAAATGACCTGAAAAAACTGGCTGATACTGCGTGGAAATCGCGTAAGCCAATCGATCAGGGCGGCATGCTGAAATTCGTATTCGACAAGGAATATCATGCCTTTAACCCGGATGTGATCAATGCTCTGCATAAATCGGTTCGTTCAGGTGAATACGCTGATTTTAAAGAATATGCTGAATTGGTGAACAACCGTCCGGTTGCAACCATTCGTGACTTGTTGAAACTTAAAACTGATAATTCAATTCCACTGGATCAAGTGGAATCTGTAGAAGATATTCTGCCGCGTTTCGACTCTGCCGGGATGTCTTTGGGTGCCTTGTCTCCTGAAGCGCACGAAGCGATTGCGATTGCCATGAATACCATTGGTGGTCGTTCCAACTCTGGTGAGGGCGGTGAAGATCCAGCGCGTTATGGCACCATCCGTAACTCGAAAATCAAACAGATTGCTTCAGGCCGTTTTGGTGTAACACCTGCTTATCTGACTTCTGCAGAAGTATTGCAAATTAAAGTGGCACAAGGTGCAAAACCGGGTGAAGGCGGTCAGTTACCGGGTGGTAAAGTGAATGGCTTGATTGCACGTTTACGTTACTCTGTACCGGGTGTAACCCTGATTTCACCTCCACCGCACCATGACATCTACTCGATTGAAGATTTGTCACAGTTGATCTTTGACTTGAAACAGGTCAACCCTCAAGCGATGGTGTCTGTGAAACTGGTCTCTGAACCGGGTGTAGGAACCATTGCTGCCGGTGTTGCAAAAGCTTATGCCGATTTCATTACCATTTCCGGCTATGATGGCGGTACAGCAGCTTCTCCATTATCTTCAATTCACCATGCCGGTTCGCCGTGGGAATTGGGTCTAAGCGAGGCACATCAAGCGCTTCGTGTGAATGATCTGCGTGGCAAAGTCCGTGTACAAACCGATGGTGGTTTGAAAACAGGTCTGGATGTGGTGAAAGCGGCAATTTTAGGTGCAGAAAGCTTCGGTTTTGGTTCAACACCAATGATCGCGCTTGGTTGTAAATACCTGCGTATCTGTCACCTGAATAACTGTGCGACCGGTGTGGCAACTCAGCAGGATCATTTACGTCAGGAACACTATATTGGTGAGCCTGAAATGTTGATCAACTTCTTCCACTTCATTGCGGAAGAAACTCGTGAATGGCTGGCAGCACTAGGTGTTGCAAGCTTGAAAGACTTGATTGGCCGTACTGACTTACTAGAAATGTTGCCGGGTGAAACTGAAAAACATGCTCACCTAGACTTAAGTGCATTGCTTGAATCCCATCCTGCAGCGGAAGGCAAGGCGCAATATTGCCAGGTTCAAGGCAATGCACCATTTGACAAAGGTGTTCTGGCTGAGAAGATGGTGGCAGAAATGTTGCCAGCGATTGAAGCAGGTGTCAGCGGTGAATATAGCTTCACGATTGGTAACTGTGACCGTTCAATCGGCGCGCGTATCTCTGGTGAAATCGCACGCCGCTATGGCAACCTCAGCATGGAAGCGCATCCTGTTAAAGTCAATTTGACTGGTACTGCGGGTCAGTCTTTAGGTGTATGGAATGCTGGCGGTTTACATATTAAACTTGAAGGTGATGCCAACGATTATGTGGGTAAAGGTATGGCGGGCGGTCGTGTGTCTATCTTCCCACCTAAAGGTTCACCGTTCCAGACTCAAGAAACAGCGATCATTGGTAACACCTGCTTATATGGCGCGACTGGCGGTAAACTGTTTGCTGCAGGTACAGCGGGTGAGCGTTTTGCAGTACGTAACTCAGGTGCGTTTGCTGTGATCGAAGGTGCTGGCGACCACTGCTGTGAATATATGACTGGCGGTATTGTGACTGTACTGGGTAAAGTGGGTCACAACTTCGGTGCAGGTATGACCGGTGGTTTTGCTTATGTACTTGATTTGGATAACGACTTCGTTGACCATTACAACCATGAGTTAATTGAGCTCAACCGTATTTCTACAGAGGTGATGGAAGAACATCAAGAATTCTTGCTTCGCATTCTGGATGAACATATTGCTGAGACAGGTAGTGCTTGGGCGTACAAGATCCGCAATGAGTTTGATTATTACAGCCGTAAATTCTGGCTTGTAAAACCAAAAGCTGCTAATTTGCAAACGCTTTTGAAAACAACCAAAGCTGATCCACAATAATTCCACTACTTGCAGATATATAGGCAGGTGTAGCAGCTAAATAAACCGGCTACACCTACCCACGGAGAGAGACATGGCAGAGCGCCTAAACAATGACTTTCAATTCCTGGATGTCCCACGCCAAGAGCCAGAGAAAAAAGATCTAACTGTCCGCAAAGCAGAGTTTGTGGAAATTTATAAACCGTTTACAGCGGAAATTGCGGCCAACCAGACGCATCGCTGTTTAGGTTGTGGTAACCCTTATTGTGAATGGAAATGTCCAGTACATAACTACATTCCAAACTGGTTAAAATTAATTGCTGAAGGTCGTATTTTCCAGGCAGCTGAATTGTGCCATCAAACCAATACACTGCCTGAAGTGTGTGGTCGTGTTTGTCCGCAAGACCGTTTGTGTGAAGGGGCTTGTACCTTGAACGACGGTTTTGGTGCAGTGACCATTGGTAATGCAGAAAAATACATTAATGATACCGCTTTTGCTCTGGGCTGGCGTCCAGACATGTCACACGTGAAGTGGACAGATAAAAAAGTTGCCATCATCGGTGCGGGTCCTGCGGGTCTGGGCTGTGCGGACATTCTGGTACGTAACGGTGTTAAACCGGTGGTATTCGATAAACGTCCTGAAATTGGCGGTTTGCTGACGTTTGGTATTCCTGAATTCAAGATGGAAAAAGATGTGATGAAACGTCGCCGTGAAATTTTCACCGGCATGGGTGTTGAATTCCGTCTCAATACTGAAATTGGTACTGATGTTACCATTGATCAGCTGCTTGCAGACTACGATGCCGTGTTTATGGGTATGGGGACATACACGTACATGAAAGGTGGTTTTGCCGGTGAAGATCTGGATGGTGTTTATGATGCACTGGATTTTCTGATTGCCAACGTTAACCGTTGCCAAGGCTGGGAAAAAGATCCTGCTGAATACATCAGTGTAGAAGGCCAAAAAGTGATTGTACTTGGCGGTGGTGATACAGCGATGGATTGTAACCGTACTTCTATCCGTCAAGGTGCTGAATCAGTGATTTGTGCTTACCGCCGTGATGAAGAAAATATGCCAGGTTCTCGCCGTGAAGTGAAAAATGCACGCGAAGAAGGTGTGGAATTCCAGTTTAATCGTCAGCCAATCGAAATTGTTGGTGAAAATGGCAAAGTGACAGGCGTTAAGTTTGTAACTACACAATTGGGTGAGCCAGACAGCCGTGGTCGTCGTAGCCCTGAACCTGTACCGGGTTCTGAGGAAATCTTGCCTGCTGACGCAGTTCTTTTAGCATTCGGTTTCCGTACCAGTCCTGCTGATTGGTTTAATGATGTGAAAATTAATCTAGATGGTTCAGGCCGTGTAGTTGCGCCAGAACAGCAAGAGTTTAAATTCCAGACTTCAAATCCGAAAATCTTTGCTGGCGGCGATATGGTGCGTGGTTCCGACCTAGTGGTGACTGCAATCTGGGAAGGTCGTCAGGCTGCTGAAGGTATTCTTGATTATCTGGATGTTTAACCTTTAATTAAACATGAATAAAAAACCCGCTTCGGCGGGTTTTTTATTGCAGGAAATAAGATAAATATGAATAAATAAATTAAACAAAACTGCAGCTAAATATGTTTACAATAAAAATATTTAAACAAATACAAATAAATAATAGAGGAATAGCACAATGAATTTTATGAAAAAAACCGCAGCGACAGTGGTACTGGCAAGCACGTTAACCTTAACTGGCTGTGGCTATAATACTTTACAGGTGAAGGATGAGGCGGTTACCGCTTCCTGGGCGGAAGTACAGAACCAGTATCAACGCCGTGCCGATTTGGTGCCCAATCTGGTCAATGTGGTAAAAGGTTATGCCAAGCATGAAGAGCGGGTATTGACTGAAGTCACTCAGGCACGTGCTAACGTGGCAGGTTTAAAAGTGGATAAACAAGTGCTGGAAGATTCGGCTTTATTCCAGAAATATCAGCAAGCTCAGGCACAGATGACCAGTGCATTATCACGCTTAATTGCCATTTCAGAAAATTATCCTGACTTAAAGGCGAACGAGCAGTTCCGTGATTTACAGGTGCAGCTGGAAGGGACTGAAAACCGCATTGCGGTTGCACGTAATCGTTATATTGCCTCAGTTCAAGACTTTAATGCCTATTCACGGCAGTTCCCGCAAGTGATGACGGCTAAAGTTATCGGTATGAATCCGAAACCGAATTTCAGTGCAGAACAGGGTGCACAAACAGCGCCTAAGGTTTCATTTGATTAATCGGGTAGCTGCATAAAAAAGGATGTGCTGATGTCTGCTCCAGAAAATAAAAGTACTCTCGCTCTCATTGTGCAACTGCTAGTTTTGTGTTGTGCAATATTGTCCAGTTCATTCGCTTTAAGTGAGGTAGCAACAGCCACGGATAATGAAGATGCCGTGATTGTAGGGAAGGTCATTCAGGAGCAGCAACAAGCCAATCAAAACCAGCAAAAACCTTCATTACAGACACCTGTTCAGCAGCCGAAAATTGCTAATGATATGGCCGAAGATGAGTCTATCCGTGGACTGCCGACTTTAAATGAGCCGGTTGTGGATCAGGCTAATTTACTTAGTGCGGGTGAAAAGCAGGAGATCAGTCAGAGGATTATCAAGCTGCATGAACAGGGCAAGGCTCAAATTGGTGTGGTGATTGTTCCAACGACGGGACAGGAAGATATTTTTGATTTCGCCATGCGGGTGGCTGAGAAGTGGCAACTTGGATCTGCAAAACAGGATAATGGACTACTCATGGGGATTGCGGTGAATGACCGACGTATCCAGATTTTAACCGGCTATGGTCTGGAAGGTGTACTGCCTGATATTGTCGTAAGCCGAATCATTCTTAATCAAATGACCCCTTATTTTAAACAGGCTCAATATGCACAAGGTATTGATGCCGGTTTGGCGGAAATTGAACGGATTTTAAATATGGATCCTGAAGTTGCCGCCAATGCAGCGCAGGAACAGAAAGAACGTCAGGAAAAAGCCTTGCATGAACAGCAGGCCAAAGAGAAAACCTTGAGTACTGCCTTGTTTATTTTAATCGCCGGGATTATTGGTTCATTTATTGTCGGTAAACCGCTAAGTGCTTCTACGGCAGCTGTCGCGGGTACGGTGGCTGGGCTGGTCAATGGGGCTGGCTTGGTTACCAGTTTATTGATTGGCGGTGGGATTTTCTTTTTACTCATTACTGCAATTGCGCAAACCATTTTTCAGCTGGTACTTTCATCTGCGGGTCGTGGCGGTGGTGGAGGACGAGGAGGTGGTTTTGGTGGCGGTGGATTTAGTGGTGGCAGTGGCGGCTTTGGCGGAGGAGGAGCATCAGGATCATGGTAACAACAACAGATACGACAGAGATTGTCACACAAGCTAAAACAGCAGAAGTGAATCAGCCAAGTTTTAAGCGTTGGCTAAAGCATTTTTTATATATGCCTGCAACTAAACGATACTTTTCCAAACAGGATCAGGCGGCGATTTCTCAGGCAGTCGCTGAGGCTGAGTATGATCATGTGGGTGAAATTCAGGTGGTGATTGAAGGTCATCTGCCTGTAAAGCAGGCCTATTTCCAAAATACCCGTATGCGTGCCCGCCAGCTGTTTGCAGAACTTGGGGTATGGGATACTGAATATAATAGTGGTGTGTTGCTCTATATCAATTTATGCGAGCGTAAAGTTGAAATTGTCATTGATCGGGGGATTCAAAAATCTACAGAACAAGCCGTTTGGGATGAAATTTGCCAAAAGATCATTGCTCAACTGGTTCAGAAACAATTTAGGATGGCTGTATTAACAGGGGTGATAAGTATAGGTGAAGTACTCAACCAGTTTTATACCCACTCACTCAAAGAACAAAATAATGAATTGGGGAATGCACCTATTGTTCTAGGATAGAAAATAAGTGGATTAGTGACACAAAATGTCACTTTTTTACTAAAAAAAACATTAAAACCACATTGTAACAATTTTATTTTTTTAAAGTGCTGTTTTTTATGTTAATTTTATTATAATCAGTTTTGGCACAATTAGTGCTAAATATAAATAAGCTAAATTAGCTTACAAAGCTTATAAAAAATTAACAAAACATTTGTGGAGAATGTTATGAACGCTCAAAAAGGTTTTACTCTTATTGAATTAATGATCGTTGTAGCGATTATCGGTATTTTGGCTGCAATTGCGATTCCTGCATATAGTGATTATATTGCTCGCTCACAAGCTTCAGAAGGTATTTCATTAGCTGGCGGTTTAAAAACAGCTTCTGCTGATAACCGTCAAAATGGTACATGTGGTGCAGATTCAATTGGTGGTAAATATGCAACTGTTACGCTTGTTCCTACTATCAATGCAACGAAGGGTTGTGATGTTAATGTGAAATACCACGCAGGTATTTCGGACAAAATTGCTGGCGAGACTTTGGCGTTAAGCATTCAATCTAATGGCGTAATTGGAATCAAGACTCCTAATGCTAACCTTACTAAATATCTTCCTAAATCTTTAGCAGCAGCTCAATAATATTGAATAAAAAAAAGCGGTCTTCGGGTCGCTTTTTTTACGCTTGTAATTTTTTTTAAATATATGAGTAATTAATGGTTACTAGAAAGTGGGGTGTTAGCTTTAGCCTAATCTCTTTGTTGATTCTTACAAGTTTAGTCTATTTGCCTGGATTAAAAGGGGGTTTTCTTTTTGATGATTTCAGTAATTTAGGACAAATGGATTTATATGGAGATATGAGTCATTGGGAAAATGCAAAAAAATTCATCATGAATGGTATTGCAGGGCCAACAGGTCGTCCAATTGCTCTGTTGACTTATGTTCCGCAAGCAGAAGCATGGCTGATTCGGGATGCTTATCCATTTAAAGTTGTTAATTTAATTATTCATTTAATCTGTGGGGTCTTACTGTACTTTGCAACACGTTTAGTTTTGGTGGCTTATGGTGAATTAAAAAGCAATAAAATACGATATGTTGCAATTGTAATAGCAGGTCTGTGGATGCTGCATCCATTGATGTTGTCGACAACCTTGTATGTCATCCAACGTATGGCTCAACTACCACTTTTATTTACGCTTTTAGCGATCATTGGGTATTTAAAAGGGCGTAGCTATATCAATATTCATAATATTCGTGCTTATTTATGCATGTCATTGTCTATAGGTTTAGGCACATTGTGCGCAACGTTCAGTAAAGAAAATGGAGCCTTACTTCCATTATTAATATTGGTCATCGAATTTTGTAACCCTGTTAAAGAAAATAGACCTTTGTGGCAATGGCGTGCCATTTTTCTCTGGCTGCCTTCCGTTATTATTATGATTGCTTTAATGAAGCATATCAATTTTTCAGATAATCTTTGGCCAAATAGAAATTTTAATCAAGCTGAGCGATTGCTTACGGAATGTAGAGTTGTTGTTAACTATTTAATGCAATTATATATTCCAAGAATAGAAGGTTATGGTTTATTTCAAGATGGGTATTTAGTTTCTAAAAATTTAACCACACCTATTACAACTTTATATTCCTTAATATTCCTGACTGTTCTTTTTATTGGTGCTCTAATTGTTAGAAAAAAGACACCTTTAATCAGTATGGCTATTTTATTCTTTTTTGCAGCACATCTCATGGAGTCAACGGTCATAGGTTTAGAGCTGTACTTTGAACATCGTAATTATGTCGCAGCGATTTTTATCTTTTTACCATTGGCTTTAGGGTTGTATTGGTTATCAAATCATATTAAACCAATTCTGATTATTTTCTTAACAGTATTAATATTGGCTTTCCTCAGTTTCCTGACTTTTCAGCGGGCTGTATTATGGTCAGATAATATCAAGTTAATGCTTTATTGGGCACAAAATAGTCCGAACTCTGCTAGAGCACAAAGTGTACAGGCAGCAATTTTATCTAAGGAAGGTCAAACAGATCAGGCTAAAAACACGCTAGAAAGAGCCATTAAGCAAATACCGAATGATGGAATGCTGATTTATCAGTTATTACAATTAAAAATTGTAGACCAATCAGTTAAAAAAGAAGATTTCTTATCTACTTTGAGTGCGATTAAGTACCATAAAGCTAATCCTCAAGCTATTATCGGATTACGTGATTTAGTTGATGAGAGTGTTAAAAATTCAAGTGTTATAGGGAGATATGAAGTTGAATTACTTGAAATTATTGATGAAGCTTTAAGAAATCCAACTTATGGCATAAATCCAGATTTTAATAAACTTGCTTATTTTTTCAAAGGGCAAATCGCCGTTGCTGCACATAATCCTGAAGAAGCTTATAAATATTATCTAATGTCCTTGCAAGCATCTACAGATGTTGAAGATGGTTTGAATATGGTTGTTGTAATGGGTAATGCGGGTTATTTGCCACAAGCATTAAAACTATTAGATGAAACCGAAGTGGTTTATGATAAGCAACCTGAGAATACTTTAAAAAAATCAAGAATTTATTATGATGAGACTATAAATCAGACAAGACATGATATGTTAACTGATTTAAATGCTGGATTAAGTAAGGTGGCATCATGAAAGTTAGTGTGGTATTGCCTGCTAAAAATGAATCTGCAGCAATTGAACAAACAATTAAAAAAATTAAGCAACTGAATATAGCTGATGAAATTATTGTAATAAATGATGGTTCTACTGATGCAACACAACAGGTCGCAGAACAGGCAGGTGCAAAAGTTATCTCACATCCGTATTCGAAAGGGAACGGTGCTGCAATTAAGACAGGGGCACGTAACGCTTCAGGTGATGTCATTGTATTTATGGATGCTGATGGCCAGCATGATCCGCAAGATATCCCTCGCTTACTGGAAAAAATTGAGCAAGGCTATGACTTAGTCGTAGGAGCTAGACAAAAAGGCTCACAAGCCAGTGTTGGTCGTGGTATTGCCAATACACTCTACAACAATCTTGCAACGTATATGACTGAACAAAAAGTAGAAGATCTCACCTCTGGTTTTCGTGCTGTCCGCGCAGACAAATTCCGTGAGTTTTTATATTTATTACCAAATGGATTTTCATACCCAACCACCAGTACTATGGCCTTTTTCCGTGCAGGTTACTCAGTGACTTATGTGCCAATACATGCAGCAAAACGTATAGGTAAAAGCCACATTCAACCTTTAAAAGACGGGGTACGCTTCTTTCTAATTATATTTAAAATTGCAACATTATTTTCTCCTTTAAAGATGTTTCTCCCAATAGCGGTTCTTTTGTTTATGATGGCTACAGGTTGGTATGGCTACACTTTGTATGAATATGGCCGTTTTACGAATATGAGTGCTTTATTGTATACCGGCAGTATTATGGTGTTTTTAATGGGGCTCATTTCAGAGCAAATTACTGCTTTAATGTATAAAAAAGATGAGTGAGATAAGTATTGTTTAATTTGCTTAAAGGAATTTGGTCGATTCTAACCCCTTTAGATAAACGTAAATTATTTTATGTTTCGATAATTGTTATTATTATGACATTTATTGAGTCTGTTGGTGTAGTTTCAATAATGCCATTTTTAGCTGCTTTAGCTAGCCCTGAAAGTATAGAAACTAATCTTTTACTTAAAAAACTTTATATATTATTAAATGCAAAAGATCAAAGAACATTTATAGTAATATTAGGTCTTATTTCTTTAGGAATAGTGGTTTTATCTGCAATATTCAAAATTATTACACAATATTATTTAAATAGATTTTCAAATTTACAGCGTCATTATTTTTCAAGTAGATTGTTAAAGATTTATTTGCAACAAGATTATAGTTTCTTTATACAAAGAAATAGTTCAGAACTTACTAAAAAAATTTTAGCAGATGTCGATCAAGTAGTCTGGGGTATCATTCAGCCATTACTTACCATCGTTTCTTATACATTAGTGTTAATCGCGATGGTGTCTTTAATTATTGTTTATGATCCAATTATGGCATTAACAATAGCCGTGGTCTTATTTGCTTTTTATAGTTTGATGTACCTATTCATTCGTAAATTTATGGCTAAAATTAGCAGTGAATTTTCAAAGGCGAATTATGAAAGGTACCAAAGTTGTCAGGAAGTCTTTGGTGGTATTAAAGATGTAATGATTAATAATGTACAAAATTATTATTTTAAAAGGTTTGATGAAAACTCAAGAATATACGCAAGGCATTTAGCTTCACAAAACTTATTGGGTCAAATTCCTCTACATATAATTGAAACTATTGGTTATGGATGCTTAATCCTTCTCGCTATATTTTTAGTATTAGACAATAATCCTATTACAGATATATTGCCTGTAATAGGTCTTTATGGTGTAGCAGCATATAGAATGCTGCCAGCAGCACAGAACATTTTTCGATCTATAAATTCAATTAAATTTTCTGCACACATTTTAAATGAAGTTGTGGCTGAATTTAAGCTTAATAACAAAGAGAAAAAGTCGAATTTAAGCCAATCTAAATTGGATTTTAAACATAAAATTCGATTAGCTGAAGTAAGTTTTTCGTACCAAGGTGATCAATCTAAACCAGTATTAAGCCATTTTAATTTAGAGTTAGAAAAAAATTCTAGTTTGGGTATTGTTGGCAAGAGTGGTTCTGGCAAGAGTACTTTAATGGATGTGATGTTAGGATTACTCACACCAACATCTGGAAGTATATGGATTGATGAGATAGAACTCACTGAGCGCAATCTTCATGACTGGCAGAACATTGTGAGTTATGTACCTCAATTTATTTATTTGGCGGATACTACGATTGCTGAAAATATTGCATTTGGGATGGAAAAATCTGAAATTGATTATGATTTGGTTCGGAAATCAGCTGAATTAGCTCAGATTCATGACTTTATAGAGAATGAGTTACCAAATGGGTATGAAACAAAAATTGGTGAAAGAGGAATTTTGCTTTCTGGTGGACAGAGACAGCGTATTGGTATTGCACGGGCGTTGTATAAACAGCCAGAAGTATTGTTTATGGATGAGGCGACCAGTGCTTTAGATATTGAAACTGAATATGAAGTTAATAAATCGATAAAATATTTGAGTGGTAAAATAACAGTAATCTTTATATCACATAGACTAAGTGTTTTTGAAGGTTTTGATAAAGTAATACAGTTGGATCAATTTAATGAGTCGTAATATTATTTTTGTATGTGATCATCTTCATGGGGGAGGTGCTGAGCGTATAAATATTGAGATAGCAAGAAAATTTTTAAAAAACGGATTTAAAGTAAGCTTTATATTATTGGATGGTTCAAAATTCGGTTTTGAGGATTTGGAAAAATTTGATATATATGATTTGAATATTAAATTCAAAGGTAGCTTATTTAGAGAAAAAGGAAAAAAAATTTGTCCATCTAAAATTGAATATATAAAAAAAATAGAGCAGGATTTACATCCTGAACTTATAATATTTAGTTTTGCTTTTGCTTATTGGCTTAAAAAATATTTTTCTTCATCTAATAAATGGCTTTGGGTACATAGTGAACTTACATTTTTTAATGCTAGGAAGCGTTCTAGTAATATTTTTTCATATTTAAATGAAATAAGAAGAATTTATATTGAAAAGAAATGCTTCTATAGAATTTTTAATAATGAAAAAATTCTTGTTGTAAATACAGATTTAATTAATTTTTATTGTGAATATAGTAACCCTAAAGAAATACATTTTTTGCCTAATGGTGTGAATGTTGAAAATATCGATGTTGTTGAAATAAAAAGAAAAGAATTTGCAATAATTTATGTTGGGAGACTGAGTGAGGAAAAAAGAATTGATGTTGCTATTAATGCTTTTATTGATAGTAATATTGAAGGAGTGATGGCTATAGTGGGTGATGGTCCATTAAAGAATGATTTGATGAATTTTGTTCGAAATAAAGGTTTAGAGGATAAAGTTTTATTTCTTGGTTGGAGAAATGATCCTGAGAATTTCATAAAAAAAAGCCATATGTTAGTATTGACTTCTAGAACTGAAGGATATGGTTTAGTTGTATCTGAAGCTATATGTTTGGGGATACCTGTGGTGGCTTATAATACTTCATCTGGTGTTGAATATCAGCTTTCAGTTGGTGAGTTAAATAAGGGTTTAGTTAAATTAAATGATTATTCTGATTTAGTTTATAAATTAAAGAGTGTATACGCTGATCCTTATAAAATTACAGCTCAAGATAAAAATAGACTATCACTGGAAAACACTTTCTTGAGACTTATTGATATAACTGGGATCGATTGAATATTTTTTATTTATTAGATATTGGTGTAAATATCTGTTTTAGTGCTAATTTATTTATTGGTATAATTATTTTATACGGTTAATCATTAATGTTTTAAGTTGTATTTTAATTGAATTTTAAAATATTTATGGAGGTAGGATTGAAGATTTATTTAATTTCTCTTGAGGAAGATGTAGAACGTCGTACTAAATTGTTAAATAATTTTCCAGTGAATTATAAGAAAATGGAATGGATAAAAGCAGTTAATGGTAAAAAATTAAATGCTAAAGATTATTTTTCATATGTGCAAGAATATTTTTCCTCTCATCAAAAAGTAATCACTCCAGGTGAAGTTGGATGTACCTTGAGTCATATTAAGGCATTAGAAGCATTCTTGAGCACGGAAGAACAGTTTTGCTTAATTTTAGAAGATGATGTACAAGGGCAAGATAAAGATATAGAAAAATTAACAGTATTTTTTTCCAATACTAATTTAAGGGGAGTTTTTTTACTGCGAGATCAAAATAATTTTGGATATGAAAAATATATATTTGGTAAAAAGAGGTCAGATTTTTATGAAATTCCAAAATTTTCAATTAAATTTATGTTTGGTGCTTGTTCTTATATTGTTGATCGTGAGTCAGCTAGAGCTATTTTAAGTCACCATGATCTAAATTTTGAAATAGCAGATTTATGGTATAAAATTTTAGATAATTCAAAAACAAATTTTTATTATTCTCCTATATTTATTCACCCTAAAGATTTATCTGATAGCAATATTGAAGATGAACGTGCAAATTTTTATATTAATGAAAAAAACTTTTTTAAGCGTGTCTATAAGCAAGGTGTATTTTGGAAAATAAGTAATCGTATTAGTAATGACTTCTGTTCTTTCATACTTTTTTTAAAAGGATATAAGCATATTCATAGGGACGGAACTAAATGAGTATTCTCATTAGTGTAATTATACCAAGTGCGGGCCGACGTCCAGATTTATTAAAAAAATCGATTCAAAGTGCATTAATTAATGAGCAAGGGATAAAAACAGAGATTATAGTAGTTTTAAATGGTAAAGATGGAATGACATTTGATTTATCAAATTCTTTTCAACATCCATTATTAACCTATCATAAAATAGAAGAAGGAAATGTTTGTAAAGCGAGAAACTTTGGCTTATCGGTAGCTCAAGGTCAATTAATCCGCTTTTTGGATGATGATGACTATTTGCATAAAGATGTAGCAAAAAAACAGTATCACGATTTTTTATTGAACATTGATTTGGATTTAAGTTTATTTTCATTAGATATTGAGGATACAAAAGGAAACCTTATAAAAAGAGTGAATCCTAGTGTTGGTAGTTATAGTTTTTTTGAATATGCTTTAAATCCGAAAATAGCTTTGCCATTTGCTTTTGTTTATAGAAAAAAATTAATTGAAAATGTAGATTGGGATATAGAGTGTAGAATTCCAGAAGATGAAGACTGGTTAAGAAGAGTCGCTACACAAGGAAAGATTAATTTTATGTGTAGTGATCAAAGTGTGGGTGTTTGGTATCAACATGATGGGGAAAGATTATCTCAGACTTTAGCTAGTCAAGACTTTTGTTATAATAAATATGTTTCTATTATGAATTTATACTTTTCTAATCCTGTAGAAAAATATCATTCTAAAATGGCGGAAGCTCTTTGGGAATGTGTGCACGATGGTTTTTATTTCTCCCCATTCTTTTGGAGTAAGATTGCTTTAAAAGCACGGTCTATAGATTCTAAATCAAAACCTAAAGATCTATTATTCCAAAAAACACCTGACTTTATTCATCCTTTATTTATTGAATGGTTTATGCTCCCTAAAAGATGGTTACTACATAAGTTTCGACTTCTGAAATTTTTTCTTGGTATTTCTTCTTTTATTCGTAAAATTTGAGTTAAAAAATGAAAAATATAACTGCTGTTGTAGTTACTTATAATCGTAAAAAATTGCTTTTAAATTGTATTTCAGCATTATTGGAACAATCTTTAAAGTTATCGAAAATTATTATTATTGATAATGCTTCTACTGATGGCACAATTGAATATTTAGAAAAAAACCAATTACTTGATAACCCAAAGCTAGTTTTATTAAAACAAACCGAAAATACAGGTGGAGCTGGAGGATTTTCTACAGGTATGAAATATGCATTTGAGCATGGTACAGACTATGTTTGGATGATGGATGATGATGCGGTTCCCCACCAAGATGCTTTAGAGCAATTGATGAAACATGCTACACCACATCATATCTATGGATCACTTGCTGTAAATGGTGAGGATACTGCATGGACTACTACTTTATTGCCAGAATCTCAAATTATTGATGCTAAAAATTTAGTTCCTGAAATATCAGAAGTACAATCATTGCCTTTTTTAGGGTATTTAACAAGTAAAGAAATATTTGAAAGGCTAGGCTTACCAGATACTTCCTATTTTATCGCTGCTGATGATGTTGAATATTGTTTAAGAGCACAACGAGCAGGTTTTAAAACATATATCTGTGGTCAAAGTTTTATTGAGCACCCTAAATCAGATCGTTATCCTTTTAATTTATTTGGAAAAAAACTAATTTGTTTGAAATTAGTTCCTTGGAAGAGATATTACGATACAAGAAATAGACTTCTTATTGCTCGTAAATATTACGGTATAAAAGCATTTACACAGACGTTCCCTGCTTCTTTCGCTCGTTTATTTGCAGCACTTTTGAATGAGCCCAATAAGCTTATGCAGATTAAAGCATTCTTCGCAGGGGTATATGATGCTGTGTTCAAAAAGACGGGCAAAAGACATGACTATTGGAATTTATAATTGATGAATATTTTAGTGATTGGCGCAGGTTTTGCAGGTTCAGTATGTGCACGTGAACTGGCAGAAGCAGGGCATCAAATATTAGTAGTCGATCGACGAGATCATATTGCAGGTAATGCATTTGATGTAAAAGATGAGCACGGTATTTTAATTCATCAGTATGGGCCCCATATTTTTCATACAAACAGTGAAAGAATATTTAATTACCTTTCTCAATATACAGAATGGTATCAATACGAGCATCGGGTTCGTGGTGTGGTGAATGGCAAAGAATATCCGTTCCCAATTAACCGAGATACTTTAAATCAGTTGTATGATTTAGATTTAACAGAAGAACAAGCAGCAGAATTCTTTGAAAAAGTACGTGAGCCAAAAGAAAAAGTACTCACAAGTGAAGATGTAGTACTTAATTCAGTAGGTCGTGATTTGTATGAAAAATTCTTTTTAAACTACACAAAAAAACAGTGGGGCTTAGATCCATCACAATTAAAAGCGGGTGTTGCTGCACGTATTCCAACACGTACAAATTCAGATGATCGCTATTTCACAGATACTTATCAAGCGATGCCTTTGAATGGTTACACGGCGATGTTTGAAAACATGCTTAATCATCCAAAGATTCAGATACGTCTTTCTACTGAGTTTAAAGAAGTATTAGCTGAAAACTCTGAATTTGATCATATCGTTTATACTGGTCCAATTGATGCATTTTATGATTTTAAATTCGGACATTTACCATATCGTTCATTACGTTTTGAACATGATCATTTGAATGATATTGAACAATATCAGAGTGTGGGGACGATAAATTATCCTAATGATTATGAATTTACACGTATTACTGAGTTTAAGCATTTAACTGGACAAAAGCATAGTTCGACTTCAATTGTTCGTGAATATCCGATACCTGAAGGAGAGCCATACTATCCAATTCCTCGAGATGAAAATGAGAAATTTTTTAAGCAGTATCAAGCATTAGCAAATGCTGAAGAAAAGGTAACATTTGTTGGGCGACTTGCGGAATATCGTTATTACAATATGGATCAAGTGGTTGGTGCTGCTTTAAATGCAGTAGATAAAATTTTGGGGAAATAAGTTGAAAATAGCATTCTTATGTAAGCGACAATATATGTCTAAAGATGTGATTCTGGATAAATATGCGCGTTTATATGAGATTCCTAATCAATTGGCATTATTAGGACATCAGGTAGAATGTTTTTGTTTAAGTTATCAATCACATGATGAAGGCAAATGGGATGAGTCAAATGAATTAAAATCATTGATTTGGCGTTCAAAAAGTTATAAAGGATTTAAAAAAGCTGGTTTATTATCTTATCCTTTTGTTCTTTTACAACAATTAAAGAAATTCCAGCCAGACATCATTATTGCTGCCTCTGATATTCCCCATATTGTGTGGGGGGCTTGGTGTTCTAAAAAATTTAATGTACCTTTTGTTGCAGATCTTTATGATAACTTTGAAGGTTTTGGACAAGCCAGCATACCTGGGATGAAAAGCTTATTGCGAAAAGCAGTCTGTAAAGCTCATTTAATTACCACTACAAGTCAGCCATTAGCAAATTTAGTTTCTAAAGAATATCACGCCAAAGGCATTGTGTTGTCCATGCCAAGTACAATCGATACTGAAATTTTTGGTTCTAAAGATAAAGTTACAGCACGAAAACAACTCGGCTTACCAATAGATAGGCTATATATTGGAACAGCGGGTGGTTTATATAGAGACAAGGGTGTTCAGGTAATTTATGAAGCTTGGGAAAAGATTAAATCAGAATTGCCAAATGTGGACTTAGTTATTGCAGGACCTTATGAAAAGGAATATCCACCGCCTGTAGGTGATAGAGTTCATTATCTGGGAGCATTACCACATCATCAAGTGGCCACTCTTTTTCAGGCTTTAGATGTCGGTATTATTTCAATCTTGGATACCCCTTTTGGTCGTTATTGTTTTCCCCAAAAAGCTTATGAAATGCTTGCTTGCCATTTACCTGTGGTGGTGGCTAATATTGGTGAGATGAACTATTTATTTAAAGATATGCCTCAAACATTATTTGAAGCAGGTAATGCAGAAGATTTAACTTTAAAACTCGACCAACAATTAAACACACCACGGCACACACGAATTGAGATTAAAGATTGGGAAACCATTATCAAAGATATTGAACCCCTCATCACTTCACTAAAATTGCGACCTTAAGCTTTCATCTCAAAAAATTATTGTGTGCTTGTTGCCAAAATTTTTGCATAAGCACTGGCTACGCTGTCCCACTCTATAAGTGCTAACGCATTTTTTCGAATACGTACTGCTCGCTCAGTAGCAAGGGTTGGTTTATCTAAAGCTGTGGAAATTGCCGCGATTAATTCTTGTTTATTATGTGGATTAACTGCAATGTGTTTGATGTCTTCGCCTAATAAATCTTCAATTCCTGCTACATGACCGACCACAGCGGGGCATCCGCAGCCAATAGCTTCCATAAGAGCAACAGGTAATCCCTCTTGATCACCATTATCTGCCCGTACAAAAGGAGCAACAAAAAGGGTAGCCTGCCGATACAGATCGGGAAGCTTGTCTTGTGATAATGCACCTAAAAATTTGACATTTTTTTCAAGCTTTAACTGTTGTACCTGTTCTTTCAAATTTGCTTCTTCTGGACCAAAACCAATAATCTTTAATAATAATTCTGGATGGGTTCCCACTAAAATGGCTAAAGCATCCAATAAAAAATTGAGTCCTTTTTTAGGCACGAGTCGTCCTACAAAAAGTAGTTCATTTTTATGGCGTTGTATATCAGATTTAGGTGTGAAGCGATTTTGCAAATCAACCCCCATCGGAATGACTTTAAGTATTTTAGGTTGTATTGAAATTTGCTCTAAGTATTCTTTCATTGCCTGACTGACAACGGTCATTGCCGTTGCATCCTCTGCAACTTTCTTTTTTACCTTCGTTAAAATATTACCTTGTAAACCAAATAAATCCCCCCCATGTGAAGTCACCACATAAGGGAGATTGAATTTTTTGCAAAATCGGCTTGCAATCCAACCTTGAGGAATCAACCAATGTGCATGAATAATATCAACCTTTTGTGTACTCAAAATTTTTTTGACTGCAAGATATTGCCCGATTAGAAAACTGGGAACGAGTAGCCATTTCCACCAAAACGCTTTTAAATTATTGACGATACCGCCATTATTGACTAGCGATTGTAATTTTTTAGGGGCATATTTATATCGAACTACATGGACATCATCAAGTAATCCATTTGGATCTGCATCTATAGCATCAGGTACAAGTGCAATCACATTAAAATGTGATGTAAGCCTTTTACATAATTCATGTATAAATCCTGGCTCATGATCGTTTACCCAACGTGGATAAGTTGATGCTAAAACTAATACTGTTTTTTTTTGACTCATAAAGAAAAGCCTAGAGAATCGAGTAATGCGCTAAATTTTAGATATTTTCGTCCGCAATTTTTTTAATCTATCTAAAAATTTAATCCTATTCAAGATATTCTACATGATAAAAATTTATAATAAATAGAAAGTATTATGCTTACAGTTTCTTTTAGATCAGCCAAATGCATCTCTCTTGCACTCCATTGGACAATCTAAGCTATTATAACGATATTCTATTTTCACTGATTTAATCATGAAATTCCTCCTCCTTCTCTTAGCCAGTGTGTTTATCTCACTGGCTTGGCTTCTGCCTATCCATTACCGCCCTTGGGTTACCTATACGGGTGAACTGTTTGCTTTTTTATCGCTATTTACTTTGGCTGCCATTTATTTAAAAGACAAAATTAAATTGCCAGTCATTAGTTTACCGCTATTGATTCTCGCAGTTATTCCCCTGGTTCAGTATGGGGCTGGTGAGCTCTTTTTCTTGGATAAAGCTTTGACCAGTACCCTCTTTGTCTTTGGATTTTGGCTGAGCATGGTGGTTGGCTATAACTTATCGAGCGAGAAAACAGACCGGACAAGCATTTTTACCGGACTCAGCTATGTGTTTCTTATGGCTGGAACAGCGACAGGTGTGATTGCTATCTGCCAATGGACAAATTTAGATGCCCATTTGCCCGGTATGATTAATATACAAGGTAATACACGTCCCTACGCAAACTTTGCCCAACCGAATAATATGGCAACTTTTTTGATGATGTCATTACTGGCATGTTTGTATCTCTATGAAAAGAAGAATCTACAAACCAAATGGTTGGTTGCTTGTGGATTGCTTATATTGATGGGTGTTGCTTTAAGTCAGTCACGAACTTCTTGGGTGGCTTGCTTATGTATTTTGGTCTACTTGGCTTATCAGCAATATCGTGGCTTTATTCGGCTCAAGTGGTATTGGATCATCAGTTGGTTGAGTTTATTTGTCGGATTGATTGTTGTAGCACCTATATTGAGTCAACTTCTTGCTCAAGTCACAGATGCACATATTGTTCAAAGCCGTGATGTGGTACAGCGAGCTACAGGAGATATGTCGCGTTTAGCCATTTGGCAGCAAATGCTGCATGCCATTGCTGACCGTCCATGGTTTGGCTATGGCTGGAACCAAACCAGTGTTGCTTATACTTTGGTCAGTGATCATGTTCAGGGGCCAGTATGGATTCGTAGCGCACATAACTTTATTCTCGATTTTATCCTGTGGAACGGTCTCATTATCGGACTGCCTTTTCTGGCCTACTTTGGTTATTGGGGTTATCAGCTAAATAAGCAGGTCAATTCAGTTGAATCCGTGATCGGGATTTTAATGGTAGGTGCAGTATTGATTCACGCCATGCTGGAATTTCCACAGTACTATGCGTATTTCCTGCTTCCGGTGGGTTTCATTATTGGTCTGGTTCAATCGCAACAGGCTGATACCAAAATCCTGACCCTTTCACCCAATTATATGCGTGTTGCTTACGGGTTATTTTTCTTGCTGTTGATTCTGATCGTGCGAGATTATGCGGTGATGGTTCCTAAGCTCAATCAAACGCTACGCTATGAAAAAACACCGGAAAAGATTACCAATCAAGATCAGGTTTATTTGCTGGAAGAATTTAACCGGCGTATAGACTGGATTCGTATGAATCCCTATAGTAAGGTGAGTGCACAACAGCTCGAGGAAATTAGGGAGATGGTGCTTAATTATCCGACCACCTATGATTTATACAAGTATGCCAAGATCCTGGCTTTTAATGGTTATGAGCAGGAAGCCAAGCATCAGCTCTGGTTGTTAAAAAAATTACGTAAAGTTGATCTGGATTACGCATCATTGGCCCAGCCTGTTGCCAAGAAGTAAAATTTAAAAAAGCGAATCTGATAAATAACACAGCCAGTCAATCGACTGGCTGTGTTAAAATTAAATCTGGCTTTGAATATAGTTTTCGATGCCCACTTTCTCGACTAGATCAAGTTGCGTGGTGGTCCAATCCAGATATTCCTCTTCTTTTTCCAGGATTTCCTGAACCAGATCGCGAGTTACATAATCCATTTCCTGTTCAGCCAAGCTGACCGCTTTTTGCAGGGCCTCAATATTTTCGTTGACTTTGCGTACATCGCAATTCAGGACTTCAACTGTATGCTGGCCGATGTACAACTTGCCTAAATTTTGTAAATTAGGCAGGCCTTCAAGGAATAAAATACGTTCAATAATTTTATCGGCATCTTTCATTTGTTGAATCGATTCTTTGTATTCTGCTGAACCCAGCTTTTCAATTCCCCAGTCATTGAACATACGTGAGTGCAGGAAATACTGGTTAATGGCCGTCAACTGGTGATAAAGCACCTGATTTAACTGGTTAATGACATCACGATTGCCTTTCATTGTAAGTTCTCCATCAACAATTTCTGCCTTCACCGTATGTCAGGCAATCAAAAAATATTATTTCAATTATCTTAAACAACAAGCTACACAATGGCGAGTAATTTATTGAACAGCAAATGAAAATCGCAATCAAGAATGATAATGGGCGCTATGTTATACAGTGTGCATAAAAAACCCGCCTATAGTCATAAGCGGGAGAGGATAAAATGATCTTTTGATCATTCAGTTTGTTATTAGGGTAATCGGGTTTTAAGCCGCTACGGAGATACGAGCTGCAATTTCTGAAAGTTCTTCACTAATGATGGAACGTGCTTCAGGTGCACAACGACCACAACAGGTACCTAAATCAAGCAGGTCACGAATTTCACGATAGCTTTCCGCGCCATTTGCGACAGCATCTTTAATATCTTGATCGGTAATACCACGACATAAGCATACGTACATTTGAACTCGCCACACAAGAGTGAAATGGGATAAGTAATATTATTGATAATTATTATCGTTTGTCAATGAAATTCATTTGAAATATTATTTATTGTGATTGAGTTTTCAAATAAAAAAACACCACTTGATCGGTGGTGTTTTGTACAATTTTATAACTGATTGAAAATTATTTATTAATAATTACAATACCATCCATTTCCACCAAAGCCCCTTTAGGCAAGCTGGCTACACCTAATGCTGCACGGGCAGGGTAAGGTTGGGCAAAATATTCACCCATAATCTGGTTAACCAGTTGGAAATGGGAAAGATCGGTCAGGAAAATATTCAGTTTGGCGATATCTGCCAATGAGCCACCGGCTGCTTCACAGACTGCTTTTAAGTTATCAAATACGCGGCGAATTTGCGCTTCAATGCCTTCAACCAGTTCCATACTATAAGGATCTAAACCAATTTGACCTGAAAGGTATAGGGTATTTTCAACTAAAATTGCTTGAGAATATGTACCAATGGCTGCAGGTGCATTTTCAGTATGGATTACTTGGCGGGACATCGATTTCTCCTTGTATCATCTCTATGCATCATAGCGTAAATTGTTCAATAAGAGTTGCTTATGTTTGAATTAACTGGCTTTGGATGCTTCGGCAATATTAATAGGCTGGGCTAAGCGGCTAATGCGTGGAAAACCGAAGTGCATACGTAAATCACGAATAATCTGCGCAATTTGCTTACGGTTATGCACCACAATATGCACGTAGGTTTTATCTTCATGGCCATGAACCATTTCTACACCGGTTTTTTCTTTCCGACATTGATAAATTAGGTCAGAAATCTGTTCATCATTCATCAGCATGTCAATACTTAAATAAGCAGTGAAACTGATGTCATCGACATCTTCAGATGTCCAGTGCAAGGGCATAATATTTTCTGGATGCATATGTTGTTCATGCAACAGGTTATGACAACGTGCACGATGCACAATTAAACCACGACGTGAGAGATGTCCCTGAATGGGGTCACCAAGCACAGGGTTGCAACAATGGGCATATTTGACATCTACACCTTCAGTGCCTTGAATAAGACGGGTAGATGACTGGTTATCCAGGCTTTGTCCTTGTGCAAACAGGTGGTTAGCCACTAATTGCGGTAACAGGTCACCCACGGCAATCTGTTCAAATAAGTGTTCCTTAGATTCGATATGTCGCCATTGCAATATATCAATCCAGTCTGCTTCGGTTAAATCTTTGATGGAGCGATTAAACAGCTTCAGCGCACGGTTCAGCGCTTGCTGCCCCACCAGTTGTTGTTCTTCAATATCTTGATCACGCAAAATATTTTGGATGGCACGACGTGCTTTTTGGGTATTAATGAAGCTGAGCCAGTCTGGATTTGGTGTCGCCAGAACATCAGTAATAATCTCGATGACTTGCCCACTCACCAGTGGTGTTGAAAGAGGCCGGGTTTCCCCATTAATTTTTGCCCCGACAGCATGGTTACCTAAAAACAGGCTGGCTGAATAGGCAAAATCGACGGCTGTAGCCCCTTGTGGAAGTTCGTGCAAATGGCCATGTGGGGTATACACCCAGATTTTTTCCTGATGTAAATAATCCAGGAGATCACTAAAAGTGGTTTTGGCACATTCGCCATCCACCAATACATTCAGGTTCTGCATGGAAGCTTGAATGGCTGAGCGGCAGGCTTGCGGTGCATTTTCACCCAATACGACGCCGAAACGGGCGGCCTTACGCATCAGCTCGGTCTGAATAGTCAGAGAGAGCGTGGTTTTCTCGCCTTTTAAACGCATCATTAAAGACTGGTTGCCACCCGGTAATGGACGGCGGATATGATCTTCATAGTGCAGAATCTGGAAATTTTCACGCAGGATTTCTGCCAGGCGGTCACAGTCGGCAATGCTTTGCAGAATAATTTCAAAAGCATGGCTGTGGGTGAGCTCCTGCAGATCAATATCGTTTTTGACGAAATGACGCAGCAATTCAATATTGTTATTTTTCTTTTTAATACGGCCGCTAATCTGGTGCTGTTGCAGCAGTTCAGTCAGGTTTTTTTCCCAGATGCTCTGATATTCACAACGTTTAGGCTTGGTTTGTAATAAGGCATCCTGAACATTGTTAAACATATCCAGATCAAGATTTTGATAGCACAAATGTTCCAGATTGTCGGCCATCTCATTCATGCCGACAATACGTGCCATAGGTACAAAAATATCAAAGGTTTCCTGAGCAATACGTGCCCGTTTATCGGGGCGCAACGAACCTAAAGTGGTCATGTTGTGATAACGGTCAGCCAGTTTGATAATAATGACACGCGGGTCTTGTAGAGTAGCTTGCAGAATTTTACGGAAAGATGCAGCTTTATTATATTCTTTATCGCTGGAATGACTGAGTTTGGTCACGCCATCAACCAGCTCGGCCACCGTGCGGCCAAATTTTTCAGTAATATCTTCTTTGTTGAAATCGGTATCTTCAATCACGTCATGTAGCAAGGCAGCCATCAGGGTTTCCGCATCTAGACGCATATGCGAAAGAATGCTGCTGACTGCAATTGGATGCAGGATATAGGGTTCGCCACTTTTACGGGTGATGCCGTCATGGGCAATATCGGCATAATCGCAGGCCACAAGCACGCGCTCGACATCACTTGCACTTAAGTAAGCATCGATAATAATTTTGAGCTGTTGTTTGGCTTGGCTGACCTGTGGGCCTGGCATATAACACCTTTACTACTTCAGTTTTTACAATTTAAATCGCTAGAGCTCTAATGAAAAGCATATTGCATGACTTGTCAATTTTTTCGTCTAAAAAAGCAAAAAGATAAATCCTAAATCAGTTATCTTTAATCTTATGTTATAACGGTTATTCAGCCAATATTAAAGTTGTGCAATAAAAAAAGCCTAGTTAAAACTAGGCTTTTTTACGATATTTTTTCTTATTGGAAAGAAAAGCCATCTAAATTCAAATTGTTTGCAGACAGTGCAAGGTCAAGGCTAGAGGTTTGATAGTCTTGATCACGTTGTTTCAGGATATCTTTAGAAACATGACCTACTGCAATTTCACGTAAAGCAACCACAGTTGGTTTGTCGTTATCCCACTCTACAGTTGGTTCAATGCCTTGACGTGCCAATTGACGCGCGCGTTTGCTTGCCACTAGTACAAGCTCAAAGCGGTTGTCTACATGGTCTAAACAATCTTCAACGGTTACGCGTGCCATAAGAATTCTCGTTTGAATATTAAATTTGAACAGACTCGGCAGTATAAAATGCTTTGCCTGCAGACTCAAGTTTTAATCACGGTTCAACAGGAGTAATTAATTTTTCAATCAATTCCTGATGACGGGTTGCCTGCTGTGAAATCACTAAACGATTGGCAATAATCACACATTCAAGATCATGCAGTGCCTTATTAAAGTCATCATTAATAATGACATAATCAAAGTTTGTATACTGCTGCATATCTTCAACTGCACAGCCCAAGCGACGCTCAATTACTTCAACGGAGTCAGTGCCACGGTTAGATAGACGCTGGCGCAAATCAAACTGGCTCGGCGGTAAAATAAAAATTTGTTTGGATTCAGGAAAAAGTTTGCGGACTTGATCTGCACCTTGCCAGTCAATTTCAAGTAAAACATCATGTCCTTTGGCCAGCTGCTGTTTTACAGTCGCTTGAGCCGTACCGTAATAATTGCCAAACACTTCTGCATATTCAATAAAACCGCCTTGCTCAACCAAGGCAATAAAATCTTCTTTTGTTGAAAAATGATAATGGATACCGTCAAGCTCACCGGGACGTTGGCCACGCGTGGTGTGAGAGACAGAAACGTGCAGATTGGTCACACGGTCGAGAAGGGCTTTAACGAGGGATGTTTTGCCTGTTCCAGATGCAGCAGAAACGACAAACAAGAGACCCGACATGATATTTTTCCTGATATGATAAAATATCTTCTCTATTTTAGAGCAGACTAAGGTCAAACTAAATAGCTGATCGTAGTTTGTTTGCATTTATTTCAAATTATTCCGCTCAACTTCGGGTGAACATTGAGGATCTTATGGAAATTGTATTGGCCAATCCACGTGGTTTTTGTGCAGGTGTCGACCGAGCAATTGCGATCGTCAACCGGGCACTGGAATGCTTTAATCCGCCTATTTATGTGCGTCATGAAGTGGTGCATAATAAGTTTGTGGTGGATGATTTACGTCAGCGCGGTGCAATTTTTGTTGATGAACTGGATGAAGTTCCCGATGACAATATCGTGATCTTTAGTGCACATGGTGTGTCGAAAGCGGTACAAATTGAGGCGGAGCGTCGTGGTTTAAAAGTCTTTGATGCCACCTGTCCGCTGGTCACCAAGGTGCATATAGAAGTGACCAAATATGCGCGTGAGGGGACGGAAGCTATTTTAATTGGTCATGAAGGTCACCCCGAAGTGGAAGGCACCATGGGACAATATGACAAGAAAAATGGTGGTGAAATCTATTTGGTTGAAGATGAGCAGGATGTAGCAGCTTTAAAAATACATCATCCTGAAAAAGTGGCTTTTGTCACTCAGACCACATTGTCCATTGATGATACAGCCAAAGTGATTGATGCTTTACGTACAAAATTCCCTCATATTCAGGGACCGCGTAAGGATGATATCTGTTATGCCACGCAAAACCGTCAAGATGCAGTACGTGATTTGGCAACTCAATGTGATGTGGTTTTGGTCGTCGGATCTCCTAATTCATCAAATTCAAACCGTTTGCGTGAGTTGGCGGAGCGTATGGGGAAACATGCTTATTTGGTGGATAATGCCGATCAGCTTGATCAGGCCTGGTTTGATGAAAGTACCAAAATTGGGGTAACTGCTGGTGCATCGGCGCCCGAGATTTTAATCAAACAAGTGATTCAGCGTTTACAGGACTGGGGCGCCAAAGCACCAGAAGAACTGGCAGGGCGTGAAGAGAACATTACCTTTAGTTTGCCGAAAGAGTTACGTATTCCTGTAACTCAAGCCTAAAGTGCGAAATAGATAACAATCTATTTCTCTTTTTAAAAAAAAAGCAGATGACTGGCATGTAACAGTCATCTGCTTTTTTATGCCTTTTATCTTTATTTGTGTAAGTTTTGTAATTTAGTCCGATATTATTTTTTCTAAGGTGAATTTTTGTTGCCTTGGGGAAAGTATGAATAAAAATAAAGGATTCACTTTAATTGAGTTAATGATAACGATAGCCATACTCGCAATTATTGCAACGATGGCTGTGCCTTCTTTTACCCAAACAATTCGAAAAAACCAACTGATAAGAGATACACGTGATTTTGTAGATTTGTTGGCAGAAACAAGGTCTGAGGCAATTTTTAAACAAGGTGAACGGGTTTTGGCCGTGGATAACAGTGTTTCAACATTCTATAAAAGGTGGGTACCAAATCATGTGACGAAAGACAGTGGTGATGCCAGCGTCACTTTCAATCGTTTAGGGCAATCCAAAATAACAACCAATGGTCAGTGTTTTGTATTTAAACATAATCATGATGCAGCTTTGAAAGCGTATGTCTATGTGCAAAAAGGTGGAACGGTAGTTTATAACAAAGTGGCAACAAGTTGCCCAACCTGAGAATAAGGAATAATTACAAATGAAAAATACTCAAAAAGGGGTTGGGCTCGTAGAGGTGCTGGTTGCACTGGTGCTTTTAAGCATTGCTGTGTTAGGTTTTGTAGCATTGCAAATAAGGGCTATGGGGGCTAGTGCAGAGGCTGGAATGAATGTTCAAGCTTCTAATATTGCTAGAGATTTAGCAGAAAGGATGCGTGTGAATCGGAGTGGGTTGGTCGGTTATGTTGACAATAATGAAGCTGATAACTGTGCGACAAGTTTTTGTGATGCTACAAAAATGGCGAACTACGATTTTAGACAAGTGAAAACAAGAGCAACTAATTTGGGCATGAGTATAAATGTCCTAAATTGCCAGGGTTCTACTCTGGTTCGCAAATGCATCTATGTTGCCTGGGAGGGTACAACGGCAACAAATGGTACGGGAAGTCCAAACTGTACCAATGGCACTGCTTATGTCCCAAATGCCAAATGTATCATTATGGAAGTATATAACTATGGCTCATAAGCACTATACCTCGGGCTTTACTCTGATTGAATTAATGGTTGCTTTAACTTTAGGTTTGCTTATCGTTGCAGCGGGTTTGGCTGTATTTTTAAGTAGTTCGCGTTCTTTGGGATTACAGTCAGGAATGAGCGAATTACAACAAAATGCTAATTTTGGTTTATCTTTGGTCGCACATGATTTGCGTCATACCAATTTGAATACTGTATCTGCACAAAAAATAAATAATATTGTAAATGGTTCAGGGATTATTTTTAAAAAGGAAAATTTGCCTGCAGCATTACAAACAATCACCAATTTGGAAACTGAATTGGTCAGTTTACAAGACAAAGATACTGATAATACTACAGGTAAAAGTGACCGTTTAACTATTCAATATAGCCCTGAAACCGAAAGCATTATTAACTGTGAGGGAGCAACAGTAGGAAGTGCTGCTGTACCTGCTTCAAATTTGGTAATTATGCAGCGTTATTATTTGGCTGCTAGTCCACAGCAAATTACAGGTGAACCAACGGCTTACTCATTATATTGTGATGCTGGTTCATATCCTAAAAGTGCGGCAACCGTAATTTCTGGCTTAGGTGTCCATGGTTCCAATAATGCTCAGCAAATGATGCAGCGCGTAGATGCATTTAAAATACGTTTAGGGGTGAAAAATCCTTCTGGTCAATTCCGTTATATGACTATCGATGAGTACATCGATGAAATGGATGGCATTCGTAATGCATGTGCGACACCAATTGTTGAAGATACCTGTGCAAAAACTTATCTACAAGTAACGTCAATGGAAGTTGGTATTTTATCTCGTTCGACAGGGACGATTGGAGCTGATGCAAGTTTAAATACCCAAACTACTTTTAATCTTGCAGGTGCGAATGTAGCTTTGGATGGTAGCTTTGGAAAAGACATCATTAATAAAAAATATTTACGTCAAGCCGTGAATCAGGTTGTAGCAATTCGGAATACATTGGGGGCATCACAATGAAACAACAACAAGGTGCAACGCTTATTACGGTTTTGATTGTATTGGTGCTTGTGACATTACTGGGCACAATTGCTGTGAAATCTGGAATTTTAGGACTGAAAATTGCAACTAATAGTCAGGTGAATGCTTTATTGATGGGGAATTCTGACTCTGCTTTATTTAATATCGAGAACCCCGATCAAGTGGCAAGGCAGTTGGCATTAGATGGCATGTTTGCTTATTTCAACTCTTCAGCAAATGCTAATGATGAATTGGTATTTTGTTATCGTGCATCGGAAAATTCTTTTTTTAAATTATCTAAAGCTAGCGCGATTACAGCGGATGGATTAACGACCAAGATTGGTGTTGATGGCTTTTGTAAAGCCAATCAATTCGCAATGGGGCGTTCTGCAGTGCTCTCACAAGTATATTTAACCAAAAATATTACAACATCCACACCATTCGGTGGCGCGCCCAAAGGAACAAGTCTTGGGCAAAGCAATGTACCTGTAACAACAAATAATCTCGGGGCAACTGTCATTTCAGTCTTACCAAGTTTTTCGGGTGCAACTGCTGGCGAAATAGAATCCTGTTTCAAGCAGCGTGCTTCGGCAGTAGGGGCGTGTTTTGAGGGGTTAGGTATTCCCTATAACATGCAGCATTCAGACTATACCGTTGGCGGTCAGCCGAAGTTGACATCGTAAAGAAAGAGAATTTAAAGATGAAAAAAATAAATCAAAGAAATATGCTTTCAGCATCGGTATCAATGATGATGACCTTGGCTATTTGTCATAGTGTATCTGTACAAGCCAGTGATATTGAAATTTATAAAACAGGTTTTACTCCAAATCCAGTAGTAATGTTTGCACTAGATAACTCAGGGTCAATGTCTGTAAATGGTCGTCGTAGTGCTTTTGATTTAAAAGATTCTATGCAGGCAGTATTGTTAGGTGAGGGGAGTATTCAGCCCGCACGGAATATCAAGGCAGGATTATCTACTTTTGAAAGTCCACCATGGTATCCAATAAAAAATGGTTCTATAGAACTCTATAAGACTACAGTTCATCCTGCGACTGCTGAAGTAGACTCAGATACAACAATTCGGGTACCTCGTCGTGATGCAGGTTATATTGCTAGTCCAGCACAAATGCTTGATGACCGAATTGTTTATCCTTTTACTCGTAAGGACTTATTTCCATCTAATGGTGATGTTATTTTTAAAGAGGGTAACAATCAACCTGTAAAAACAAATGGTGAAGTTACGATTGATGCGGATAATAAAAAAGTCTACATTCGCTTTCAAGTAGATGTACCTCGAGGTGCGACAATTAATTCTGCTTATTTAGAGCTACGAAATTCTACTGATTATGGTTCAAATAAATTAAAGGTTCGTGTTGCAAAACATAATGATTTGTATGCAGCGAATCCACAGATTACTTCTTTGCAGACTTTTGCCCCTGGGGCAACCAGTAAAGCTGTAGTAAGTAGTGTGAGTAACGATTATTTAACTAAAATTTTTACAAATGCTACTACACAAAGAGCAATTGATATATATAAGAATTCATATAAGAATGACAATATTGGTAATCCTATGTATGTTTATTCCATGAGTGTTAAAAGCGAGATGGAAAACTTAATTAGGGATAATACGAATTGGTGTGGCATGGGCGATATCATTTTTGAATTGTCTCGGGACAATAGTAAAAATTATAAATTTTATGCTGATCGAGAAGATCGAATGAATCCGCATTTATATATTGACTGGACATTGAGTGATAACACAATACGTAATAATAACTGTATGTTCACCGATACCAAGCGTTCAATGGCACAAAGAATAACAAATTTAGGCGATGTTGGCGCAGTTGGTACAATGCTAGCTCGGCAATCTATGAATTTACAGGTGCAAAGGCTTCTAACAGATACAGCTACTCCATCTAACGCACTTTATGCTGAAACTGTGGCTTATATGCTGGGCAATAGTACCAAGCCATTAACCAATTCAAGTCCGGCGAACACCTCTATTGATGCTGCTCTTAGTGGGTTAACTACAGGTTTTAATAGTACTATTAAATATATTAGTCCAATTAAAAGTGTAAGTGATTATTTAGCAAATTCTACGAATATAAACAATGCTGCTGCCTACCTAAAAGAACAGCAATGTGGTCAGCATGGAATTTATTTTTTAACAGATGGTGAGGCGGAATTTAATGTAAGAGGTGCTACTAATACCAATGATAACTTATTTGCTTCGTCCATGGGGTGGAGTTCAATTTCTTGTAATAGTTTTGATACGTGTGCACAAACGATGGCGAGAGGGCTGTTAAAAGCCTCAGGATATACAGCGAATAATAGAAGTCTTAAAATTAAAACCTCTACTGTTGGATTTAACTATTCGGGGTCTTCATTATCAAGTTGGGCAGCGGCAGGTGGTGGTCAATATACAGCAGTAAATTCGAGTGGTTCAGGTGGTGCAAAACAAGGTATTGTGAATAGTATTAGTGCTTTTCTAGATGATATTTTTAATACTGATATTCCAGAACAGGTTGTGACAGGATCACCAACTTTACCACAAGACTCATTAAATCCGTTACGTGTTCAGCCTTATGGTTATTATGCTGCATTTACCCCTAGACCACAGGATTCTAGTCAGCTTTGGGCAGGTAATCTGAATAAATACCATGTCGTGAGTGGAGAACTCTACAATATTGCCAAAAACACCCGTTTAATTAACACTGATGGCTCACTGAATACAAATGCTCATGGTATTTGGACTAATGGTATGCGAGGGCAATTACCTTTAGGTTTGAGTACTAATGCAAAAAGTGAAACAGTTGCAAACCGTACTATTTATACCAATCGACAAATTACAGGCACCGCTGCCCCATTTGGGGTTAGTGAGCTTAATTCACTAAAAAAAGTGAATGTGGAAAGTTTATTTGGCACGGGTACAACAGCTCTATTTGCCAATGACCCAGATAAAAATTATTGGCTCAATTTACTGGGTTACAATGTAGGTGCAACTGAAACAGATATTACTTTAGAAAGTCTTGCTACGAATCCTGAACTTCGTCAGGTTGGTGCCGTGATGCATTCGACTCCAATTTTATTGACACAGAGTGGTGAAATTACTGTTAGCTCAACAGGAGTATTAGATACAACAAACCGTGATGACTATTTACTCTTTGGTAGTACTCAGGGTTTACTGCATGTAGTTGATGCTGACACAGGAGTAGAGAAATTTGCTTTTGCACCCCATGAAATGATGCAAAATCAGAAAGCAGCATTCTTGTCTGAGACTAGTAGTACACAAGGCTCATCAAATTTGTTTTATGGTATAGATGCACCATGGACAGCATATACCCAATATGTGTCAAAAGCAGATGGGACATTAACTGTTAAGAGTTCTGATCGTACCAGTGATGGTAGTACTAATACTGATCTTGCTCTCAAAGGTTTGCAATGGGTATATGGTGGTCTGCGTATGGGGGGGCGTAGCTACTACGCATTAGATTTATCAGATCTAGATAAACCAAGTTTAAAATTTCATATTAATCCCGATGCAGCAGTGACTGCTACTGGAGCAGCAGATACTAATAATGCACTAAGCTATATGGGGCAAAGTTGGTCTAAACCAACGATTGCTTATGTTAAATTTGGTGGTGTTAAAAAACTAGTCATGTTTGTGGGTGGCGGATATGATTCAGGTTATGAAAGCACAAATTATAATCAAAGTACCACGACAGGTAGCGGGGCGGGTGTCTATATGTTTGATGCCAATACCGGTAATTTGCTTTGGTGGAGCAGTGCCAATGCTACGGCAGCTAAAGGTGCTGAAGCATATACTGATGCCAGCGCATCTGCGATTAACATGAAATATAGTGTGGTCAGTCAGATTAATGCGATTGATCGTGATAATGATGGACTTATTGATAACTTATATTTTGGTGATTTAGGTGGCCAGGCCTTTCGGGTCGATATAAATAATGCTGCCACGGGTATTGATGTGAGCGCTAAAAAAGGCAATTTTGTTAAACGAGTTGTGCGTTTATATAACGCTCATGTCAGTGGAGGTTTAAGTCCACGCTTCTACGAGATGCCAAGTTTCTCTGTGCATGAGGGCGTAGATGGTATATTTGGTGCGGTTGCTTTAAGTTCAGGCAATCGTAGTTCACCATTGGCAAGTGAAACTAATAGTGCTAACGATGCAGTGTATGTGATTTATGATAATGATGTCGCGCGTAACGATTTATATAGTGATATAACATTGAGAACCCCCACCTCGGCAGATGCAGGTGATGCTTTAGATACAATGATACTTGCAAGTGGTGTAGCACAAAAAACAGAAGCGACTTACAACCGTGGCTGGAAATACCAATATGCAACAACACCCGGTCGTTATAAAGGAATGAATGAAATTTTTGCAGTAGATGGCATACTTTATGTCAACGTGTACGATCGAGATGGCACAGGCATTGGTAGTACATGTACTGGTGGTGTGAATGGTGACTCCTATGTGTATCAGTTCTGTTTACCTACTGGAAAATGCACTGATAACTTCTATGCAACCGGACAAACTGCACCTAATCGAGTGAAAATCGGCGGTGGAATTTTAGGAACAGGTTTGGGGCAAGGTGGTGGTAACAGTGATCTGCAACGTCTAACAGTCAATCGACCTACGACACAGGATTGTACAACTACGGCAAATAAAAATAAGCCAGAATGTCAACAATTTAACACAACTGTAAAACTTAGACAGTTGCGTTGGTATGAAAGTCGATAGGGGGAATCATGAATAAAATACGTGCATTTACCCTGATTGAGCTGATGATTGTGGTCGCGATTATTGCAATTTTTGCAGCAATTGCATTTCCTTCATATCAACAATATATGGAACGACAGGACCTGGCAATTGCACGGCAGGAAGCATTACGCATTGCTGCTGAACTGGAGAGGTTTAAAGCAAAAAATTTTAGTTATAAAGGTTTTGATGCCAGTTATTTGTATAGTTATACAGGAACTGATGCTGAGGGAAATCCGACAACAGCAAGTTATTATGACGCTGCAACAGGACAATTATTGTTGCCAATAGGTTCAACTGCTTCAACAGCGAAATATACCTTAACGCTAGCCAATAATGGCACGGGATATAAACCTTTGACTTTTGCCAAAGATTCAGATGGTAATGAAACAGCGGCTTCTGCCAGTGTTAATGGTCTGAGTTGGGTGATGTCGTTACAGCGGGCTAAAGATACTTCAGGCGAGCCAAAACAGCCACGAAACTATGATTTATTGTTGAATAGTGCTGGGGTGCGCTGTATGACAAAAGTGAAAGATGTTGTTACAAGTTATACGGGCTGTGGCGGGTATGGCGAGGTATGGTAATGAATAAAAATAAAGGATTTACCCTAATCGAGTTAATGATTGTCGTAGCAATAATTGCTGTTTTGGCAGCGATTGCTTACCCATCTTATACTCAATATAAAATTCGTACTAACCGTGCTGATGTACAAAGTGAAATGATGAATATTGCACAGCGCTTACAAAGTTATTACGTGATCAATCATAATTATACGAGCGCAAGCTTAGATAATGGAACGACCAGCAAGGACTATCCAATATCTAATCCTGTGTATAGAATTAACCTTGTTCCGAATGGTCAAAGCTATACATTAACTGCAACCCCCATATCCACTTCATCACAAGCAGGAGATGGTATTATTTGTTTAAATAATCAAGGACAAAAATTCTGGGCCAAAGGTGCAACAGCTTGTGTAATTTCAGCAACTTCTACTTGGGATGGTCACTAATCCAAATTCAAAATTGTGGATAAATAATTTTTGAGCTTTCATTCGGGGCAAACTTCACGTAAAATACTGCCCTCTATGAAAGGGGTTTGAAATGTATCGGTGGTCGGTGCAGGGATAATCCGTAAAAACTATAAGGTTCTATCATGGTTGTTATTCGTCTTGCACGCGGTGGTGCTAAAAAACGTCCGTTCTATCAAATCATTGTGACTGATAGCCGTAATGCACGTGACGGTCGTTTCATCGAACGTATCGGTTTCTTCAACCCTACAGCTCAAGGTAAAGCAGAAAAACTTCGTTTAGATGCTGACCGTTTTGCTCACTGGGTAGCACAAGGTGCTCAACCTTCTGAACGTGTTGCTTCTTTAGCTGCTCAAGCTAAGAAAGCTGCAGTTGCTGCATAATTTTTTATAAATTAGGTAGTTGCCCATGACACCAACACAGAATGTTCCCGAAGATCGTATTCAGATTGGACAGTTACGTTCAGCATATGGATTAAATGGGTGGCTCTGGGTCTATTCCAATACAGAACCCATGAGCAACATCTTTGACTATCTGCCCTGGTACATTGAGACCAAGGCGGGTTGGCAAATTGTCGATGTAAAACGTTGGAAACCACATGGCAAAGGCCTGGTTGTGTCGCTAAAAGGTGTGAGTGATCGCACTGGCGCAGACGAACTGGTTGGCTCCAATGTCTGGATTTCAAAATCGCAGCTTCCACAAGCAGGTATGGATGAGTATTACTGGACAGATTTGAAAGGCTTAACAGTGTTAGGTTTGGATGACGCTGAACAGGAAGTCAATCTCGGTAAAATCCATGAAATGTTTGAGACGGGTGCCAATGATGTCATGGTGGTTCACGCAACACCAGACAGTATTGATGCTGAAGAGCGTATGATTCCGTGGCATAAAGATGTGGTACAGCGAGTTGATCTTGAAGCTGGTCGTATCTACGTGAATTGGGGCGTAGATTATTAATCCTTTAAGGATGAACGCAGCAGGAAAATAGAGGAGTCTGCGATGTTTTTTGCAGTCATTACGCTTTTTCCTGAAATGTTTGAAGCGATTACAGCCTACGGTATCAGCGGGCGTGCGGCAAAACGTGAAATAGTACAAGTCACTTGTATTAATCCTCGCGATTATGCTGAGGGCAACTACAAAAGAGTGGATGAACGTCCATTTGGTGGTGGTCCCGGTATGGTGATGATGGCAGAGCCTTTGGCTAAAGCAATCAGCCATGCCAAAGAGCTTGCAAGGCAAGCAGGATGTGTTCAGGTTCCCGTGGTGTATATGTCGCCACAAGGAAAAACCTTAAACGAACCTGCAGTACAGCAATTTGTCGAATATGACGGATTGATTGTGTTGTGTGGACGTTATGAAGGCGTTGATGAACGTTTGATCCAGCATTATGTTGATCAGGAATGGTCAATTGGAGATTACGTCTTGTCGGGCGGTGAACTGCCTGCGATGGTTTTATTGGACAGTATTATCCGGAGACTTCCGGGTGCCATGTCAGATGAACAATCTCACGTGCAAGATTCATTTGTGGATGGTCTTTTAGATTGCCCACAATATACTAAGCCAGACCATTTTGAAGGTTTGGATGTGCCTGAAGTACTTAAATCCGGGCATCATGCAAATATTGAAAAATGGCGGTTTTTGCAGCGCTATCAACGCACCTTGGAACGCCGGCCTGAGCTGGTTGAAAAGGTAGAGTTGACCAAGCAGCAAAAAAAATGGCTCAAAGATTCGCAAGAACAGAGTAAATAAGCTCAGTTTACGCAAACATACGACAAGCATGTCGCTTGAAGTATTTAATAGGCTCTTTATGCATTGAAGCGGTCAAGCATGAAGGGAAAGTCAATCGGGCCTATGCGCTTTAGCCTCTAGTCCCAGTGGATATCAGACCTCTTCTGACCCACATTATTGGAGATACCCCATGAGCGGTAAGCATCCTTTAGTACAAGCTGTTGAAAA
This sequence comes from Acinetobacter sp. SA01, assembly GCF_011319235.1. NCBI lineage: Bacteria > Pseudomonadati > Pseudomonadota > Gammaproteobacteria > Moraxellales > Moraxellaceae > Acinetobacter > Acinetobacter sp. SA01. The sequence continues at coordinate 107,201 of NZ_WXXM01000003.1, forward strand.
TGCTCAGCTTAAACAAGACATCCCAGCTTTTGCACCAGGTGACACAGTAGTTGTCCAAGTAAAAGTAAAAGAAGGCGACCGTGAACGTCTACAAGCGTTCGAAGGCGTTGTAATCGCTAAGAAAAACCGTGGCTTGAACTCTGCATTCACAGTACGTAAAATTTCTAGCGGTGTTGGTGTTGAGCGTGTATTCCAAACTCACTCACCAATCGTTGCTGGTATCGAAGTGAAACGTCGTGGTGATGTTCGTCGTGCTAAACTTTACTACCTACGTGAATTGTCTGGTAAAGCTGCACGTATTCGTGAAAAATTACCAGCTCGTAAAACTAAAGCTTAATTTTAAGTTTTATACGAGTAAAAAAATGCGCCTGTTGGCGCATTTTTTATGTCTGAAATTTGAGTGGTTATAAGCCTTGCTGTTTTAAACGGTTGGCATGCTGACGGTAAACATCTACCGGATCCGGTGCAAATAAAGATTTCAGACCAAATACTTGATTGACTTCATCTAAATGGTTCCAGTTATAGTTATCGCGGATGGTTTTACCAAACTTGGCACTGCAACGTGACACCAGGCCATCATTTTCTTTACCGCCATCAATCAGCCAGCTGGTTACTTCTAAGGCTGAATCCGGATCAAGTACATTGGTCACAGTGCTGGTACCTGTAAAGGAGTAGTTGTATATGCCGTTGTCAAGAAGTTTACCTTCCCCACATGGTGTGGTGGGCAGACCGATAGGGAATTTGGCATTAAATTGTGCAGCGCCTGTACGGGTTAAACTTGTTCCTCCTGCAAGTGAATCATGCGGAAAACTCTTCGGGTCAAGCCCTTGTGCCCAGGTAATTGCTTTGGAAACAAAATTGATGATACCCACCAGTGGACCTTCTATAGCTGTACCTTCAGCAGATAAAATTAGGTCTGCCACAGGCGAGCCTGTATTTGGAGAACCTACACCTGTCATGGAGGCGACTTTGTCTGGCATTGCTCCGCCCACATAGCGAATAGTTGGACCGCCATGCGAATGGCCAATCAGATTGACTTTCTCTGCCCCGGTTAATGCCAGAATCTCTTCGACTTGTTGTACCAGTTGTTCGCCACGAATTCCAGACGAGTTAAATGGCGATACACGGGTGGCCCAGACATTGGCGCCATTTCGTGCCAAGTCGGGCAAAATCTGATACCAGTAATCCAGACCAAACTGGTCTGTACCTACGGTAATGAAACCTGCCATACCGTGACTAAAAACAATCGGATATTTGGTTTTTGCATAAGTTGAGACCGCTTTAGCGGTCACTTGTGAGGTGTTGGATGCCTGAGCAGTACCCAATAGTGTGCCGGTGAGTAAACCAGCGAGTAATAGTCCGTATTTCATAAAAAATCCTCATTTTTTTTGTTTTATGTATCCCTGCATATGCTAAATCCGGGGTGCTAAATACCAGACTCAGCACATGATTTAAAAGTTGCAGCTCTGACCCAATCGTTAAGTAAGATCATGAACAATATAAGAAAATATATAATAGTATGATTTCTGATGCGTCTAGCTATTATAAACCTTGCAGTTTGAGACGGTTGGCGTGTTGTCTGAACAGGGCAACCGGATCAGGAGCAAACAGTCCTTTCAGGCCAAACATCATATTCGCCAGATCGGTATGGTTCAGATTGTAATTATCACGAATGACCTGACCAATATGCGAACTGCAACGGGCCACCATGCCATCATTGTCTTTGTTGCCATAAGACAGTGGACCGAGTTGCATCAGAATGCTATCAATGTCCAGAAGATTAGTAGTTTGAGCTGTACCGCCCCAAGAATAGTAGTAAATACTCTTATCGACTTTTGCACCGCTCTGGTTACAGTCTGAAGCCAAGGCAGCAGTCGGGAAGCGTTTATTAAAGTTTGCAGATTCAACTTCAGTCAGAGACTTCATTGAAGCATCAAAGTTCACCGGAATGTCCGGATTGGCTTGAGCCCAAGTCAGTAGTGGTCCAATAATGTATTTGCCCAAAATATTGAACGCTGTGCGGCTAACCGTATTGCTTTGAATATCATCGGCGACCTTGGAGCCGCGATAGGTTCCGCCCACGCCGGTGACTGATGCCACATATCGTGGTTCTACCGCTGCGACATATTGTACGGTTGGGCCGCCATGACTGTGACCAATCAGGTTCACTTTATCCTTTCCCGTAATTGCGAGTACTTCTTCGACTTGAGCAATTAGCTGTTCACCACGGAACTCGGTGGTATTGGCAGGGGAGAGCTGTGCGGCAAAAACAGTTGAACCATTGCGTGCCATATCAGGCAAAATCTGGTACCAGTAATCAATATTGAAACTGTCATCGCCAATGCGTGACCAGCCTAACCAGCCATGGGTCATGACAATCGGATACCGGGTCTTTGCATAGTCAGATTTGACCGTTTCTTGAATTTGCAAAATTCCTTTTGCTGCCTGTGTTTCAGTTGCCAGACCCGGTATCAGGGTCATCATGACAGCAAGCATGGTCGTTTTTTTACTTTTTAAAGTTTTCATCAACTTTTTCCTTAAATATTTTTGTTTTTATTCATATCAGTACAGCCATAAGTTGATTAATCTCATCTTCTTATTGGCTTACAGTGCGATTAATCGCCATACGGTAATTTTCCTCCCTGATCATGGATGGTTTCAAAAGTCCCGACTCGAAGTTGTTGTTGTGGTTTATTAAAATGCTGGGTACGTAATTTTTGCACGGCTTGCTGCTTGGCTTCGTCACTCATGCCGCTTTTCATGATGCTGTCCCGTTCATCCAGATACTGATTGACCTTAACTTTCCAGTCATTGCGTTGCTCATCTAAAGCCTCTAAACGTTGAGTGGCTTCAGGACCAACCAGATTCATGCGCATCTGATGAATATCTTGCACTGAACCACCACGGGCTTTAATGTCTGCCGTAAGTTTACGCAGGTCCTCCAGTTTATTGAGCTGTTCGAGGTTTGCTTTCCAGTCTTCAGGTAACTGGTTAAAAAGATCTTTTAGTTTTTGTGCTTTTTGTGCTTCGGTCAAGCTCTTGTCTGCCAGAACGGTCATGCGATTGAGAGTGTATTCATGATAGGTATCTTCAATGCCAAATAGGCCTTCAATTTCGTAATCAGAGAACAACTGTTTACGCAGATTTTTCATATTGGCAAAAATACTTTGATAATATTGAGGATCTTCCTTGTCGATATTAGGGGGCTGCAAATCGCCCAGTTTTTCCCGGTAATTGATATAGCGATTCCATAAATCAATAATTTGCCCTAGAGCAGGCTCCTTATAGTTTTGCTGTATATAAGTTTTAAAATCATATTTAATTTGTTTAAGATCTTTTTCGCCATACTGGGTAATGAAATATTCAAAACAGTTGCGGGTCTGCTCATTTACGATTAAACGATTGGCATTGTCCAGGCGTAACTGACAGTTCACTTCAGTGTCTTGCTGGCTAGGACTGACGAAAGCTCGACTCTGATCTGTAGGGGCTGGCATAGATGATGTTAAGAGATGATTCTGCACCTCAGCCCTTTGAGCGGTTTCTGTTTGTTCTGCTGTGGATTGGGAAGGTGCTAGCCAAAATAACAGCACAGCCAAGCACACTATAATAACAAGCAAAATAATCCATAATTTATGATGTTTATGCATGTCCTATGCAACCTTCTTTATTGTGTTTTTTTAAGGTTCTAAAATTGAATTCAATTTGCCATAAAGAAAGTGAATAAAACGTAGAAAAGTTGTAAAAAATGACAAGCGGTTGTTAACATAGCAGCCGTTTGAACTTGTTTGATTTTCACTATGAAAAAAACGTCACCTAAAATTCAACGCCGCCACATCAGCGGCGTATTTTTACTGAATAAGCCTTTGGGTATCAGTTCAAATGCGGCCTTGCAAAAAGTACGCTGGTTGTATCGGGCACAAAAGGCCGGACATACCGGAGCGCTAGATCCACTGGCCTCAGGTTTATTGCCCATCTGTTTGGGTGAGGCAACCAAATTTTCCCACTATTTGCTTGATTCGACCAAGCGTTACCAGACTACCATTCATTTGGGGCACAGTACCACCACTGGCGATGTCGAAGGTGAAGTGCTGTTGGAACAGGCTGTGCCTGCGCTGACGGAAGAAAAAATCAAACAGGTTCTGGAAAAATTTGTCGGCGATATTCAGCAAGTGCCGCCGATGTATTCCGCTTTAAAAAAGGAAGGCCGTCCGCTGTATGAGTTGGCGCGTAAAGGGATAGAAATTGAACGGGAAGCGCGTCCGATTCATATTTATGCCATCGAATTACTCTCTTTTACCGAAAATAGTATTAGCCTGGATGTGACCTGTTCTAAAGGTACTTACATTCGTGTATTGGGTGAAGATATTGCCCAGGCCTTGGGAACCTTTGGTCATCTGACTTATTTGCACCGGATTAAAACCGGTCATTTTGACTTGATTCCTGAATACACCATCGAGTATCTGGAAAGTTTGACTGAGCAAGAGCGTGAGGCTTTGTTGTTGCCTGCCTATGCACCGGTCGATCATTTCCCTAAAGTTCAGGCACCTGAAGGACGTGCTGAATATTTTAGCCGTGGTATGGAAAGTAATATTGAGCATGCAGCTGAAGCTCAGGTGCTGGTGTTCGATGGTGAAAAATGTTTAGGTCTGGCTGAAATCACTGACCGTAAGCGTCTGGTTCCGAAACGCGTATTAAATCTCGAGTAATTGTTGAAATAAATGTATGGAAATTGAAATTATCTTAAGCCTTCTGTTTTTTGCATTTTTTGCCGGTGCGATTGATGCAGCAGTAGGAGGTGGCGGGTTGATTCAAATTCCGGCCATTATGAATGCCATGCCGCAACTGTCGCCGGCAACGGTATTTGGGACCAACAAACTGTCATCGATCTGCGGTACGGCATCGGCAGCCTATTCATTTGTGCGAAAGGTCAAATTGCGCTGGAAGCTGCTGGCGATTATTGCCAGTTGTGCATTTGTCAGCTCTTTTGCCGGGGCGGCCTGTGTCAGCATGATTCCCAAAGAAGTGCTGCGTCCTTTTGTACTGGTGATGCTGATTGTAATTGCCATTTATACCTTTATGAAAAAGCAGTTTGGGCAAGTGCATGTACGGCAGGAACTGACACCGAAAATATTGCTGCTGGCTGCTGCGGGTAGCCTCGCGATTGGTTTTTATGACGGCATTTTTGGTCCGGGTACCGGTAGCTTCTTTATCTTCTTTTTTATCCGTTACTTACAGGCTGACTTTTTGCATGCTTCAGCATTGTCTAAGGTCGCCAATTTAACCACCAATCTGGCGGCACTGAGCTTTTTTGCGCCGACCGGTCATGTCCTGTTTGGCTTGGGGTTGATGATGGCTGCCGCCAATGTAGTCGGTTCAATAGTCGGTGTGCGGGCTGCATTGAAATATGGCAGCGGCTTTATTCGGATTCTGTTTTTAATTTTGGTCAGTATCCTGATTATTCGTTTGGGATATCAGACCTTTTTTCCATAAATCATTCTCGACATTAAAATTTTTCATACAAATTCTCCTTATAAAAGTTCCTGAATATTTGCTCATTCCACTCTATGCTGGATTAAAGGCATGATAAAAACAGGAGAAAAATTACATGATGACCATTTTCGAAGCATTAAGGGAAAGTCATGAAATCCAGCGTGATCTTTCAGAAAGATTACTGCAAACTTCTGGGGATTCACCAGAACGCCATGAATTATTCCAACAACTAAAGAATGAATTATTTGCACATGAAACGGCTGAAGATCGTTATTTTTATATTCCACTCATGATGACAGATTCTGGACTGAATATTACCCGGCATGCCTTGGCCGAACATCATGAAATGGATGAGATGATTGAAGAGCTGAGTGAAATAGATTTCAGCAATCCCGGCTGGATTGCGTTAGCCAAAAAGCTTTCTGAAAAGGTGCATCATCATCTGAAAGAAGAAGAACACGGTTTTTTTCAACAGGCTGGAAAAATTCTGGAAGAGGAACAGAAAATAGCTTTAGCAGTGCAGTACAAGAATGAATATCGGCGTTATAAAGAAATGAAAAAAGATATGCTGGTAAAAAACTAAAATTTAAATTCAAAATTGCAGGATAAAAAAGATGGCATTAGTGTCATCTTTTTTTTGCAATTAACGATTTCAAGACTCGACTTTCTGGCTGGCTCGGAATGTCACGCCAACCGATGCCAGCATGACACATAGCAGGGCAATCCACTGTAACCATCCTATTTTTTCTCCAAGCAAAAGCAGTCCCGTGAGTGCAGCCAGAGCAGGAGAAAGGCTGGATAAGGTGCCATAACTCAGTTTGCTTAAATGCTTCAATGCTTGCAGGTCGAGGGCATAAGGAATGGCAGTGGCCAGTACTGCGATTGCCAACGCTTTGCCCCAGTACTGGGTCTCAACCAATGCAGCTGCATTGTGGTAGAGTCCAATCGGTAATAGCGTCAATGCAGACAAACTGATAGCAATGGTTAAAGCGTGCATACCAATATTCTGATGCACCACCTTTTGACCAAAATAAATATAAAATGCCCAGCATAGCCCGGCACCGAGAGCACAAGCTGCAGCGAAAATCGAAAAATTCGCACTCTGTGTCTGCCCCCATGGCACCATCAAGGCAATGCCTAAAATGGCCATTCCCACCCAGATATAGTCACTGCGCTGCTTAATCGACAGCAAAGCCAGTCCTAATGGGCCGATGAATTCCAGACCCACCGCAATGCCTTGAGGCAGTTTCCCCAGCGACATATAAAACAGGATATTCATGAATCCAAGTGCTGCGCTATAACACAGTAAATCGCGCCATTTTAAAAAAGACAGCCGCGACAAAATTTTCCAGGAACGGAACATGACCCCAATAATGATCGCAGCAAAACACAGCCTTAAAATCGTCACGGTCAATGGGTCAAGCACCAAGAACAATTGTTTGGCAAATGATGCACTGATTTGATAAGAGATCATGGACAGAACCATGAACACTACGGCAAGAAGTTGAGAGTTTGGCATGAGACACGCAGTTGGATGGTCCGTCGAATCGACCATGTTTCAGGTGCGCACAGTATAGCGGTTCATGCTGAATTTTTAAGTTTTTACTGGAGGAAAATTTAAATTCATAATTTTAAATTCAGAACTTTGAATTTAAAATTATCGGTGGATGCAGGATGGTTTTATCGATTTGAATTTAAATGATCCATTTTTTAATTTGTCTGCAATTTTGTTTTTTGCAAGTAGATCAGGGTAATCAGCAAGAGCGGCGATGCTTGCACAGCAGGAGCGATTTTAAAATTGGGTATAAACTAAATTGGCTTGTTCAAACAGCATGAGATAGATAAAACGCCAGATTTTAAAAATTTTGAAAAATAAAAAACCACAGCATGAATGCTGTGGTTTTTTTTTAAATTTTAAATTAGAACAATACGCGAACGCGGATTGTGCCTTCAACTTCGTGAAGTGTATCGAGTGCTTCTTTAGATGCAGTTGCATCAACGTCCATCACCAGATAACCGACATCACCTTTAGTCATCAATGACTGACCAGAGATGTTGATGCCGTGTTCAGCAAACAGGTTGTTGATTTTAGACAGCACGCCAGGAATGTTTTTGTGAATGTGAAGTAAACGGTGTTTACCTTCAGTCAATGGCAATGCGATTTCAGGGAAGTTCACCGCAGAAAGCGTCATACCTTTATCTGAGTACGCTACAAATTTCTCTGCCACTTCAAGACCGATGTTGGCTTGCGCTTCCATGGTTGAACCACCCACGTGAGGTGTTAAAATCACGTTGTCTAGGCCACGAAGTGGAGAAACAAATTCTTCACCGTTGGCTTTAGGCTCTTTAGGGAATACGTCCACTGCAGCACCTGCAATGTGACCAGATTTAATCGCATCAGCAAGATCTTCAATGATCACACAAGTACCACGTGCAGCATTGATGAAGATCGAACCTTCTTTCATTTGTGCAAACTGGTCTTTGCCAAAGAAGTTACGTGTAGATGGAACGTCCGGAACGTGTAGAGATACCACGTCTGCATTTGCAAGCAATTCGCCCATGCTACCGACTTGGCGTGCATTACCCATAGGAAGTTTGGTTACAACATCATAATAAATGACATTCATACCCATGCTTTCAGCAAGTACTGAAAGTTGAGAACCGATTGAACCGTAACCGACGATACCTAAAGTTTTACCACGAGTTTCAAACGAACCGACTGCAGATTTGTTCCAGCCACCACGGTGAGTAGAAGCAGATTTAGCAGGTACGCCACGAAGCAATAAAATTGCTTCAGCAAGTACCAGTTCAGCCACTGAACGGGTATTTGAATATGGTGCGTTAAATACTGGAATACCACGAACCATCGCAGCATCAAGATTTACCTGATTGGTACCGATACAAAAACAGCCAACAGCAATCAGCTTGTTGGCTGCTTCAAATACTTCTTCAGTCAGTTGAGTACGTGAACGAATACCAATGAAGTGGGCATCTTTGATCGCTTCTTTCAACGCTTCACCCTCAAGCGCAGTTTTACGATAGTCGATGTTGGTGTATCCAGCAGCATTTAAAGTGTCGATTGCGTTTTGATGAACGCCTTCTAACAACAAGAAACGAATTTTATCTTTAGGCAGTGAAAGATGTTGGCTCATTACGGCTCCGCTACAAAGGCCAAATTTAGTCGCGATATGATAACATACGAGAAGGGTCTATATACATTTCCTTTATGACCGAGACTATAGGTATTTTTGCCATACATATGTCAGGAACTACAGATTTTGGTCTAACTAAAACTGTAATTTTTAAGCCTAGATTGTCAAAATGCTTATTTTCACCGGGTTTTAGTAAAAAATGTCTTATAATGTCGAGTAGTGAAATCGATCACAGTTATACTGTTGATTTTATGCTCACACCCAGTCTAAGACATTATTTTTTGTAAATCTCTTTGCAAAGAATGCTCTATAGACCATCCACCACTTGTATATTTCTTGCTAGGTCTGCAAACGATGAATGCTCCAGTCGCTTTAACACCTGAGTTATTAACCCAATTGACAGCCATTGTGGGTGAAAACCGCATTAAAACTGATGCTGCTAGTCTCGATGCCTGGGGCAAAGACTACACCAAGCATTTCGATCCAAACCCATCAGTCATTGTTTTTCCATCAAGTACGGAACAGGTGCAGGCGATTGTTAAATTTGCCAATGAACACAATATTGCCATCACACCATCTGGCGGCCGTACCGGTTTATCTGCCGGTGCAGTAGCAGCCAATGGTGAAATTGTGGTTAGCATGGACAAGATGAACCAGATTCTGGAATTCTTCCCTGCAGACCGTATGGTACGTGTACAAGCGGGTGTGGTGACTGAACAGTTACAAAACTATGCTGAAGAACAGGGCATGTATTATCCAGTGGATTTCGCGTCTTCAGGTTCATCACAAATTGGCGGTAACATCGGCACCAATGCCGGCGGTATTAAAGTGATTAAATACGGCATGACCCGTAACTGGGTGCTGGGTCTGACCGTTGTGACCGGTAAGGGTGATATCCTGCGTCTGAACAAAGGCATGATCAAGAACGCGACCGGTTATGCATTACAACATTTGTTCATTGGTGGTGAAGGCACTTTAGGTCTGGTGACTGAAGCTGAAATCAAGCTGGAACGTCAACCGCAAGACCTGCAAGTGATGGTACTGGGTGTACCTGACTTTGAAGCAGTGATGCCTGTACTTCACGCATTCCAGGCGAAAATTGATTTAACTGCATTTGAGTTCTTTGGTGAACTTGCGATGCAAAAAGTGCTGGATCATGGTCATGTACAACGTCCGTTTGAAACGGAATGTCCATTCTATGTACTGCTTGAATTTGAAGCGCCATTTGAGCCAATTATGGACAAGGCGATGGAAATTTTTGAGCATTGCATGGAACAGGGTTGGGTGCTGGATGGCGTAATGAGCCAAAGCCTGGAACAGGTACACAGCTTATGGCGTTTGCGTGAAGATATTTCTGAATCTATCGCGCCATTTATTCCATACAAAAACGATATTTCCGTATTAATTACGCATGTTCCGGCATTTATTAAAGAAATTGATGCGATTGTTGCGGATAATTACCCTGACTTTGAAATTTGCTGGTTCGGTCATATTGGTGACGGTAACTTGCACTTGAATATCTTGAAACCAGAGAACCTGTCTAAAGATGAATTCTTTGCCAAATGTCAGGTGGTGAATAAATACGTATTCGAAACCGTGAAAAAATATGACGGTTCGATTTCTGCGGAACATGGTGTTGGTATGACCAAAAAACCTTACCTCAATTACACCCGTTCTGAAGAAGAAATTGGCTACATGAAAGCCTTGAAACAGGTATTCGATCCAAACGGTATTATGAACCCGGGTAAATTATTTGATCTTTAATATTTAACCTGTAAGTTCTATGCGCCGATGACTACATAACTGTTATCGAGTATGAAAAAAAGGCATGGCATCATAGATGCTATGTCTTTTTTTTATGGGGGATATTTCCCAATGTTACGTTTACTCTCTACCTGTATCATTTGTTTGGGGTTAATGTCGGGCTGTGCAACGACTAAAAAATTGGCTTCTAAAGTGAATATGGGTTCGTCCGATACCCCAATGGCCCAAGTATTAAAAGAGCGTCCGGAACTGCATAAAAATCTGACTACAGTCGATGTGCGACAATATTTTAACCGCGCCGAGTCACCTACAGCAGCACAGGTGAAAGTAACGGAAACTGGATTAATGGATGATTCTGTCCGTTCAATCCGTACCACTTATAGCTTTAAAAATATAAATGGCAATTGGAAAAAAACGGGAACACAGACCGAGTATCAATGCCAACGCAGTAAAAATAGCAAAGCATTTCAAACGGCAAAATGTCCTTGATGAGTTTTTAATTCAGGATTGCTATTTCGGCCATTATGCCGCATAAAAAGCGTATCGATTGATGCGCTTTTTTGCGTTTGGGGAATAAGAGCAATGAATATTTTGATTGTCGGTAATGGTTTTGATTTGTCTCACTATTTGCCGACGAAGTATGATCATTTTATGGTAGCGATGGATGCGATTGAGAATTGGGATGAATGGAGTGATGAGATTAATTTTGATGATATTTTTGGAACACTCTATGAAAAAGAAGGTTACTTTTTCGGATATACCAAATCAATTTATAAAACAGAAAAAATAAAATTTTCTTCAGCAAAAATTGAAAACTTGAAACAGAAATTAGAATCAAATGTTTGGTACAAATACTTTTCTGAGCATTATAACAAGCTTGATACATGGATAGATTTTGAACAAAAAATAAACGAAGCTTTGAACCAAATCCTTCGATTAATAGAAATATATAATAAATCACGTGAACGAGTTAGTTTGTTGGAGAATTTAATATGTGAATATAAATCTGATGAATTTGAAATTATTAATTTACCAAATGATTTGCTAAGGAAGCTGTCATATTTAGGCATTTTAGAAACGCATGATAATTTTTCTTGTGCTTTTTTGGGGGGAATAGAACCTCAAGAAAAGTGGAAATTTAGTAAGGATTATATTATTAGTGATGATTCAGATTATGATGAGGGTATGAATATTCTTGATTTAAGAGTTAATGAAATATTCAAAACGCTATCTGATCAGTTAGAAGACTTTAGCGAATTATTTTCATTCTATTTGAATAATATAGTTTGTAATCTAAAACCTAAAAAGAAATTTAAAAAAATTGGAATTGGAGTTAATACAGAAATATATTCATTCAATTACACAAATATTTTGAAAAGTTATTATTTTTTAGACAATAAAATTTCTTTTCTACATGGTAGTTTAGAAAAAAGTAATATTATCTTAGGAGTCGCAGATATTTCAGATAAACTTAGAGAATATAAGCCTTACCAATTTGTAAAATATGCCCAAAAAATTCTTAAAGAAACTGATTATAAGTTTTTAGAAGAATCAAAATTAATTCAAGAAATTTATGACGAGGCCAAGTATTCAAGTGGATATGAAGAATACTATGTTGACCCTCAAGATGTGAAAATTGCCATTTGGGGGCACTCGTTAGATCAGTCTGATAGTAATTATATAAAAGAACTTTTTAGTCTTAATAATGAAAAAATTAATGCATTTATAACCATATATGTACATAACAAAAATGCAAAAAAAGACATGCTTTATAATTTATTTAATATTTTAGGACAGTCAGAAGTAGAAAAATGGATGAAAAAAGGTTGGCTTAAATTTGAACCAAATCCTGATATAGCTAAATTAAATAATATAGAACCTGTTGAGCTACCCAAATTAGCCGAAGCCTAATTTTGTACCCAACTTTCTATCTGCTAAACTACACCTACTCAACCAAGTAGGTGTACTTGGTTGAGATCAGCCATTCTCACGATTTTTTATTAAAACACCTTGTGAATACGGTGTTTTAAGTCACTTATAAGCAAGTGCATTTCCCAAACTTTAATTTAAACACTCAATGCTTGTCATTGGGCTGACGCTTCTCTCCCTAAAAATAGTGCGTAGCCCCTACAAGCCTAAAATATATGTAGAAAAACAATGCAAAATGTTCAAACCACCACCTTAAACCGTGCCACGCTGATGTTCCCCTTGGCATTGGTGCTGTTTGAATTTTCCGTCTATATCGGCAACGACCTGGTCCAGCCCGCCATGCTCGCTATTACCAAAGACTTTGGCGTAAGCAGTTCATGGGCACCATCTTCCATGTCATTTTACCTGCTCGGCGGGGCATGTGTGGCATGGTTGCTCGGTCCATTGTCCGACCGACTGGGACGTAAAAAAGTGCTGCTCGCAGGTGTACTGTTCTTTGTACTGTGCTGCTTACTGATTTTACTGACAAAAAATATCGAAAGCTTTTTAGCACTGCGCTTTTTACAAGGCATAGGCTTAACCGTTATTTCCGCTGTCGGTTATGCCGCCATTCAGGAAACCTTTGAAGAACGCGATGCCATTAAGGTCATGGCGCTGATGGCGAATATTTCATTGCTTGCGCCATTACTCGGTCCTGTGATTGGCGCATTCCTGATTGATCATGTCTCCTGGCATTGGGGTTTTATTGGTATCGCATTTTTAGCCTTTTTAAGCTGGTTTGGACTGAAAGCCAAAATGCCGGATACGAAATTAAGCATTCCAAAACAGCCGCTCAGTTATATTTTAGAGGATTTTAAACAGGTCTATAAAAACAGACGTTTTCTGGCTATGACCTTGGCTTTGCCTATGGTGAGTATGCCGTTGATGCTATGGATTGCACTTTCACCGGTCATGCTGGTGGAAGAACTGGGTTTTAGCAGCATGCAATACGGTTTGGCACAGTTTCCTGTATTGGGTGGATTGATTGTCGGTAATATCGTGCTGATTAAAATTATCGACAAACTGGCTTTGGGGAAATCGGTACTGATGGGCTTGCCCATTATGCTGCTCGGAACCGTGGTTTTACTTGCCGGTGTGATTTGGCAGGATTATCTGGTCTGGTGCTTAATTGCAGGCATGACTTTAATCAGCTTTGGTGAAGGCATCAGTTTTTCGGTGCTGTACCGTTTTGCGTTGATGTCATCGGAAGTATCCAAAGGTACAGTCGCAGCCGCCGTTTCAATGCTGTTGATGTTTAGCTTCTTTATTATTATTGAACTGGTTCGGGTGATGTATGAACACTACCATTATTTGGCCTATAGCGTGGCGTGTATTATTTTAATCGCGCTGTGGTTTAGTTTTCCGCGCACTATACTCAAACAAATTTTAAAAGAACGGGTGGAGCAGGGGGTATTTTGATATTCAGACCTCTCCCTTGCGCAGCAGCGCTGCTCATCTCCTGAAAGGAGGGGAATATACTGATTTCAAATCAGTATTTTCTTCCAGTAGGAAATGAGGGTGTATCCTTATTCTTTCCTGAAAAAGAAAATAGCCTTTTAATCAGAAACTATAGCTTGGACTCAGTAATCGGTTGCTCAACAGCCTTCAACTTACGATCGAAAACAAAAGTGCCAAACGGTAAAATAGATGCGATTAAACCCAGAATAAACATCTGAATCGACCATTTCTGTTTTTCGCACACAGCAAACAAAACAATTAAAAACAGGATAAACAGTACGCCGTGTCCCATGCCGACATATTTCACCAAGATTGGATTATCGAACATATATTTCATCGGCATAGCGATGAAAAGAAGCAACAGAAAGGAAAGTCCTTCTAAAAGACCGACAACACGTAAAGTTTGAATATTCATGGTCATGTTTAAATCTATGAGAATGAACCCTGAGTGTACCGAATATTGCCGTAAGGGTGAATAAAAGCTCGGTATATTTTAAAAAATTATCAAACACTTATAATCAGGTGTTGAAATCGGTCTTTCAGGCAATTCAGGTTTTTTTTAAAGTTGAATTGTTGTAGATATAGCCTACTTTTTCCGTAGTGCTGTCAATTTATCAACCCCAATATGGCTCAGTATGATTTCTGATTGTCAGGTCATCATAAAAAAGCAGACACTCTGCCTGCTTTTTTATTTTATGGTTTTATGGACAACTTATTGAATCACACCACAGGCAATCCGGTCTCCGCCACCGCCCAAAGGTTTAGGTTCATCGGCATAGTTATCGCCACCGGCATGGATCATAATCGCCGGACCTTGAACATCAGCCAGTTTTAAACGTGGGGCCACCAGTTTTTGCTGAGATTTTCCTGAAGTATCCACTGTAATGAGGGGTAAATCGCCTAAATGGCCAGTGAGAGGCGTACCGTGATGTGGCGCCTGGTTTGGATTGAAATGACCACCTGCGGCAAGGGCTGCCCCCATTTTGCCATCTTTTTCTGCCGGGCCACAGAAGCCTTTTTCATGAATATGGAACCCGTGAGGGCCGGGTGGCAGATCATTTAAATCGGTATTAATGACCAGACCAGCCGGGCTATCGCGTAATTCTACAGTCCCGATTTTATTACCTATGCCTTGTGCAGTGACGGCATTGACTGTTACCCGTTGCGCTTTATGTTCGTTTATGGGCATGGTGCCGGCACAACCCGCTAAAAATATGGCACCCAATGTTGTTATTGCGCCTTGTTTGAATAGTGCTTTCATGACTTGAAGCATCCTGACTTTTTTATAATTGGCACCATTGAAACAAAGTCGTGGATGCAAGATCAGGTGATTTAAGTAGTGCAATGTACAAGTTTCTTAACTTTTATCTGCCAGCTTAATCAGGGTGATGGGTTTCATCATCAATATCATGAGCAAGCGTGGCTTTAGGCATCATTAAACCTTCGGTTTCATTGGTTTCATGCAGCCATTCCCGCCAAATTGCCAGTAATACTGCCAGGATGACCGGACCAATAAATAATCCCACCATGCCAAAGCTTGCCAGCCCTCCAAGCACCCCAAACATGATCAGCAGGAAGGGAATTTGAGTGGCACCGGAAATCACCAATGGACGGATCACGTTATCTGCGGTACTGACAATACACACGCCCCATACCATCACCCCAATCGCTTCAATGGTATGTCCCTGAGAAAATAACCACAGCGAAACAGAGGTATAGGCAACCGGAGGTCCAAAAGGAATCAGCGCCAGCAGGAAGGTGATAATGGTCAGAACCATCGGATTAGGAACATCGGCAACGAAATAGCTGATCCCCGCCAGAATGGATTGGGCAATGGCAGTCAGACCTACGCCATAGACTACGGCACGGGTGGTTTCAGAAATGGTGTCCAGGTAATGATGGATACGTGGGCCAATCACCATTTCCAGGGCTTTGCTGACCTGATTTAAAATGGTGTGACCATCACGGTAGAAGAAAAATAGCGACATCATGGCAAAGCAGAGCTTGATCAGATTTTTGCTGACTTCGTTCAGTACCGCTTTCCCGTAATTTAAATGCCCCTGAACCCATAAAGACACTGACTGAACAATACTGTTCGGGTCCTGATTAATTTCTCTTAACGTACGTGAAATTTCTTTGCCAATAAAAGGTAACTGCCGAATAAAGTCAGGAACATTCAGATGACCGGAAAAGACCTGTTTCTGTAATTCGTAATACAAGTTTCGGCCTTCATGCTGCAACATGAAAATGGCAAAAATAATAGGCAGCCCTATCACTAAAACTACAGCAAGAATCATCACTGTGGCACTTAGCGTAGGGCGCTGTCCACACATGCGTAATACCGACTGATACAGCGGCCAGGTGACATAGGCAATAATTGCCGCCCAAACCACAGGTACAATAAAATATTTGAGCACATGAAAACTCAAATACATCAGGACAAAAAACAGTCCAAATAATAAAACCTTTTGTAATGTGGGCGCGTAACGTTGCACTGAATTCACTGACTACTTCCTAAGTTCGGAGTTCATCTTAACCGAAAAAAAAGCTCCCGAGAACGAGAGCTGGGTAAGTTGTGATGAATATTTATTGCACATTTCTAGGCAAAAGTTTGCGCTGTGTCTATTTAATGCGATTAAAACCAGGCGCTGGGATCATCAACAATTGCATTTAACAGCGGTTGCCATTGATCTTGCATAGCCCGATAGTTTTTTTGTGTTTTATCAAAAATACTCAGTCCCTGCATGGCAAGCTGGGCATATGCAGCACGCTCGGAAATCCAGGCTACCGGCTGTTGTTCAATTTTTTGGAAAAAATCCTGAATATCTTTGGAACTGGCAGTGTTTGCTTTCATGCGGTTAGCCAACAGTAAAATTTGTACCTTCCCTTTGCGGATGCGTTTAATATCCTGTAAATGTTTCAGAAAACGGCGCGTACTATCAATATCAAAGAAAGACGGCTGCAATGGGGTGATAATGGCGTGTGCTTCACTGATTAATTGTTCGGCATGCTCGCCAGATAAAGCCCCAGGTGCATCAATAATCAGATATTCGATATTTTTAGGCACATCGCCAATTGATTTTTCCTGACGCCAGTCCAGACTTTGAATAGGAGCCGTCTCTTGCGGTCGTTGTTTTAACCATTGCAAGGCTGATTTTTGATTATCGGCATCGGCAAGTGCGACTTTATACCCCTTTTGTGCCAAAGCGGCAGCCAGATTAATTGCAGTAACGGTTTTACCGCATCCACCTTTTTGATTGGCAATTAAGATAGTTTTCATGACCCTGATGATTTTATTCTGCTCAGTCCTAGCATATCATTGTTTGATGCAGTGAATATGACTCGGGACAAAAGTCTTAAGGTATAAGTAGCGGTAATTTTTGCAATTAAGGAATAATAATGTCCATTTGGATGGCAATGCTAATTGGGGCGTGTATAGGTGTGGTGCTCACCACCATGATTTTAAGCAATACCCGGAATGGACGCATTAAAGCAGAATATGAACAGTACATTGCGGAACTGGAGCTGGAGCATCAGCAGGCTTTGGCGCATGCGCAAAAACGCAGTGTCAATACCAGCCGTGCTGTGCTCAAAGGCAAGATGGCAGAGCAGCTGGCACCGATTATGCCCCAGTTTCAGTATTTACCCAGTGATGCCAAATTTCTGGGCGATCCGGTCGATTATGTGGTTTTCGATGGTTATACCGACCTGCGTGATGGTGAAGGAAGTCCCGATGATATCGAAGTGGTACTGATTGATATTAAAAGCGGCGGTGCACGCCTGACTAAAGGTCAACAGGCGATTGCCCAGGCCATACGGGAAGGGCGGGTACGTTTTGAAACAGTCCGTATCGATTTTGATGATTAAAACGGCGATGCTTATAAAACGCCGTTAAATTCAGGACTTACTGTTTTTGCACACGGGCAAACAGCATGCGCTGTGCAATTTTAGGAATACCGGCTGCATCCAGATAATATTTTTCTTTAAAGCTGAAATCTGCATCCAGCAAGGCCTGTTCAATATTGCGGTTGAGATGACAGCCATCGGCAAGGCGTTTTTGAACGGGTGTCAGCAGGTTTTGCAGATGTTGCAGTGTCGGGCGGTCAGACAGTACATGTTCGACCAGATGCAAGGTTCCGCCAGGCTTGAGTACGCGATGTAATTCTGCCAAAGCCTGATCCAGATGTTCAATACTGCACAGTGTCCAGGTACTGACAATATTGTCGATACTATGATCGGCAAAAGGCAGCTTTTCTGCGCTGGCCTGAACATGCTGCACATGAATGGAGCTCTCATGTACGCGTTTAATCGCCAGTCGATAAATATCGGCATTGGGTTCCAGTGCATAGAGCGTATCGACATTTTGATAAAAAGGCAGATTCACCCCGGTACCAAAGCCTATTTCCAGCACCTCGCCTGTAATGGGGAGTAGCATTTCGCGACGTAGATCCATGAGACTGGGTGTTTGCATCACTTGATTGAGCAAATGCGGAAAAATATGCTGTTGGTAAAATTTATAAATCATTGTCACTTAATTTTTCTTGCTTTATATCTTCTTAGTTTAACCAATCTTCTGCTCAGGACATAAGACAAAAAAGTGACTGAATATATCTATATTGTTACCAAGTCCATATATTTCTTTAAGTTTACTCATTTAAAATTAATTTAGAAATCAAGAAATTTGTTAGGGGCATAAAGATGATCAGGTCAATGTTATGCAGTGCTTTACTTGCAGTGAGCATGTTGCAAGTGAGTGCCAGTGCTTCTGTCGATTATAATATTGCGAAGGGCTTGGCTCCGCTAGCAAAAGACCAGTCAATCAAAAAACTGCAATCGTTTAAAGGCGATTTTCGCATTCTAGGTTCAAAAATTTATACCAGTGATGAACAGGCCAAGTTTTCACCGATTGATTATGCTGTGAGCTGGGGGCTGTTTGCCGAGCCTGAAATTGCACGTCATATTTCAGTCAATCAGTATGACCGTTATTTAAACTGGAAGATTGATCGCCTGCCGGTGCCTGCCGAACAAGCCATGCAAATGGTCTCGAATATGCACATCATTCCTGCCAACCCTGAAATTGCCAAACAGATTAAACATGTGAAACGCGGTGATTTGGTGCGGCTAAAAGGCGAGCTGGTTGAAATTAAAGACAGAAATCTGGTCTGGACGTCATCCTTGACCCCGACAGATACTGGAGATGGTGCTTGTGAGTTATTCCGTGTCAGTTCAATTGAATGGATTGAACGGGTGAAAGGCTAACCGTTTTTTTATAACAAGATGATGAAAAGATTAAATTTATGAAATCTTTAGTACTTAGTTTTGCTGTAATACTGGGGTTCAGCATGGTGGGGTGTAGCAGTATGAGTCCAACGTTAGATGGAAAAACCCATAGTTACTCATTAGACAGTCAATGCCCGGCTTTGCTGGAAATGAAAGTAGGACAAACTCTGGAACTTACTGTGCCAGAAAATCCGACTACAGGTTATATCTGGCAAGTGGCCGAGCCGCAGAGCATCTTAAAAGTTGAAGAAATTTATCGGCAAGATCAAGTGAAAAGCAAGCAACCGATACTGGGTGTAGGTGGGCAAAAACAGTTTATATTTACTGCACTGCAACCGGGTGAAGCATGGATTCACGTGAAACATAGCCGTGCGTGGGAACAAAATCCGGTAGATGAGTGGCGTTGTCGGGTCAGAATTTCCTGATTTAATTTTCTAGATTACTTTGTGAAAAGGGATATTTATTGATTTTTTAAATCCCTCCCGACCTCCCTTTTTTCTAAGGGAGGAGAAAAGCCCTCTTTAATCAAGAGGGCTTTTTATAAAGAAAACTTATTTTGCTGTTAAAGCTTGCCCGTCAAACTGAATACCATCCCAGCCATTTTGCATAAACTGGCGAATGTTCTGGTGGTCTGTGGCTTCAGGAGTCGCTAATACCGCTGCATAGTGTTCAGCAAACAGGCTTAAAGTCTGTGCCTGATCTAGACCATTGAGTTGGGCAAAAGAAAATACTTTGGCACTGCCTTGGTTTTCCGTTGCAGCATTGGCCTGTTTGCCATTTTGAAACGCTGTAGGGCTATGCTGATAACGTGCATCAATATATGCAATCACGTCTGCAAATTTGATTTCACCTGCCTGAAGCTGTGCCAATAAATCCTGAGCCATAATTTCCTCAATTCATAGAAAAAAGTTTAAAAACCGCGTGACTATAACAATTTTCACGGCATCATTTCATTACTATTTCAACGCATTTGTACGCTATAGTGAACAAAAGATTTATATCATCTCGATCTTTAACTCAATCACATTGGAACAGATATGAATTGGCTACTGGTAGCTTTAGGGGGAGCAGTCGGCGCAAGTTTGCGTTATGGTGCAGGGGTATTTTTATTTAAACCAAGCAGCGGATTTCCATGGACGACATGGTGGATCAATATCTTTGGCTGTCTGCTTGCCGGTATTTTCTTTGCTTATAGCCAGAAATTTCCTGTTTTGCAAAATGAAGCACGTCTGTTTCTGATGGTCGGCATTTTAGGCGGCTTTACCACTTTTTCCAGTTTTGGTTTAGAAACTTTTCAACTGCTCAAGCATGGACAAATTGCACTGGCTTTAGGCTATGCCATTTCCAGTGTGATTACAGGAATTATTGTGTTGGCGCTCGGTTTTTACCTGTTCCAAGGCTTATTACAGAGTCGATAACAGCTCAAAATTTTTGTCATATCAGAAAAAAAGAAGCCCAAGCTGGAGGATATGGCTTGGGCTTTTCAAGTCTTAAGATTAACCTTGAAATCTTAAAACAGTATGAATTTAATGTGAGCGTTTGAAACGTGCGAAACGTTTATTAAAGCTGGCTACACGGCCTTCATTGCTGGTTTGACGTTGTTCACCGGTATAAAACGGATGTGAGGCACTGGAAATATCCAGAGTCACATAAGGATAAGTCTGGCCTTCATATTCACGGGTCTGGGTCGGTTTTAACGTGCTGCCAATAACAAAATAGACATCTGCATTGGTATCGTGGAACAGTACCTGTTGATAGTCGGGGTGGATATCTGGACGCATACATTTCTCCATCGTATATTTTAAATTTAAAGAAATGTTATAACATAACAATTATCGAGTCAAATAAAACCCGGGCACTATGGGTGAACCGGGTGGGTGTGGCTTGATCAGACTCGAGGTGGCACCAGCTCCTCAAATAAATCATTCAGGTTATCATTCACTTTTAAATGAATTAAATTCCAGTAATGTCCGGAAACCGTGCGGTTAACCATTAAGGTATCCGGTGAAGGCTTAAACACATCCCAATATTTTAATGATGGTTTCAGCAGTTCGACGCCATCATGATGGGCAGAGTTTTCGGCAAAATCGTAATGGGTGATCAGCGGACGCATCAACACTTCCAGCCACTGGCGATATAGATCTTCAGGAAACTTGCCTTGCGTGGTGATGGAATGCAGGTCATCCAGCTTCTGTTCTATTTCGGTAATATTGCCTTCACGGGCGGCATTAATCAGGGTCTTGAAATTTGAGACAATTTCAGTAGACAGGGTTTTGACACCGCCATAGTCGTAAATAATCACCGTCCCATCTTCACGAAAGGCAAAGTTGCCTGGATGCGGGTCACAGTGGAAACGTTTCAGATAGAAAATTTCCTGACCAATGGCACGGAGCAGGCGGCGACCCAGTTCATTACGGGTGTCTTGAGACCAGGCACTGGCCGTTTCAATACTTTCGCCCTGTTCCAGGCTTAGGGTTAAAATATGACGCGAAGAATAATCGCTATAGACCTGAGGAATAATAATTTTATTGTCTAATGTTTGATGAAATGTACGTGCGACTTCTAAGTTTTGCGCCTCAATCTCATAGTTCAGCTCATTATCCAGACTGTCCTGAATTTCCTTAAACAGCTGATCTTGCAACTTGCGGTCAATTTTCAGTACACCCATTAAGCGCAAGGCCAGACGCACCTGTTTCAGGTCACTTTCGCAGGCTTCATCCACCCCCGGATATTGCACTTTGACTACGACCTGTTGACCGTTCGGCAAGATGGCTTTATGCACCTGCCCAATAGAGGCCGCAGCAAAAGGCTGTTCATCAAAACTTTTAAAGATTTTCAGGAGCGGTTTACCCAGTTCTTTTTCAACTTGCGCTTTAATTTCAGCAAAAGGCATCGCTGGAGCCTGACGCTGTAACTTGCTAATGGCACGGGCTACTTCTGGCGGAAAAATATCTTTATATTGTGAAGCAATTTGCCCCACTTTCATCACCGCACCTTTCATTTCGCCCAGCGTATCGGCAATCTGCAGTCCGATATCCTGAAAAAGTTTAGTGCGCGAAGCATTTTTTTGTTCTTCATCGGCATTAAAATTTTTAATCGAGTTTGATACGGTTTTAGTTGCAATACTCGCCGTCATACTGGCAAGTTTCATAAAGCGACGACCGGGGGTCCTAGCCGTTTTTGCCATGCGATATTCCTCAGCATCATCATAGATGGGTTTTAATGATCATAGGCGTTAAACAGGATATTGCCTACTTGAAATTGTTAAAAGCTGCACTTTTACAGTGAGATTATCAAAAAACAGAATGTTTTTGAGTGGATAAATAACTGAAATATTGTGGATTATTTTTCTATTTATGCTGTATTGATCTCATCCCTTTTCCCATGAAAAGAGATGAATCTATGTAATTTTTAAGGCATTTTCAGGCGATGGTTGATTTTGTATAAACGGGTTAATAACAAGATACAGGCCACACTTAAACCGACAATCAAGCCGACCCAGACACCCGCTGCCTGCATTTGGGTAAAACGCGCCAGATAAATCCCGACCGGGAAGGCAATGACCCAGTAGGCAATCATGGTGATCCACATCGGGCCTTTGGTGTCCTGCATGCCACGCAAGCAACCTGCGGCACTGACTTGCCAGGCATCCATCAGCTGATAGGCCATGGCAAACAGCAGCAGATACAGCGCGACCTGAGTGACTTCGTAATCCGAGGTGTAAATTGACACAATTTCTGGCCGGAAAAACCAGATCAGTGCCATGGTAGCGAAGGCAAAAACAGTGCCGGTGGCCAGACCTAAATATTGCACCTTATGCATCGCCGACCAGTTTTTTTCCCCATAATAGGTGCCCACACGAATGGTCAGCGCAATGGCCAGCGACATCGGAATCATAAATAATTGCGAGGTCACGGACATGGCAATCTGATGCGCGGCCACCAGGGTTTCTCCTAAAGGGCTAAGTACAATCGCAGCCGTGCTGAACAGGCTTACTTCAAAAAAGATGGCTAGGCCAATCGGGAAACCGAGTCTTAAAATACGCTTGATCCAGTCCGGATTGATTTTTTCAAATGCGGCAAAGGGCTGTGTTTTTTTGTAGGCCGAAGCTTTTAATACATAGGTTGCGAGTGCAATAAACATCAGCCATTGCAAAATCGCCGTGGCAAAACCACAACCGGCTGAACCTAACTCCGGAATTGGTCCCCAGCCATACATAAAAATAAAGTTAAGCGGAACCAGAACAATTAATGCAATCAGGCTAATCGCCGTCACGGGACGTGGATGCCCTAGCGCTTCCGAATAGCCACGCAGCGCTGCATACATGGTCACAGCGGGCATACCTAGACCAATAGCATGCAGGAACAAACTGGCTTTGGGCAGCAAGACTTCTGGTACGCCTAAAACAGGCAATAAAAATGGCATGATCTGTAAAATCAGTGCAGCGATGATACCCAGAATCAAGGCAATCCATAGCGATTGCCGTGCAATACTGGCAATTTTTTCCGGCGTACGTGCGCCGTTGGCTTCTGCGACCAAAGGTGTGGTAGCAATCATGATGCCGCTGAACAGTAGCATGACCGGAATCCATAAACCTACCCCGACAGCAATCGCGGCCAGATCAACCGGAGACAGGTGTCCGGCCATAATGGTATCAATCAGTCCCAAACCGGCCTGGGAAAATTGAGTGACCAGAATCGGAATCATCAAATGAAAGAGCTGTTTTAATTCATAACGGGTCGTTGTAATCGACGAGACATTTGACACAAAAATTACTCATCATGTGCTTAGAATAATGAGGGGTTAGCGTTGTAAAGTGAGAAGCACACCAATAAAAATCACCACGCCACCGAATAGACGTTGCCAGTTCACCGGTGTTTTTTCTGTACCCAGTAAACCAAAATGATCCAGAATCATTGAAGTGACCAGTTGACCAAAAATAATCAAACCGGACAGAGTGAGAAAACCAAGTTTGGGCGCAGCATAAATACTGAGACTAATGGCATACACGCCCAAAAATCCACCCAACCATAAATACCATGGCAGTTGCACAAACGTGGCAAAACCCGGTCTTTCTACCGGCTGAAAAAACACCAATATGGCCAGCAGTATTGTACCAACCAGAAAAGATAAAAGGGCGGCTTGTAAGGGTGAATTTAAATATTCTCTCAACTGGCTGTTGATAGCCGTTTGAAAAGTAAGCGCGATACCAATCCCCAGTGTCAGCGGGATGAATAACAATAACTGAGCAGATATTTTCATCATTCTAACAATTTAATTCTTCAATAGTTTTTCCTAGTGTACTGATATTCCTTGTGAGATTTTATCAGTGTCCTGATGCAGTCATGTTAATATATTTATCTTCCTGTCCTACATATTTTGAGCTTGTTCCTTGGCCGAATTAAATCCTGCACTGGTTCCTTTATCTTTATACATTCATATGCCGTGGTGTGTGCGTAAGTGTCCGTACTGTGACTTTAACTCGCATGCCGTACCGGATGGAAAACTGTCCTTAGATCTGGAACAGCAATATTTACAGGCTTTGGTCGAAGACTTTAAAACCCAGGTTGATTTTGTCCAGGGGCGTCAGATTCATAGCGTGTTTATTGGTGGAGGTACGCCGTCACTGATTTCTGCAAAGGGTTATCAATGGCTATTTGGCCAGTTAAAAAGCTTAATTCCTTTTGAAGATGGTTGTGAAATTACTCTGGAAGCCAATCCGGGAACGGTAGAACACGATCCCTTTGCAGGTTATTTGGCAGCAGGAATTAACCGTCTTTCCATTGGTGTGCAGAGTTTTAATAGCGATCAGCTGAAAAAATTAGGGCGTATTCACAGTAATGATGATGCGATCAATGCCATTCAGCATGCCCGTGAAGCAGGCTTTGAACGCGTTAATGTCGACTTGATGCATGGCTTGCCAGAACAAACGCTAGAACAGGCGTTACTTGATTTAAAACTAGCGGTGGAAAATGGTGCTACGCATGTGTCGTGGTATCAACTGACCATTGAACCCAACACGGTATTTTTCCGCACTCAACCGCTTTTACCCGTTGAAGATGTACTGGAAGAGATTCAGGAACAGGGCGAGGCCTACCTAAAAGCCAATGGTTTTATCAATTACGAAGTATCGGCCTGGCGTAAGGAAAAACCCTCTGCGCATAATTTAAATTACTGGCAGTTTGGCGATTATCTGGCCATTGGGGCAGGGGCACATGCTAAAGTGACCAAGCCTGATGGCGTGTACCGTTTCCAGAAAACCCGTTTGCCGAAAGACTATTTAGCCAAAGTTCCGGCAGAGCATTTGCAGTTTAAAAAGATTGAAGATGAAGACATGCCGTTTGAATTTATGATGAATGCGCTACGGTTAAATCAGGGCGTGACTGCCGAACTGTATGCCGAGCGGACAGGTTTAAATTTAGAAAATTTAGATGAGCTTTTAAATTCACTACGTGCTAGAAAGTTGATGGTTGATGATCAAAACCGGTTGTCTTGTACCGAGCAGGGACACGGTTTTTTAAATTCGGTGCTGGAAGAATTTCTGTGACTTGCAATTAATCCCTCGGTTGATGTTCGGATGCAATATAGAAGCCGGAGATATGGGCGATTGAATTTCCATTCAACTGCATAGGAGGCAGAGTGAAGTTTTCTATGCAGCGTTGTCTGAACGCTAAAAACAAAAAAAGCACTATCAAAGTGCTTTTTTATCGATGTTACTTATTATAAAGCAACAATATTCACAGCATTCGGGCCTTTTTGACCTTGCGCAATACTGAATGATACATGCTGACCTTCAAACAATGTTTTAAAGCCAGAATTTGCAATTTCACTGAAATGAGCAAACACATCTGGACCAGATTCTTGTTGAATGAAACCGAAACCTTTAGTTTCGTTAAACCATTTTACTGTACCGTTAACTGTATTAGACATAATATAACCTATCGAATTTTAATAATTTTTAGCCATCTTAAATGACTGATAATAACTTTGAAAATAATAATGAATTGAGCTTAAGATCTGAAAAAAACGAAGGATTATGACTAAAACTGCGATACTTAAAGAAGATTTACTAAACAAGATTTTTTCTAGTTGAGTTAATCATACATGAAATAAATAAATATTCAAGTTTTTTATATGTATTATAATTTTTTTTTATAAAAATAAGCGTTAAATAAACCAGATATTAAATAAATTAAATTTATTTAATTACTTATTTTTAAAACCAAGATGCTTGTTTTTCTGTTGATTGCTGGTTCTAGCTCAGCATTGTTTCCTGTTCTGCAGTAAGTTATGCCAATAGGCAAGTGAAAAGAAACGTTTGCTACATATTGTGCAACCATGTCCACATCTCAAAAGCGATTTAAACAGGGGCGGTTTTCTGTAAGTGCAATTGACTGAATGAGGGGACAGAAAAGATATATTCACCTTCGTTGAATTGGGGGCATACGGCTACTTGCCCGCCGATGAAACAATATTTAAATCGAATAGTGGAGGAGAATATTCAGGACGGAAATAAACAGTGGCATCAAGTTTACTCGATAGGGAAAACGCTCGGCTTTGTACGCTCTGACGTACATTGATTTAAGGATTTTGCGGATTGGAACAGCCGTTCTTTTTCTTAAGATCAAGTCATACAGGAACAGGATATTCCGGAACAGAAAACAACAATAATACGTTCAAACACCAGGACTGTGAGGCAAGACAGGAGTCATGCTTAATCAACCCATACGAAAAACCCCGGCATCCTGTCGGGGTTTTTCTTTGCCATTGCGTCATGCTCATTAGCTGTGCTGATGAGCACTATCCCATTTTTGGGACCTGGCTACCGCAATATGCATACAATCAGTAAATCCTCCGCAAGGGTATTATTTGATATAAGTGCTTTTATGGAATATGGCTTGAAAAAAGAGCACCGAAGTGCTCTTTTATTTTGACTTAAACTTTACAGCTTAGTAGTCAAAGCTAAAGTGTTCAGGTGCCAATGAAGTCATGGTTTTCGACGGATTGACCATTGCTTCGGCATGACCTTGGGTACGTGGTAGCAGGCGTTCAAAGTAGAAATCTGCTGTTTTGATTTTTGCTTTGTAGAATTCAGGCACTTCCTGACCTTCACCCGAAGCCAGTTTTGCAGAAGCGACAGCGGCTTGCTGCGCCCAGAAATAAGCCATCATTACATAGCCAGAGAACATCAAGAAATCGACAGATGCAGATGACACGATGTCACGGTCTTTACGTGCCGCCAGCATAATACGAACGGTGAGAGCATTCCATTGAGCACATAACTTGGTTAAGTCCCAGGCAAAACGGCGCATGTATTTGTTACGCGCATGCTGACCACAGAATTTCAGGATTTCAGCCGTGTAATCGCGAATCACTTTACCTCTAGAGGTTAACAGGACTTTACGGCCAATCAGGTCAAGTGCCTGTACACCGGTGGTCCCTTCGTACAGGGTGGAAATACGTGAGTCACGTACAATCTGTTCCATGCCCCATTCTTTGATGTAGCCATGACCGCCGTAGACTTGCATACCATGGTTGGCAGCTTCAAAACCCAATTCAGTCAAGAAACCTTTCAGGATAGGGGTGTAGAAACCCAGGTGATCATCATGTGCTTCATATGCTGCAGTATCACCCTGTATTAAGGCATCAGCCATTTTGTCGGCAATTTGCGCGGCGTAATAAATCATTGCACGACCGCCTTCAGCAATCGCTTTTTGAGTGAGCAGCATACGACGAACATCAGCATGATGAATGATCGCATCTGCCACTTTTTCAGGGTCTTTCTTACCTGAAAGGGCACGCATGGACATACGCTCCTTAGCATAAGGAAGTGCGCCCTGAAATGACAGTTCAGCATGGGCAATGCCCTGGATCGCGGTACCGATACGCGCAGTGTTCATGAAAGTGAACATGGCATGCAAGCCTTTGTGTGGCTCGCCAATCAGGTAACCCGTTGCATTGTCAAAGTTTAAAACGGCGGTTGCAGAAGCGCGAATCCCCATTTTGTGTTCGATTGAACCACAGCTGACAGGGTTGCGCTCACCGACTGTACCATCTGCATTGACCAGGAGTTTTGGCACAATGAATAGCGAAATACCTTTGGTTCCGGCAGGCGCATCTGGAAGGCGGGCAAGCACGATATGAACGATGTTTTCTGTTAAATCGTGTTCACCGGCAGAGATAAAGATTTTCGTGCCCGAAATGGCATAGGTACCATCTGCCTTGGGTTCCGCCTTGGTTTTGACCTGGCCTAAGTCCGTACCACATTGTGGTTCGGTAAGACACATCGTACCTGACCATTCTCCTGTCACCAGGTTAGGCATATAGGTGTTTTTTTGTGCTTCAGTACCAAACTGAAGAATGGTGTTCATACAGCCGACGCTTAAACCCGGATACATCTGGAAGGCCCAGTTTGCAGTACCCATCATTTCTGATTTGATCAGGTTTAAAGATTGCGGCAGATTTTGACCACCAAATTCTTCAGGGAAAGACAAACCTTGCCAGCCGCCTTGCACGAACTGGTCATAGGCTTCTTTAAAGCCTTTTGGGGTTTTGACTTCACCATTTTCAAAGTGACAGCCTTCTTCATCACCAGACTGGTTGAGTGGAGAAAGTACGTTTTCACAGAAATCTGCCGCACCTTCAAGAATCATGTCTACAGTGTCAGCATCCGCTGCTTCACCATTTGAAAGCGTTTTGTAGTGTGCCGGGTAATCAAGCACTTCGTTCATTAAAAAACGAATATCATGCAAAGGGGCTTTATATGCTGGCATAGTCTTAATCCTAATTTAGAAATAGTTCTGGATTATCTGTATCGATACCTTGATTATTCACATTTATCATCAAAAAACATTGATAAGGATAGCGATTAAAAATGTCAGAAATGCGAATTATAAAATATGCTCGACCCAATAGTATCAACATCCTATTATGTTATATTGGGTTGTAATTCTGTAGCTTAGAACAGAATAAAGTATAATGAATATAAGGCGTTTACATGTGAAGGCACAACTAAAATATTTAACTTTTTGTCTTTGTAGTCTCAGTTTCGCAGGCTGTTCACAGCATGTCATAAAGACCAATCCGAATCAGGTGGCAACTGTAGAGCAAAGAGCGATTCATGGTCTAAATGCGATGTTTGAAACATCTAGTTATGATTTTCGGGGCAAGCTCAGTGTACAGTCTAATCCGGACATAGGACGTCAAAAAGCACAGCAACAAGTC
Organism: Acinetobacter sp. SA01; assembly: GCF_011319235.1. Lineage (NCBI taxonomy): Bacteria > Pseudomonadati > Pseudomonadota > Gammaproteobacteria > Moraxellales > Moraxellaceae > Acinetobacter > Acinetobacter sp. SA01. Next base: position 136,537 of record NZ_WXXM01000003.1, read on the forward strand.
AATCCGGCGATAGCATTTGAACCGGCATTGAAAAAACGCTTAGATCAATATTTAAAAGCGCAGAATATCCGTTTAAACAGCACTGAAAAACAAAACCTGTATGCCGCTATGGCGAAACAGCAGCAAGGGCATGCGGACAGTTTTGCTTCAGAGGACAAGCTGAGTTCATTCAATATTTTTGCATTGAATTTACTCAATAATACGCAATTTGAATATGATGGTTCTGTGCATTATCGAGAAAAGACTGCTGCTTTAAACTTGGCAGCTCGTTATGAAAAGCCGACCTTGCTGGTGCAAATGAAAGTACCGATGGTGGTTGATTTTAAAGAATATAAATTTTATACCAATTATTTTTCTTTGATGCCGTATTTGGTGAATAAAGACAGTCAAAACAGCTTTGCCTATATTGATTTCTCGAAATATAAAGCTGATTTTGAACGGGTAAATGTAGCGAAGTTGGCTGATTATTTAAAAGCGGTAAATGCCTTGCCATATATTTTGGCTGATGCTAGACAAATCAAAAGCCTGCCACTGAGCGTTGCAGAGAAGAACGGTCAGTTGACTGAAAAAATACGTTTTAGCAGCACCTTGGAAGAACTGATGTTGCAAATGGCCCTGTTTGAACAGGTGAATGAGCCGTATTTAAAGCGCTCCGTGCTGGGCTATACCACAGCTACTAAAGTGAGCGATGCCGGGAGTGAAAAGCAGGCGGGAGAAGCTGTAACCCAGGCTGTGGAAGATACTGCTTCACCTGTGCAAGCGGGTAAAGCTGATGCTGTGGCTCAAGACGGCACAGCCTACAGTGCAACACTTGCCTTGCGTGAACTGGTCAGCGACAAACTTTATGGTTCAGCCGATTCACTGGTAGACGAAGAGGATGTAGCGCTAGAAACAGAAACGGATGATGAAAGCCCGACAGAACAAGACACTGCTGATGAAACTGTTACTCTTACAGTAGACGACTGCCAGCGTATAATTGCTACGCCAAAAACAGCCCAAGTCGGTGATTTAACATACTGCGTTTCTGCTTATGAATTAGATGCTTTTAAGCGTGTTGAACCGGTACAGATCACGGCTTCAGTTGAAGCGAAGGACCGTTCGGTACACGAAAAATTAGCCTTGGTCTTTGCACCGTATGTTTCTGAACAGTTTATAGATGCAGCGCATTTTGCTGAGCTGTGGGCAACGCACCAGCCTGAAATTCGTCAGGTTCTGGCGGCAAGTTCGCCAGCTAAAAAGACCCCGATACAAATAGATGTTGGTTTAGATGCTCAGGGACGTGCGGCACAGGTTGATTATGCTGTGCAATTCCTTACTGAAAAGTACGGTAAAATTGATGTACAGGCCGATATGCGTGTATTTAATTATGGGCAAGCCAGCAAAATTGACCGCGCTGCATTGCGCGATGCCAAGTCGATTCAAGAGGTGAGCAAAGGTTCAATTTTAGAAAAATGGGTGAAAGATGTAGGGCGAACTCTGGAGCAGCCAGCTGCTGTGATCGAAGGAACTAAAGCCGAAGCACCCGCCTTAAGCTATGAGGATGAGTTGAATCAGTTGGCCGATAAAACCTATCAGCAAGCCCAGTCGTTCAGTCAAACCTACCAAACCTTATTTTTGCTCGATATGGCTGCAGAACAAAGTGAGTGGGTGAAAAACCTTAGTCCGCAAACCTTGCAAGAAATGGCAGAGGTGTATGCTTACTGGTTTAGCGATGAACAGTATTATGATCCTAAAGGCAAAGAACTTGAGCGCATTAAGGCCTTACAGAAAAAGCATCATCTTGAGGATGACAGCCAATTCAACCGGGCTATAGGCAGCCATGTTAATACCTTGACTGAGCGTGCTGTAGGCGAAGGTAAGGTCGCTGCAGCTTGGCACCAAGCCGCGAAGCAGTATAAGCAGCCACAGCATATTTTTGCCCAGCAATACCTGAAAGCATATCGGGAGGAATATCCGGACAATGCCGCTGACTCGCGTGTGCTCAAAGAAACTGCGCAGATTTTGGGGCAAAGCTATATCGACAGCAAGCATGGAAAATTAAGTCAGAAAACGATTAAAGACCTGACACTTCAACATGCTGAAGTTATTAATTATGAAATATATATGGAAGTGTATGAAAATATGCAGAAATATGTAAAATAAACAGGAAGATGGTTCAAAAGAACCTCAGATCATCCTGAGGTTCTTTTGATGGATGTTAGTTAAAGAAAGTCTTTTAATTCAGGTTTAATGCCATTCCAGATATAAAAAGCTTCAATGGCTTGTCCAACCAGCATGCCATAACCTTCCGAGGTCGGAACACCGCGGGCTTTGGCTTGATCTAAAAAGCTGGATGGCTTGCCATAGGCCATTTCATAGGCATGCTTAAATTGTAAAGCTTCAGGTAAAACCAGGGCATCACCGGTTAAACTTACCGAAGTTGCATTAATGACAATGTCAAAATGACCAGCCAGATCATTTAAAGAAATGGCTTCAAGGGTGGCTTGCGGCACAGCGGGTTTTAAGTCGGCAACCAGTTGTTCTGCACGGGCTAAAGTCCGGTTGGCGATGACAATTTTTTTCGCACCCGCCTGTACCAAGGGGTAGATGACACCACGGGTTGCACCGCCCGCACCAATAATTAACAGCTCGCTATTGTCGAGTTTCCAATCTAGGGCCTTGATGGCATCGACCAGACCTTGACCATCGGTATTGTCGCCATACAGCTTGCCATCCTGCATCCATAGGGTATTGACTGCCTTGGCAATTTTGGCCCGTTCGGTTAATACCGCGCAGGCTGCAAAAGCTTGCTCTTTGAAGGGCACGGTCACATTCATGCCCATACCGCCCTGAGCAAAAAACTCCTGGATATTGGCTTCAAAGCCATCCAATGGAGCAAGGCGTTTGCTATAGCTCAGGTCAATGCCAGTTTTTTTGGCAAAAGCATGATGCAGTTCTGGAGAACGTGATTGTTCGATTGGATTGCCAATCACGGCAAATTGTTTGCTCATTTCACAAGGTCCGTGTGCGGAAATGGCATTCAATATACGTGATTTTTCCTGCAGGCTAAAGCCACTACGGAAAGGAAAAATGACAAAGAAGAAAGAAGAGGGGAAATCGTTAAAGCGGTAAAGTTAAATCCTGTTAAGGATTACAAATTTCGCGAATGGTATCTTCCAGCCACATGGCTGCAGTAAAAAATAGGGCAAAACCTGCAAATACGGTAAAGCTAATCGACACGCTGTCTGCAAGGGTGTTGTGTGAAAGCAAGGTAATGGTGATAGAACACACAATCAGGGTTAAAATACACCAAAATAAAATCACCTTATTATTTAACATTGTGTTGAGCATCGTTTCTCCTTCAAGCATACTTTTTTGTATTTATCCATGTTGATTAAATCAGTATAGGTCATGAATATCATGATCCAGTCTAAACGATTTTTGTGACACACTCGTGTCTAGTGCTGTAAGGAAATATGTCGGTTTTTCTTATATTAAAGGCATAATTAACTATATTTATTAGTTCAAGTTATTGATTTTTTAAAAAGTTATTTCAGTGAAAAATCCCTTTTTCTGTAGTGAAAAAGGGATAAAAACTTTTTTATTTTTTAAGTTCGGTCAACCAGTCATGCGGTTTTAAATAATAGTCGGTTAAGCATTTTTCTGGCGAATTTTCTTCCCATTCGGGACGATACGACCAGGCTGCCAATGGGGGCATACTGACCAAAATAGATTCAATCCGGCCGCCGGTTTGCAGACCAAATAAAGTGCCACGGTCATAGACCAGGTTATATTCGACATAACGGCCACGGCGATACAGCTGGAAATCGCGCTGTGCTTCGCTATACGGTTTATCCTGATTGCGTTGAAAGATGGGAATAATCGCTTCCAGGTAACCATTGCCGACGGCTTGAATGTATTGAAAGCAGGTTTCAAAATCCCACTGATTTAAATCATCAAAGAATAAGCCGCCAATACCACGCTGTTCGTCGCGATGTTTTAAATAGAAATAATCATCACACCATTTCTTGTGTTCTGCATACAGCGTATCACCAAATGGTACGCAAAGATCATGGGCCTTTTGATGCCACGCCAAGACATCTTCATTATTTGGGTAAAATGGTGTTAAGTCGAAACCGCCACCAAACCACCACACTGGATCCTGACCTTCTTTTTCGGCCACGAACAGGCGCACGTTGGCATGTGAAGTCGGCACATTGGGATTCTTCGGATGAATCACTAAAGACACACCCATAGCCTGGGCTTTAGCACCGGCAATTTGTGGATGGCGTTCTGTGGCAGAAGCGGGGAGTTTAGCAATGTTGATGTGCGAGAACATGACCCCGCCTTTTTCAATCACGCTGCCGTTTTGCAAGACCCGTGAACGACCACCACCACCTTCAGGACGCTGCCAGTCATCAATTTCAAATTTAGCCGTGCCGCCGCCGGCCATTTCTTGTTGTTCAAGGGCAGCACAAATACGTGCCTGTAAATCGACTAAAAAATCACGTACACGTTGAATATCATTAGAAGTCGGATGTTGCATCGGAACGCTCAGGATCATTATGAAGGAACTCATCACATCAAAACATAAATTGCATAAAAGATTAAGGACTTTTATGCAGCACGTTTTTTTATTGAAAAAGACACCATCAATTTTATTGAGACTTTGATTCAAAGTGATCGCTGAAAAATATCCCGACTAGATCACTAGGTTGAATTCTATAAGCAAGCCCAGCAAAATGAGTTGAATATGTGATGCAAAATATGGGTTCGGTTATAAGTATAACCGGCTGTTGCAGTAGAGAGTGGATAGCAACGATGACGCGTTCTTTAATTCAAAAATATAATGTACCCGGACCCCGTTATACCAGTTATCCAACGGTGCCGTATTGGGAAGCCGAGCCATTTTCGCTTGATCTGTGGAAGCAGAGCTTAAAACGTTCCTTTGATGAATCCAACTCAAGTGAAGGCATCAGTCTGTATATCCATCTGCCATTTTGTGAAAGCCTGTGTACTTTCTGCGGCTGCCATAAACGTGTCACGAAAAAGCATGAGATGGAACAGCCTTATATTCAGGCCGTGCTGAAAGAATGGGATTTGTATTGCCAGTTGCTGGTAACAAAGCCGAAAATTAAAGAAATTCATTTGGGCGGCGGCACACCGACCTTCTTTTCGGTTGAGCATTTACAACAGTTAATTCAGGGCATCTTGGCAAAGGCAGAGGTGGCTGCCGAGCATGAATTCAGTTTTGAAGGGCATCCTAACAATACCACCCGTGAACATCTGCAAGCCTTATATGATCTGGGCTTTCGTCGGGTCAGTTACGGAGTTCAGGACTACAATGAAACGGTGCAAAAAGCCATCCACCGGATGCAGCCTTTTGAACATGTACAGCGTGTAACGGAGTGGGCACGTGAAATTGGTTATACGTCCATTTCACATGATCTGGTTTTTGGTCTGCCTTTTCAGAGTTTGCAAGATGTGCTGAATACCATTGATCAAACCAATCGGTTAAGGCCGGACCGTTTGGCGTTTTATAGCTATGCCCATGTTCCATGGATTAAGGGCAATGGCCAGCGTGGTTTTAAAGATGCTGATGTACCGAAAGATGAAATAAAACGCCAGTGCTATGAAGAAGGAAAGAATAAGTTACTGGCGCAAGGTTATCATGAAATTGGTATGGATCATTTTGCTCTAGAAAAAGACAGTATGTGCCAGTCATTTAAACAGGGGACTTTACATCGTAATTTTATGGGCTATACCGCATCCAAAACCCAAGTGATGATTGGCCTGGGTATTTCTTCGATTAGCGACAGCTGGTACAGCTTTGCACAAAATGAAAAAAAACTGGAAGACTACTATGCACGTCTGGAGCAAAATGAAATTCCGGTGGTCAAAGGCCATGTGCTGAGTACAGAAGACCTGATGATCCGTAAACATATCTTGAACTTGATGTGTACTTTTACTACATCTTGGGCATCGAAAGAGATGCAATTTCCTGAATTACCCGAGGTTTTGCGGCAACTTGCAGAAATGCAGCAGGATCAGTTATTACAGATTGATGAGCAGGGCATTACTGTGACTGAGCAAGGCAAGCCTTTTGTTCGTAATATCTGTATGGCCTTTGATTTACGCCTAAAACGCCGCGTTCCGGAGAATCGGATTTTTTCGATGACGATTTAAATCCCTACAAACTTCCCTTTTAAAAAAGACAACTCCCTCCTTTAGCAAAGGAGGGTTGGGGTGGATTTGTATAAAGTCGGAGTGGATTTGTAAAAAGGATATTAAAAATCGCCTTTCTTATACATATGCGCCATGCGTTCATGCTTGGTTTTTAAATACTCGGCATTAAAAGGATTCAAACCGACAGTGAGCGGCACACGGTCCACCACATCAATGCCCAGTTCTTGTAGTGCCTGAATCTTTGAAGGGTTATTGGTAATCAGTTTAACCTGCTTGACCTGTAAATGGTCGAGCATGATGGTACACATGTCATAGTGTCGTGCATCCGCGGGCAAGTTCAGCATCAAGTTGGCATCAACCGTATCGTGGCCCTGATCTTGCAGGGCATAGGCACGAATCTTGTTGGTTAGTCCAATACCGCGACCTTCCTGACGTAAATAGAGAATCACGCCTTGACCGACTTCATTAATCAGTTTCTGGGTGGCTTGCAGTTGCGGGCCGCAATCGCATTTCAGTGAAGCAAAGGCATCACCGGTTAAACACTCAGAATGTATTCTCACCAATACCGGCCCGACAGGCGGCATATCCAGACCTTTAGACAGTGCTACATGTTCTTCACCCGTTTTAGGATCTTGAAATACCGTGATTTTAAATTCACCAAAAGCGGTTGGTAATCTTGAAGTCGCGACAAATTCTATGGGCACTGCTTAACTCGTTAAATAGTTTATTAATTAGCTAAAGTATAGCTGAATGATTGGACATTAGTTGAATTGTAAAGATGAATTTATGCAGAAGATTTTCTTTTTTGTATAAAGCGAACGATAATGGTTGATAAATAGTAAGATTATTCAGGATAATCTCGCTCATGAACAAACACCCAGTGTAGAGATTTGCCTCTAAACTGCATCGCTAGAAATGTGGCTGATTTAAAGGTGATACAATTCGATCATTATGCTCGAATAAACCCATTGACCTAGCTTAGGATTTGCCAGGCTTTAGAAGGCTTCGCCATTTATGTTGTATACAGAAATACCGACTCACCGACCTGTAACTCCGTTACTGAATGCGATTGATCATCCGCAACAATTACGATTGCTCGAGCGCAGCCAACTAGAACAAGTGGCAGATGAGTTACGTCAGTACATTTTGTATGCAGCAGGACAAAGCGGTGGACACTTTGGTGCTAACCTGGGGGTGATCGAACTCACTGTGGCTTTGCACTATTGTTTTAATACGCCGCATGACCGTCTGATCTGGGATGTGGGTCATCAGGCCTATCCGCATAAAGCTTTGACCGGTCGCCGTGAACAGTTGACCACCATTCGTGCCAAAGATGGTTTGGCTGCCTTTCCTGCACGTGAAGAATCGATATTCGATACTTTTGGCGTTGGACATTCTTCAACAGCCATTTCTGCGGGATTGGGCATGGCACTGGCACGCCGTTATCAGAATGATCCGTGTGAAGTGGTGTCGATCATTGGCGATGGTGCCATGACGGCCGGTATGGCCTTCGAAGCCATGAATGATGCCGTTGCACATAATGCAGATTTAATCGTGGTGCTGAATGACAATGACATGTCTATTTCATGCAGTACCGGTGGATTTGCCAAACATCTGGCTGCCATTTGGGAACGTGGCGAGTCGGTGAATGTTACTGATGAGGGTGATGCATATATCCAGCCGCATCCGGAATGGACTTACAATTCCCGTTTGCACTGTGCTGCCACTGAAGCTGCAGATAATCTGTTTAAAGCCATTGGTTTTGACTATTTTGGCCCATTTGACGGCCATGATGTCAATCAATTGGTACAGGTATTTAATGCCCTAAAAAAACGTAAAGGTCCGCGTTTAATTCATGTCTATACCAAAAAAGGTAAGGGTTTTGCACCAGCAGAAGCCGATCAGATTAAATACCATGCCATCAGTAAATTAAATACTGTATCTTCAAGCAATGCAGCACCGAAATATTCCGATGTGTTTGGACAATGGCTCTGTGATGAAGCTGCCCAAGATCAGCGTTTGCTGGCGATTACGCCGGCTATGTGTGAAGGTTCGGGCATGGTGCAGTTTGCCAAACAGTTCCCGGAACGCTTTTTTGATGTGGCGATTGCCGAACAGCATGCCGTGACCCTGGCAGCAGGGATGGCCTGTGAGGGCTTAAAACCGGTCGTAGCGATTTATTCGACTTTCCTGCAACGCGGTTATGACCAGCTGATTCATGATGTGGCCTTGCAAAATCTGGATGTCACTTTTGGTATCGACCGTGCCGGGCTGGTGGGTGAAGATGGCCCAACCCATGCCGGGGCTTATGATTATGCCTTTATTCGTACTGTACCTAATATGGTGATCATGGCGCCTAAAGATGAAAATGAATGTCGTCAAATGCTGCATACCGCTTATTTATACAATGGTCCAGCGGCGGTACGTTACCCGCGTGGCAATGGTGTAGGGGTTGAAATTCAGCAACAAATGACGGCTTTGGAGATTGGTAAAGCAGAAATTGTGGCCAGTTTTAATGAATCTCAAGAAGACCAGATCAGCATTCTGGCATTCGGTAGCCGTGTCAGTGTGGCGGTAGAAGCAGCACAAACACTCGCCGCTAGTCATGAGGTGGGGGTGCGTGTGGTGAATATGCGCTTCGTTAAACCGCTGGATGAGCAGATTATTGAACAGCTGGCTGCGACAACCAGTCTATTTGTCACTGTTGAAGAACATGCCGTGATGGCAGGCGCAGGCAGTGCGGTAAACGAGTATTTGGCGCACGCGCAAATTGTTAAACCAATCTTGAATTTGGGGCTGGCAGACATCTTCATGCATCAGGCTTCACATGCACAGATGCTGCAACAAGCCGGGCTGGATGCCAAAGGAATTGAAAAATCAGTTGAATTGGCCTGGTCAAAGCTTGTGCAGTCGGTGTCCTGATCAATCTTAAAAAATTTTAGAAACATTTTTTCCCTAAAAGCCCTCGTATTTGTTAAAATGTGAGGGCTTTTATGCATTATTCTTTATCAATATCTTCAAATTTGTAGTGGGTGTTCAATGGAACCTATGGTGGTGATGGCTGCGCGTGCGGCTCAATTAGTTGGTCAAGAGCTTTTAAAAGCGCATCAAAATCGTCATAAACTCGATCTACAAGTCGAAGAAAAAGGGATTGATGGTCCGGTAACGCGTGTAGACCGTTATTTGGAACAATTGACTATCGATACGCTACGTAAAAGCTATAAAAACCACAGCTTCCTTGGTGAAGAGTTTGGTCTGCAAGAAGGTAAAGGTCACGACGCCGAATGGTGCTGGGTGATCGACCCGCTTGATGGAACTTTAAACTTCATTAACGGTTTCCCGCATTTCTGTATTTCTATTGCTGTTCAGCACAAAGGTGTGACTCAACACGGCGTGATTTATGACCCTGTGAAAGACGAGTTATTCTCTGCTAGTCGTGGTCGCGGTGCCATGTTGAATCAACGCCGTATTCGCGTAAATGTCAAAGACAGTCTGCAAAATACTTTCCTTGCAGTAGGTCATGCTTACCGTGCTAAACGTAACGGTGAAGTGATCTCTTATGCAAAAAACCATTTTGAGTCATTATTAAACGTAACTGAAGCGGGTGCACAATACCGTCGTGCAGGTTCTGCTGCATTAGATTTGGCTTATGTTGCTGCAGGCCGTTTGGATGGTTATTTTGAACTGGGTCTGAAACCTTGGGATATCGCTGCAGGCGAGTTAATCGTGAAAGAAGCGGGTGGTACTGTAGTGGATGCACGTGGTGGTGCCGATTCTATGGAAAATGGTCAAGTACTTGCTTGCTCTATGAAAATGCTTAAGCCTTTAATGCAAGCTGTTGTTCCGGCTTGGGGTGACGCAGCGAAGTAAGATCGATTGAATCGAGTGACATGACAAAAAAGCTCTCCTTGTGAGGGCTTTTTTTATTTCTGCATTAAATTCCTGATTCAATGAAAATGCCGGATAGCGTCTATTTGCCCGCATTTTTATCCAGATAAAGCGTTACAATATTAACTGTTTAAAAATTAAACAAAATTGAGTTGTAAAATAGACTGTTACTGAAAAAAACAGTATGTATGCATCATTTGATCGAAAAAAATGATTACTTTTTTAAATGGTTCTGTTATTATGCCGCTACGCACTTAAATTTCCGTTCTTTACCTGAACATTATCTTCTAATCATTGTATGCGCGTGCTGTCCATAGAGAGGACATATCCTTCGCGCCCCAATCGCTTAAGCGATTCCTTCAGGTTTGCGGCCGTAATCATGCGTGCGTTATATCCACATCGTCGTTATTCGGATCGCTGCTGAATCCTTATTTTTTCAGCTCTAATTGCTGTGCCGCTTTTTGCCGATGTCCATATTGTAATTTATTAAATGGAGCACCCATTTCAGGGTGAATACTCTCTATGAGCAAAACTTTTGCTGATTTTTCCCTCGATGAGTCATTAACACAGGCTCTTGAAGGTTTAGGCTTTACTACGCCAACTCCTGTACAAGAACAAGCGATTCCTGCTGCGCTTGAAGGTAAAGACCTTTTAGTATCAAGCCAAACCGGTTCTGGTAAAACAGCTGCATTCTTGCTTCCAACTTTGAATGCACTTGCAAATCAAGATACTTTCGTACCGTTTAAAGAACGTATGAAAGCAATTACTCAACCATCTATTTTGGTAATTTCTCCGACACGTGAGCTTGCACAGCAAGTATGTCAGGATGCGATTGCCTTGGTTCGCCATATGAAAGGCGTACGTGTAGCTGCAATCATGGGTGGTATGCCTTTTGGTAAACAAATCCAGCAGTTAAAAGGCGCACAAGTGGTTGTAGCGACTCCAGGTCGTTTACTTGACTTGGTTAACCGTCGTCAAATTAAACTGGATAAAGTGGATTCGTTAATTGTCGATGAAGCTGACCGTATGCTTGACCTAGGTTTCTCTGAAGACCTAGAAGCCATTGGTGACTTGGCTGCAAACCGTAAGCAAACACTTATGTTCTCTGCGACATTTGCTCCACGTATCATTACACTTGCAGAACGCATGATGAATGATCCGATGCGTATTTCGATTGAAACTGGTCACTCTACAAATACTGATATTACTCAGACTTTGCATTGGACTGACGGTTTCGAACATAAGAAAAAACTGCTTACTCACTGGTTAAACGAAGAAGACGTTGATCAAGCAGTCGTATTTGCGTCAACTCAAGAAGACACAGATATGTTGGCTGAAGAACTTGCTGAAGCAGGTCTATCAGTTGTAGCACTTCATGGTGCTATGCCACAAACTGTTCGTAACCGTCGTTTACGTAGCATCCGTGAAGGCCGTGCTAAGATCTTGGTTGCAACTGACGTTGCTGCACGTGGTCTTGACGTACCAACCATTTCTCACGTAATTAACTTCGGTCTTCCAATGAAGAACGAAGACTATGTACACCGTATTGGTCGTACTGGCCGTGCCGGTCGTACTGGTAAAGCAATTACTTTAGCGACTTACCGTGAACGCGGTAAAATTCGTGCGCTAGAAGACTTCCTTGAAGCACGTTTAAACGTTTCTGAAATTGAAGGTCTTGAGCCATCTCCACCTCCTGCACGCGGTAGTCGTGATGGCGGCGGTCGTGGTCGTGGCGGTCGTGATGGCGGTAGTCGTGGTCGTGGCGGTTTTGGCGGTCGTGATGGCGGTGGTCGTGCACGTTTTGAAGGCGAAAGTAACTTCAAACGTCGTGAAGGCGGTGATGATCGTCCACGTCGCAGCTACGATGACAAACCACGTGGCGAACGTCCAGCATTCGGTGGAGAAGATCGTCCACGTCGTGAATTCAATAGCGACCGTCCACGCCGTGAAGGTAGTTTCGGTGACCGTCCACAACGCAGCTTTGGCGGTGAAGATCGTCCACGTCGCGAATATAATGGCGACCGCCCACAACGTAGCTTTGGTGGTGAAGATCGTCCACGTCGTGAAGGTGGTTTTGGCGACCGTCCACAACGTTCTTTTGATGACCGTCCGAAGCGTGATTTCGGTGATCGTCCAGCTCCACGTCGTGAAGGTGGTTTTGGCGACCGTCCTCGTTCTAACGATGACAACCGTGGTAATCGCGTAGACTATAAACCAGCAGGTGATCGTCCACGTCGCGAATTCAATGGTGACCGTCCACAACGCAGTTTCGGTGATCGTCCACAACGTTCGTTTGGTGATGATCGTCCTAAGCGTTCTTTCGGTGAAGATCGTCCTAAACGTAGTTTTGGTGAAGATCGCCCACGTCGCAAATTTAACGACTAATAACGTTAGATTTGGGTAGTAAAAAACCGGTGGAAACACCGGTTTTTTTATGGGATTAATCTTTGATCTTGTTGAATAGAAATGTATACTGAATCATGGTTTATCTTGATTCTGTTAAATATGAATAATGAATCTAATTATTATGTTTGGAATTTTAATCAAGAGGTGATTATGCCTTATATTGGTTTAATTTTATTACTCATCAATATTGCATACTATATCTATAATAGCTTTCTGTAACACAGTATCCTGTTTGTTAAAATAATTGCACCACAATTAAATAATTAAAAAATTATGGTAAATCTGTTGCTTTTTATCTAAAGGTAACATTTTAAACCCGAATCCTTTATAGTATGCATGCTGAAAAAATGCAGGAAAACCCTCAGCTATGAATAATCAAATACCTCAGCAAGCTCAATCTTGGATTGAAGTCCATGATTTGAGTTTTAAACGAGGGAAACGTGTCATTTTCGATAATGTCAGTTTAAAAATTCGGCGTGGCCAGATTACCGCGATTATGGGGCCTTCAGGTACGGGAAAAACCACTTTGCTGCGTCTGATTGGTGGTCAGTTGACGCCTGAGCATGGTGAAATTCTGTTGGATGGCAAAAGTATTGCAGATATGTCACGTCAGGAATTATTTGCTGCACGTGCGCGTATGGGTATGCTGTTCCAAAGTGGTGCACTGTTTACCGATATGAGCGTCTATGAAAACGTGGCTTTTCCGTTACGTGCACATACGCAACTTTCGGAACATCTGATTGCCGAGCTGGTAGCACTCAAACTGGAAGCGGTAGGCTTACGTGGTACTGAAAAGCTGATGCCTTCAGAGCTGTCAGGCGGGATGAACCGTCGTGTGGCCCTGGCTCGCGCCATTGCGCTGGATCCGGAACTGATCATGTACGATGAACCTTTTGCCGGCCAAGATCCGATTGTAAAAGGGGTGCTTGCACGTTTAATTCGTACCTTGCGTGAAGCACTGGATTTAACCACGATTATTGTGTCGCACGATGTGGGAGAAACCCTATCCATTGCCGATTACATCTATATTATCGCGGAAGGGATTATTCAGGGTGAAGGCACGCCGGCTGAATTAATGCAGCATGAATCGGCATTTGTCCGTCAGTTCTTAACCGGTGCTGCTGAAGGTCCTGTCGATTATCAGTTTAGCCATACGGCTTATTTAAGTGATGAGGTGCGTTCATGAATGCTATTGCCTCATTAGGTAGACGCGTCATTGAACGTGTTCAGGGGATAGGGGTGGCAACCCAGATGTTGCTGCAAATCCTGTTTTCCATGCCGACCTGGCTCGGGGTTAAGCTGTTTATTTACCAAATGTACCGTATTGGTGTGATGTCTTTATTGATTATTGCCGTATCGGGTTTATTTATTGGTTTGGTACTGGGCTTACAAGGCTATTCCATTTTGGTCAATATCGGCTCAGAAGCCATGCTGGGCACCATGGTGTCTTTAACCTTATTAAGAGAGCTGGCTCCTGTAGTGGCGGCATTGCTGTTTGCAGGGCGTGCCGGTTCAGCTTTAACGGCTGAAATTGGCCTGATGAAAGCCACAGAGCAGCTGGCCAGTATGGAAATGATTGGGGTCGATCCGCTAAAGCGTATTGTTTCCCCGCGTTTATGGGCTGGTATTGTCAGTCTGCCGATGTTATCGATTATTTTTGGTGCCATCGGCATCATGGGCGGTAAAATGGTCGGCGTCGATTTCTTAGGGGTAGATGAAGGTTCTTTCTGGAGTGGCATGCAAAATAGCGTGCAGTTCTATAAAGATATTTTCAATGGCACCATTATTAAAAGCCTGGTTTTTGCATTGCTTTGTACCTGGATTGCGGTCTATCAGGGTTATGCCTGTGTGCCAACGTCAGAAGGAATTGCAACATCAACTACGCGAACAGTAGTGTATTCCTCATTGTGTGTTTTGGGTTCTGATTTTGTGTTGACTGCGGTCATGTTTGGAGGTGTTTAATGAAATCACGTGCAAGTGAGCTGGCCGTAGGTATTTTTGTCATTCTTACCGGTATTGCGTTATTTTTCTTGGCCATGAAAGTCAGTGGCCTGATGGGAACCAACCTGCGTGACAGCTATAACATGACTGCGAGTTTTGACAATGTGAACGGTCTGAAACCGCGTGCCAAAGTGACCATGAGTGGTGTCACCATTGGTCGTGTTACCGATATTACCCTTGATCCGGTATCGCGTTTGGCAACGGTGTATTTCGAGCTGGATGGCAAGTTAACGTCTTTCAACAAAGAACAGCTGAAAAAGGTTCAAGCCAATGCTTTGGAAGAATTGCGCTATAGCACAGAATACAGCGAAGCGGATCCTGCGAAACAAAAAGAAATGGAAAAGCAACTTGTTGCTAACATGAACTCCATCACCAGTATTGATGAAGATGCTTATATTATGGTAGCCACCAATGGCTTATTGGGTGAAAAATATTTGAAAGTGGTACCAGGTGGCGGCCTGAACTATATCAAACGTGGTGAAAGCATTGCCAATACCCAAGGCACCATGGATCTTGAAGATCTGATCAGCAAGTTCATTACTGGTGGTGCAGGCAAGTCATCAGCGAAAGCGGCGGAAGAAAAAGCATCAACTGAATCAACAGAAGATGCACAAACTTCATTTGTTGAATAATTTGGAGAGGAGAATTTAGTGAATACCTTACTTAAACATACACTTGGCATAAGTGTTTTATCAACAATGATGGCGAGTACTGCTTTTGCACAACCAGCTGAAACGCCACCAGCTTTTGTAAAAAAAGTGGCGGATGGTCTGATTAGCCGTTTAAAAGCGGATCAGGCAAAATTGCAAAATAATCCTGCTGCAGTGAAAGTGATTGTGCGTCAAAACCTTGACCCTTATATTGATTCACAAGCCTTTACCCGTCTGGTGATGGGAACTTATGCGACCAATCAGTATAGTACGGCTGCTCAGCGTGCCAAGTTTGAACACAATTTTCGTGAAACTTTAATCGAAAATTACGGTACAGCGTTTGCTAAATATACCAACCAGACTTATAGCCTGCGTCCATATAAAGAAACCAATAGCAAAAATCCTGTGGTCACGATTGATTTCAACAACAAAGGTGAAAAAACTCCGGTATCTTTCCAGTTGGTGGATAAAGGCAATCAATGGAAAGTGCGTAATATCAATGTAGCGGGTATTGATTTAGGTTTACAGTTCCGTAATCAGTTTGCTGCAACGGTAAAACGTAATGGTGGCAATATCGATAAAGCTATTGCGAACTTCCAACCAGATGCATCTGTAAATAAAAAATAACCGGGAAGGGTGTTCAGTGATTCAATTCATTCATCAGGAATTGCAGGTTTCCGGCAAAATAGATTATGCCAATGCAGAGGACTATTACCAGCAAGGTTTGAAACTGATTCAATCGCAGCATCAGTTTCCGGTGGTGGTCAATCTGGCAGAGCTGGAACAGGGCAGTACGCTGGCACTGGCAGTACTGGTGCGCTGGTTGCGTCAGACCCCGAAAGCTCAGGGTCTGCAATTTAAAGCAGTCCCTGAGAAAATGATGAAAATCATTCAGGCCTGTCATTTGCAAGATGATCTGCAGCTGATTGGCTAAACCAATAAAAAAGCACCGGAAGGTGCTTTTTTATTGTCTTTATTTTTCCCTCTCTCTTTGGGAGAGGGGTAGGGTGAGGGTTACGCATTTAGAATTCTTTATGTAGCTAGATGATGACGAGTAAAGTAGCATTGGTGAGCGATCAAATTCAATGGACTTTACAAGAAGACCTCCCTCTAACTCCCTCCTAAAAGGAGGGAGAATATAAACCCATCAAATCCATTTCTTCCAGCGGAAATAGGCCAGCGGTCCAATAAAGAAAGCCGCTAAAATAATACTGACCATAATAAAGCTGGTGGTTCCTCGTGCAAAGGGCAGTACATCAGTATTCATCCCATACACACTGGCAACCAGCATGGGTGGTGCGAGCATGCTTGGCAAGATCGAGAAGCGACGGATGGTATCGTTCTGTTCGGTATTAATGAATCCTGAGGTGGTGTCCAGCAAGAACCGAACCTTCTGGAACAGGAAGGCATCATGTTCGACCAGAGATCGAACGTCTTCGCTCAGTTCCCGAATATCGGCATCATAAATATGACTGCCCAACGCACGTGGACGGGACAGGAAAGTCAGGACACGGCGCAAATCGATTAAACACAATTGTGCTTTTCCAAGTATGTCTTCCAATTGTGCCAGACGGGTAATCATGTCATCCAGATCGAGAATCTGTTCACGATGGCGGTTATTGAGCACTTCGGTAGAGTACTTTTCCAGATCCTTGTGGATATCTTCCAGGATATCCGCAAGTTCATCCAGTTTGGCTTCTAGCAAACCAAGCAAGACCCAGGTCGGGTCTTTATAGTCAATCTCATAGTCATTGCGGCGGGCACGGGCACGGAAAGCGCGAAAGGCCACCAGTTTTTCACCGCGCAGGGTAAACAGGTGTTGTTTATGCAAAATAAAGGCTACCGTTTGCACGGTTGCCAAAATGCTCGAGTTGTCATCGGTTTCGCCATCGACCTGAAAATTTTTATTTTTCGTCAAAAAGTAGGTGCTGATATGTAAAATACCATCATCATCACGGTAAAATCGTGCCGATGAAGAAATATCTTCCAAAGATTTTAGCGTCGGTAAATTTTGCTCATAAGCATCTAAGACCCATTGTTGTTCTTCTTGTGATGGGGCAATGAGATCGATCCACACTAAATCCGGGTGGAGATCAAAACCACCATTGATGGTGGCATCTTCCAAACTACCGCGCTCTGTGGCGTAAAAGGCTTCAAGCATGCTGTCTTTTCCCTGCGCAGTATAGGTGAATTGATGGGTGTATTTTAGACAAGGAATTGAATAAAAACACTGATTCAATCGCTTTTTTATTAAAAAATCTCCTGAAAATTTACTTTATTAATATGACATCTGCAAAACAGGCTGAAACAATGACGAAATCGATCGCAATTTTTTGTGGCTCAGCTTTAGGTACCGATTCGATTTTTTTAGATACCGCACAAAAAGTGGGACAAACCCTTGCACGGCAAGGTAAAACGCTGGTCTATGGCGGTGGCCGTTCTGGCTTGATGGGTATGGTGGCCGATAGTGCTTTACAGGCAGGTGGTAAAGTCATTGGGGTAATCCCAAGGGTGTTGGTGGATCATGAGCTGGCTCATCCGCATTTAACCGAATTGCATGTGGTGGCCAATATGCATGAACGTAAAACCAGGATGTCGGAACTTTCTGATGCCTTTATTGCCTTGCCGGGTGGTGCAGGTACGCTGGAAGAGATTTTTGAGCAATGGACCTGGTCACAGCTCGGTATTCATTTAAAGCCCTGTGCATTTTTAAATGTGGCCGGATTTTACGATGATTTGCTAAAATTTATTCAGTTGACCACAGTAAAAGGTTTTACCCAGCCACGTTTTTCAGACAGTATGATTGCTTCGGATTCCATTGAAGAGATTTTGCAACAATTTGATGCTTTTCGAGCGCCACAACCGAAATGGGGAATGGCTGATCAAGAAATTTTGGTGAAACATGCATGAATATCATTACTGTGGCAGCGGCCATTATTTTAAATGATCAACAGCAACTGTTAGTGGTGCGTAAACGTAACACGTCCTGCTTTATGCAGGTGGGTGGCAAGCTTGAACCCCATGAGCCACCCGAAAACACCATGCTGCGTGAAATTCAGGAAGAAATAGGCTGTCGGGCCTCGATTGAGCAATTCATCGGTCGTTTTGAAACTGCAACTGCCAACGAGCCGGATCATCAGTTAGTGAGTTATCTGTATTATGTGACTTTAGATCACGCACCGAAAATTGCCGCAGAAATTGCCGAGATGAAATGGGTCGATTTAGAGGATAGGACAACCCCAATGGCACCGCTGACGACTGAAATTGTCATGCCATGGGTGAAGCGGTTTTTAACAGAAAGCATGATGTCCTGACTGGTAAAAGGATTCTTCCCTCAAGGATGAGCCGACACCTCTCTGGGAGATAAGGGGGAGATCCGTATGTCCTTTCCAAAGATTAAATCTCTGCACTGGCAATACAGGCTGCATAAACTTTTTGACAGCCTAATGCTTCAAGTTTCTGTTTTAAAGCATGTAGCGAACTGCCAGTCGTGACTACATCATCCAGCATCAGCACTTTGCGGTAACGCACACGGGTCTTTGTGGCAATCACAAACTGCTGGTCAATCTGATCCAGCCGTTCGATCCGACTCAAGCCTTTTTGCGAATGTTGGGCCAGTCGTGCAACCGGTTGCCAGACTGGAATATTCAGCTGTTTTGCCAGGAGTTTCGCAAGCACCAAAGACTGGTTATACCCCCGTTCTGCCAAACGCTGATGGGAAATGGGCATCGGGACAATGGCTTGGATTTTGGGAAGTTTGAGACCGATAAGTGAGCCAGCAAGCAGATTTTGAAAGTGCAGCTGTTGTTCATATTTGAATTTTTGAATGATGCGATCCATCGGATAGGCATAATGACAGGCCACCTGAATCTCCATTTCCTGTCGTCGGATGGTCTGTTTCAACCAGGGCAATTGTTGCCAGCAATCTGTACAGACTGAATGATGACGTTGCTGGTCTATGCCACAAAGTACACAGGGGAAAAGGCTCTGCATGGCTTTGTGCAGTAAGGGGTGAATCAATTGCAGCATGTTTTCTTCTTCTTTTTATTTAACTTTATTTTGCACAGTTTATTGGTGGTTTCAAGATCGGCAGCATCCATGCCACTTATACGATAATAAATAACCGATTCAGCCTGTTATTTTATAGGTGTCTTACATTATTTTTATACATAGGCATAGCGAGGGGCTTCAGGTAACCAGCGTTTTAACAGGGCTTCTGCATTGTCTGGATAGTCTTTTAAGATTTGCTGCGCGACATAATGTGCCTGATTCAGCAAATGATCATCACGTTCTAACTTGGCGACCCGAAAGCCCATGTCCCCGGTTTGTTTTGTGCCGAGCAATTCACCCGGCCCGCGAATTTCCAGATCCTTTTCGGCAATGATAAAACCGTCATTGGTTTCACGCATAATGCGCAGCCGTTCCTGTCCATTTTGCGAAAGCGGATTTTTATACAGCAAGGCACAGAAACTGGCAGTCGCACCACGACCGACCCGACCGCGTAACTGATGTAACTGTGAAAGTCCCAAACGTTCGGCATTTTCAATTACCATGATGGAGGCGTTTGGTACATCCACGCCAACCTCAATGACCGTAGTGGCAATCAAAAGTTGCAGCTGATTGTCTTTAAACTGATGCATTACAGCCTGCTTTTCATCGGCTTTCATCTTGCCATGTACTAAGCCAATGTTGAGCTGAGGAAAGCGTTCTTTAATTTCCTGATAAGTCTCTTCTGCCGCTTGGGCATCCAGCGTTTCCGACTGTTCTACCAACGTGCAGACCCAGTAAGCCTGTTTGCCTTCGGCACAATTAGTGGCAATACGCTGCAGCACTTCTTCGCGGCGATCTAAAGGAATGGTCACAGTCTGAATCGGGGTGCGGCCGGGTGGCAGTTCGTCAATCACCGAGGTGTCCAGATCACCATACGCGGACATGGCGAGCGTGCGTGGAATAGGAGTGGCAGTCATCACCAGTTGATGCGGGGTAGTGTTGTTCACCCCTTTATTGCGTAGTGCCAGCCGTTGATCAACCCCAAAGCGATGCTGCTCATCAATAATCACCAGACCGAGTTTGGCAAATTCGACATTTTCCTGAAACAGGGCATGAGTACCTACCACCAGATTGGCTGTGCCTTGTTTAATGGTTTGCTCAGCTGCTGCACGAGCTTTGCCTTTCTGTTTGCCTGAAAGCCAGGATACATTCAGACCTAAAGGCTCAAACCATTTTTTAAAGTTCAGATAATGCTGTTCCGCCAGGATTTCCGTCGGTGCCATCAATGCCACTTGCCAGCCTTCTTCCAGTGCATGACAGGCAGCAACGCCAGCCACCAGTGTTTTACCAGCACCGACATCGCCCTGAACCAGACGCAGCATCGGCTTGTTCTGTTTTAAGTCCTGCACAATTTCTTTGGAGACCCGTTTCTGTGCACCGGTCATTTCAAAAGGCAAGCCAGCCAATAACTGCTTGGCAAAATTTTTACTTGGGCTAAAAGAGGGGGCGGCAATCTGCTGGATATAGGCACGCCGTGAGAGCAGACTGATCTGATGGGCCACCAGCTCTTCAAAAATCAGCCGCTGCTGGGCCGGATGAGAACCTTGCGCCAGCTGTAGCATATTGGCATTCAGTGGCGGTTCATGAATATATTGCAGTGCCTGTTTTAGCGCATAACCATTGGTGAATTTTTCTGGCAATAATTCAGGCAGCTCATCACTATGCTGTTTTAGTGCCTGTTTAACATATTCACGCAGCTTGGGCTGAGTTAAGCCTTCTGTTGCTGGATAAATGGCAGTAAGCTGGGTTTTCGGTAGGGGGGTATGTTCGGTAATCAGTTGAATTTCAGGATGATACAGTTCCAGACCACGTGCACCGACACGAACTTCACCAAAAATGCGCAAGCGGTTGCCGACTTTAGCTCGATCGGTCAGGGCTTTATAGACATGGTAAAAACGCAAGGTGACTTTGCCAAAATCATCCTGGAGCTGTATGGCCATGGATTTACGCTTACCTGGTGGAAAATCAACCCCTTTCACAATACCTTCCAGCAAATAGCTACGCCCCACGGATAATTGGTTCATGGAGATGATCGTGCTACGATCTTCATAATCACGCGGTAGATGAAACAGCAAATCATCTGTCGTAAAAATATTCAGTTTTTCCAGTAGTGCAGCAGAGGCAGTTCCTACCCCTTGCAATTGATGGACTGCAGCCATGTCCCCTCAACTTGAGTTAAATCATCAGGTGCTTAATGCATATATTATTTATAGGTTATGGTCAAACCTCTACCCGGGTTGCTAAACAATTATTTCAGCAAGGGCACCAAATTACCACAATCAGCCAAAGTCCGAAAACTGATGTTTATGCAAATCATCTAATTCAGGATGTGCATCAGCTTGATTTGACTCATCTTGAACCTGTGGATTGGGTCTATGTTTTATTGTCGCCGTCACAAAGTTCTGTGGAAGGCTATCAACAGACTTATGTCGATTCAGTGGCTCCGATTGTTCAAGCCTTAAAGTCCCATCCAGTGCAAAAAATTGTGGTGGTGTCATCAACCCGGGTCTATGGTGAAAATGCGGGCGAGCGTATTGATGATGAATCTGTTATTCAACCTGTAGATGAGCAGGGGCGATTACTCTGGAAAATGGAGCAACTCTATCAACAGGCATTCACTGAACGCTGTGTGGTGATCCGTCCTACAGGAATTTATGGCACGTCCGTGGCAAGAATGATCAAGCTGGCTGCAACGACCCAAAACTATCCTCAAATTCACTGGTCTAACCGGATTCATATTGATGATTTGGCCCAGTTTTTAGTGCAGTTGATTCACGTGGAACATCCAGAAACGTCCTATATTATCACCAATAACCAGCCTCTACCTTTACATGAAGTGATTCAGTGGTTTCAGCGGCAACTCAATTTGCCTGAACTGGTTGTAGCAAGTCCGAAGGAAACAGGTAAACGGATTTTTGCTACACGGATGAGGGAAAGTGGATTTCAGCTAGAGCATGAGGATTGTTTTAGTGATTATGCGGAATTATTAAAGACGGAGTGAATGTCACCTTGGTATTTGAAGTCCCTCCTCCCTATGGGAGGAGGTTAGGAGGAGGGTTCTTTAATTAACCTCTCCCTAGCCCTCACTTGCGCTTTATAATAGCTCAAGTAGAGTATTTAACAGACCTCTCCCTAGCCCTCTCCTAAAAGGAGAGGGAACGGAGAAGGAAGATTATTTCTTCTTGCGTTTTAAACGGCGTTTCGCCTGTTGCGCTGCAACGGCATCCAAAGCTTCTTTTAACTCTTCATCGCTGAAGGCGGTAATGTGCTGAAGCATCTGCAAGGTCACATCATCCAGTACCAGATTGGCGTACTGTGCAACGTTCTGGAAGTTCTCGTCAAACACAATGGCGTTATCTTCATTGTTACGGATATAGCCCTGCTGAGTCAGCACTTTAATGAAACTCTGGAACAGCGATTTATCAAAGAACTCCGGTGAGTTGAATTCATACAATACCGACAGACGTTGACCAACCAGATGACTGAGCTCTTCCACCTGACGGGTAGAGATGTTGCCTGAACCACGCTGGGTGATTAAAGTCAGGGTCATGTAGTAACGCTCCAGACTTTGCATCACAGGGGCAGCAAGCACTACCAGCTGATTGTGATCTTCTGAATTTGGTGCAGGGGAAAGCAGGTTGCCCTCGCTATCTTCAGAAATCAGTTTGGCCTGAATCAGCGCTTCTGCATAAGCACAGATCTGATCTTTCAGCTCTTCATCTTTCCATTTTAGGAACAATTCCGCTTTCAGGAATGGATAAAGGGTGCGAATGACATTGATCAAATCACCACGGCGAATCGAACCATTATGTTCTACCAGTGCAGCAATCAGTGACGGCAACACGAAGGCATGCAGAATGTTGTTACGGAAATAAGTCAGCAATACTGCCTGATTGTCTTCAATGGCAATGATATCACCCAGGACATGCTTCACACGTTTAATCAGTTTCAGTTTCAAACCGTAGGCAATAATTTCCTTGCCTGAAAGCGGTGTTACCTGAGTACGTGCATCATAAGGTAATGCAGTCAATAGCTTACGGTAGGCATCCAGTTGCTTGATGCAGATTTCTTCATCCAGCGTATGCTTAGGCGTAGCTAAAAGAATCAGTGAAAGCAGCGATACCGGATTGATCACCACAGCACGGTTAATGTTTTCCAGAATCGCATGCGCAGCACTGTTTACTGTATCAGACACTTCTTGCGGAATCGGATCATCATTCTTGGCAATTTTAATATTTTCCGCACCATGCTGTTTCAGCATGTCATCAAGGAATACCGGCTCACCAAAGTTCACATGCACCTGGCCAAAGATACGTTCGATTTTGCGCAGGGTTTTTACAATCCCCATGATCGACTCGGATTCTTTGTCTTTACCGTTCATTTCGCCGACATAGGTGGCACCTTCCATCAGGCGTTCGTAGCCAATATAGGTCGGTACAAACACGATCGGTTTGGAACGGCCACGCAAATGCCCGTGAACCGTCATGGCCAGCATACCGGTTTTTGCTGGCAGCAAACGTCCCGTGCGTGAACGACCGCCTTCAATAAAGTATTCCAGTGGGGTGTTACGGGAAAGAATGTTGAATAGATATTCTTTAAATACTGTGGTGTACAGACCATTACCACGGAAAGTACGGCGAATAAAGAAGGCACCGCCACCACGCAATAATTGTCCGACAAAAGGCATGTTCAAGTTATCGCCGGCAGCAATGTACGGCACCATCATGCCACGTTTATAAATCACATAAGACAGTAATAAATAGTCAATATGACTGCGGTGACAAGGGGTATAAATAATCTCGTAGTCTTTGGCCAGTTCCCGCACAGTACTGAAATTATGCACTTCTACGCCATCATAGAGCTGGGTCCATAAACGGGTCAGCGCCATATCGGCAAAACGCACGGCTGAATGCGAATAGTCCGATACAATCTCGTTTAAATAGCCAATGGCACGACGTTCAGCTTCAATCATGCTGATTTTGCCACGGATGCTTTCACGACGGATGGCATCCTGTACATCAGTGGATTTGATCAGAGAATGCATCACATTGCGACGGTCTGAAAGATCCGGTCCGAGTACGACTTCACGCTGACCATCTAAATAGTTGTTTAGTTTGTTAAGAATATACGTCGCAGGTGACAGGTTCGGATGGGTTTGTTTGGCAAATTCGATCAGCTGGCGTAAAGACTGCCCTTGATGGAATTCCAGATAGGATTGGCGACCATGCAGGCCAATATTCACCAGCTGTTTAACGGTACCTGGTGTTGCCCAGGTGTCGGTAAATAGTAGTTTCAGCCAGGAATCTTCTTTGTCTGGTGAACGTCCCCATAATACGGTAACCGGAATCAGTTCAATATCAACCTGAGGATGATGTTCCAGAATGTCGATCAGGCGCAATAAGCGTGGCGGAAAGGCATGCAGTGGCGGGTTGAGTAAATTGTTTTCATCATGATGCTGCAAGAACAGCACTGATGCTTTTTCTTTATGATCACCCACCACTAGCGGATCTAATGCCGGTGACAGTTTCAGACGGCGGGTTTCGCCATCGACAATCAACGCATTGCTACGTGAATAATTTTGTAATACATAGCACACCACTTTTTGCTGAACAGTTTGCTCTGTCCGGGAATTTACTTCTGTAGTTGTCGGTTCAGTAGGAACCTCACCAAGAACATGTGGGGTTACCACCAGGTCAAGCAGCTTACTGGAAAGCTGACGATAGATTTGACCAAAGCCACTCTTGGACATACATACTCCTACTTAAATGACCGAAACCACAGATTTTCTGAGGGGAAATAGTTTTGTAGTATTGTAATTGAAAACAATATGTCATTTTCTGACAAAATGCATATTGAGTGTTAAATTTTATCGTTAAAAATCGTATTTTTAGCGAATATTCAGCACAAATCGCGTGACAGGCCAGTCAGTTGAACTGTAGGGCTTTAGTCGGGATTTGTGGCAGAATAGCAATTATAGCTTAGCTGATTGATTGAAATTTTTCGCCTAGATTTTAGGTATCCCACATTAAAGCAGGTTGCTTATGAATGCCTTAACCCAAGAGCTGGTTGAATTACTAAGTCTTGAAAAAATTGAAGAAAATATTTACCGGGGACAAAGCCGTAATCTGGTCGGTAAGCGGGTCTTTGGTGGGCAGGTGTTGGGGCAGGCCTTACGTGCGGCATCCTATACTGCAGATCGTCCGGCACATTCATTACATGCCTATTTTTTATATGGTGGAGATGTCAACGCACCGATTATTTATGAAGTAGACCGTTTGCGTGATGGCAAGAGTTTTGTCAGTCGTCAGGTGCGTGCCATTCAGCATGGGCGGACGATTTTTACCGCCATGATTTCATTTGCCAATCCCGAAGAAGGCCTGAATTATCAAATCTCCGAGCCGGAATATCCTGCGGTTGAAGACCTGAAAAGTGAAGCAGAGCTCAAAGCACAGCTGGTCGAATTTGTGCCAGAAAATGTGCGTGCCAGTTTTATGCGTGACCGTCATGTGGAAATTCGTCCAGTCAATCCACAAAATCCGTTCCAGCCACAGCCTGAAGCCCCATCATACGCTCACTATATCCGCACCCATGGTCAGATTGCCCAGAAGCTTGATGAAATTTCATTGCATCAGGCTATTGCGGCTTTCTACTCGGACTTTACCTTAATGACGACGGCTTTACGTCCACATGGTCTGAGTTATATTTCCCCAAGTCTGCAATGTGCCAGCATTGACCATGCCATGTATTTCCATAAGCCATTCCGTGTTGATGAGTGGATGCTCTATGATATGGAGGCCACCATTAGTGCCAGTTCGCGCGGACTGAATTTTGGCCGTATGTGGCAAAATGGCGAGCTGGTGTGCAGCACCACTCAGGAAGGTCTGATCCGCTTGCGTGAAATTGAAACCCAATAAGGCTCAAAATGTCATAAAAAAACCGGAGCTGCTGTCCGGTTTTTTTATGCTTGTCTTGGTCATTGTGATTTAGTGGCAGCGAGGGATATCCTCGGAGATGTCTTTATGGCAGCCATGGTTTGGATGGGCAAATGCCAAGGGAATATGCAGAAGTAGCGCGGTCATAAGCATGATTTTTTTCATATCGATTCTCTTTTAATTATTGGTTGAATGCGTATTTATTCATAAGCAGATTTTATGCCATCAGTTTAACGAAGTGTTGATGATTCAGACCAAGTGAGCCGCTGGCTTTTATTCATTTATGCTGAGCTTGTGACAAAAAATTCCTCGATTCTAAAAATAGGCCATGGCATAGTGCCTGACAGGACTTAATGATAAAAAGCATGTCGTGATGAGCTTAAATACACAAATATTGATTGCTGTGATTTTAGGGGTGGCATTCGGGTTTCTGTTAAACCTGTTTCCAAATACCCAGTTTTTCAATATCAGTCTCTATGGTTTGGGTCTGGCCAGCAGTATTTTTATTGGTTTATTAAAAATGCTGCTGATTCCGCTGATTTTCAGTTCGATTGTGGTCGGCGTTTCGAATTTGCAGGCCGGTGGACAGTTGGGCCGAGTCTGGAAAATCACTCTACTGTGCTGTGTCACCACCACCACCTTCGCACTCATTTTAGGCTTAAGCTGTGCCCATTTGTTTAATGTGGGCAAGGGTGTGGATATCGTGATGTTTCAGGATGCCATGAACAGTCATCAAACGCCTGATACCTTAACGCCATCGTCCTTTTTTACCAATTTCATTCAAAATACTTTAATTAACCCCTTTAAAGCCTTTGCCGAAGGCAATGTGCTGGCGGTAGTAGTATTTGCGCTGTTTATTGGGGTGGCGCTGGTTAAAGGCGGAGAGAATTTCCGCAGTGTACGCAAGTTAAGCCTGCAATTTTTTGACATCATGATGTTGATGATTAGCTGGATGATGAAGCTGGCACCGCTGGGTATTTTTGCCTTACTGGCAAAACTGATTTCAACCGAAGATGTTTCTGTATTAAGCCGTCTGGCCGAGTTCGCTGCCGTGGTGACAGGAACCACCATTTTCCATGGTGCAGTAGTATTGCCTTTGTTGCTCTGGATTTTTGGCAAGATGAGTCCGATCACTTTCTTTAAAGGGACACGGGCTGCGCTGATTACCGCATTTGCCACCAGTTCCAGTTCGGCTACCATGCCACTGTCGATGAAATGCGCGCAGGAAAATTTAAAGGTACGTCCACAAACCGCAGGCTTTGTCATTCCTTTGGGCACTCAGCTGAACATGGATGGCACGGCGCTGTATGAAGCTGCAGCAGCACTTTTTATTGCCAACCTGATGGGGCTGGACTTAAGTTTGGGTCAGCAACTGGTGGTCTGTGCAACCGCTATGATTGCCTCGCTGGGTGCGCCGGGTATTCCAAGTGCCGGTATGGTGACCATGATTATGGTGCTGCAATCAGTCGGTTTACCGGCAGAAGCCATTGCCATCTTACTGCCGATCGACCGTTTGCTCGATACCGTGCGTACCGTGGTCAATGTTCAGGGCGACATGATGATCAGTGTAGTGGTCGATCGTTATAGCCGTGAAGCGCAAGTTGATTAGTCTAGTTCCAAGCTAGGATTAAATACAATTTCCCAGACATGATCATCGGGATCTTGGAAATAACCTGCATAGCCGCCGTAAAAGGTGGCTTGTGCGGGTTTAATAATTCTGGCACCAGCATGTGCTGCCTGAGCCATGACCTGATCGACTTCCAGTGGACTATAGACATTTTGTCCCAAGGTCATTTGAGTGGCACACATTGGCGTCAGTTCCAGTCCGGTATCCTGTTGAATGCTGCTTTGCGGCCATAAAGCGAGTTTCAGGCCTGACTGTAGTTCAATAAAGGCCACAGCGCCATGTTCAAATTCCTGCCCCGTGATTCCTTCACAGTGTAGGCCCAAACCTTCACGATAAAACTGTAATGATTTTTCCAGATCGCGTACCCCAAGAGTAATGACTGAAATCCGTGCTTGCATAGGGTTGTCCTTATTGTTGTTTTCCTAGACTTTTATCTTAGAACAAATCAAAAGCAGGACATAAAGCCCGACTGTGTGGAAATTGTATACAGAAATTTTAGTGTTATATGGATGATAAAAAGGACTAGGTCACTTTGGGCAGATAAATAGGATTGCTCATGAATCAGCTGAGTTTGATGTTCCTTAAACGGGAGAGAAGTTTCATCATACTGTCTTTATTATTTTTCTGTGCAGTACTGTACTTGAGCTTAAGGTCAGTATGAAAAAAATGTCCCGCATTGTGATGAGCAATACAGGACACTGCAATATCAATGGATGAGGATTTTTGTCAGACAGACCCGATCAATCCGCTTGTCGGCTCTGATCGGTGGCATCTTCGGCAATTTCAGTCTCGCATTCTTCCTCTGCCAGTTCTAAAGATTCGAGAGGTTCATCCAGATCATCAAGACTGGCTGCAGGAATGCTGTCCAGATCAAATTGTGTTGATTGCTCAAGGGTAAAGTTCAAACGGCCACCCATCACACTGGCCAGCTCTTCGAGGCCCTGCTTGTTGAGGGATGAAAACAATTGAATGGAGAAATCCAGCTTCATTTTTTTCAATGCCGCTTTCACTTCCTGCAAGGCTTTGGATGCCGGTCCACGATTCAGTTTATCTGATTTGGTCAGCAAGACATGCACGAACAATTTACGTGAGTAGGCCCATTCCAGCATCATCACGTCAAAATGTTGCAGCGGATGACGGATATCCATCAGCAGTACCAGACCTTGCAAACTCTGACGATGAATCAGGTAGTTTTCCAGTTCTTTTTGCCAGACAATTTTCATTGCTTCAGGTACAGCTGCATAGCCATAACCCGGTAAATCGACCAGACGCTGTTCTGGATTGCCGAGGCTGAAGAAGTTAATCATTTGGGTACGGCCCGGCTTTTTAGAGGCACGTGCCAGCTGTTTCTGGTTGGTTAAGGCATTAATTGCACTGGATTTTCCAGCATTAGAACGTCCGGCAAAAGCGACTTCATAACCAGTATCTTCAACGCAAAGGCTCAGCTTTGGCGCACTCATCAAAAATTCAGCTTTACGCAACCAGTTCAATGCGCGAACAGAGTACTCAGTAATGGCAGGATCAACTTTTTTCTCATAGCTGATCTTTTGCTTGGGCGCATGGGCTGTCTTACTGTTTTTCGATTTTCCTCTGCTGTGATGCATAACTCAACTTCAATAAATGATCTACAAGCGAACATTATAAAGGAAGTCGTTCGGGCAAGCGAACTTTGCAAGCGCAGGAATTAGAGATTGATCATCTGGATTGGAGATTGAGTGGTGTATTTGGCTGCCGGAGAGTTATTTAAAACCTGAGCCAAGGTGTATTGATCTAGGCTTAGATAAAACTGTTCTACTGCCTGATCGAGAAAGCCTTTTAGTCCGCACTGAGAACGCAGTACGCAGGGTGGGGTATTGCATTCGACAATCTGGTTTTCACCTTGCAGGATGCGTACGACTTGACCCAGGTTCAATTCAAGAGCCTCAGGGTTGAGTCCAATCCCGCCGCCTTTGCCTCGCGTGGTAATCAGCCAGTTCTGTTTGCCCATAAAATGCACAATTTTCACTAAATGGTTTTTAGACACATGCAAGTCTTGGGCAATTTCTGCAATGGTATAAGGCATATCCCGTGGCTGGGCAATATACATTAAGATACGCAAAGCATAGTCGGTGAATTTATTTAATTGCATGATCGTGCTGATATTTTTCAAAAAATGAATAGATAAGGGCTAGTCTAGCATAACTAGACCAGCCCCCTCTTTATTTTATGCTGACCCAGCAGGCTAGTGTTTTACGCCACCTGTACCAAACGCTTCACTATGAATATTTTCAGCAGGGATGCCGCGAGCAACCAGCGCCTTTTGCTGTTCAGCCATAAATGGCATTGGACCACACAGATAGTAGTCAGCATTGACAGGTAACAATGCGCTATCAACGGTGCTTAAGTCCAGGCGACCGGCAACATCATAATCTTCACCTAATTTATCGCCTGGATGTGGGAATTCATAAGCGGTAAATGTGCTAAGACGAGGATATTTTGCTTTCAACTCCTGAATATGTTGATGCATTGCATGCACTTGTTTGCTACGGCAGGCATGGATAAAGGTCACAGGCTGTGGCATATCCAGAGTCACCAGCTGATTCAGCATGGCAATCATTGGCGTTAAACCTACACCACCACTAATGAACACATTACGTTTATTTGGATCGATCAGGTAGAAATTACCTGTTGGTGCAGAAACTTCAATTTCTGAACCTTCTGGCAAGCTATGTAGGGTGTTTGACACCCAACCTGGAACCATGTCGCCTTTTTGGTCTTCACGTTTTACCGAGATACGTAAATAATCCGCTTGTGGGCAAGTGGAAAGCGTATATTGACGAGGCTGTTTCAAGCCCAGTTCTTCAACGAAAACACGCACTGAAATATATTGGCCGGCTTCGTATTTCGGCAATGCGCCGCCATCGACAGGTTGAAGATAGAAAGAGGTGATTTCATCGCTTTCAACGACTTTCTTGGCAATCTTGAAGTTACGCCAGCCTAACCAGCTACCTTTGGTTTGTTGATGCTGATCGTAAATGGCTTTTTCAGTGCTGATGAACAGGTCTGCCAGTTGACCATAAGCTGCTGCCCAAGCGCCAATGAGTGGATCGTCCATTGAAATGCTTAGAACTTCACTGATGGAATGAAGCAGGTTTTCACCAACAATATTATAGTCAGGGGCTTGAATGTTCAGGCTAACGTGTTTGTGTGCGATTAACTCAACTACAGGCAAAAGCACAGAAGGATCTTCAATGTTTTCAGCATAAGCCAACACGGCGCCTGCAAGAGCTTGTGCCTGTGCACCACTGCGCTGGTGCCCCATATTAAATGTTTCTTTTAGATCTGGATTATTGCCCAACATACGGTTATAAAAATAACCAGTTAATGCTACGCCATTTTCACGGAGTACAGGAACAGTGGCTTTTACTAGGTCAATTTGCTGCGGAGTCATGTTTGATCTCTCATGGCTGTTATTTATAAGATGTATTCAAAATACATGTTATAAAATCTTTTTACAACACCTATTTTTGGTTAAACCATAAAAAAATTATGGAATATAAGAATATCCGATGGTTTGATTGCTTTTGATTTGTAAACCAGATTATTTTCTGCCATTAGTAAATCTTCTAAATAGCGGACTATTTTGCCCGGTCGAGTCTCCTAAGTTGCTTGTAGCACGGGTGGCAAAAGTATAGGCAGTATCTTGAATCAGCTTTTTATACTGTTGGGCGGTACGTTCAGCATGTTTTTTCAGCTCTAGTGTTAGGTGCTGTTGGCGTAGCTGTTGTGTGGACAGAACTTCTGCTTCGCTGGGTTACTGTTTTCTAAAGCGGTTTTTCTTTTTTGTTTGATGCACTTGCTGCTACTTGGTTTTGTAACTTTTCAATAGACATTTAAAATCCAGACTTTAGTTTATCCATGCTGGTAATTACGCTATGGCTGATCAGTAGGTTAGGTTTTTCCGGCTGCATTGAATTAATTGGATTAAAGGAAGAGTAGGCGGGTATTCGGCCGCAGCCAAAAAATACCAGCCTACCCATAGGTGAATTGTTCTGTCAAAACATGAGGATCATCTTTTTACCAGTTCCGACTACCCCGGCAATCAAACCGTGGTGCCGGGAAAAATTGTGAATGTAAAACAATTTTTGGGTGTGTACTGGTAGCATTTTCCTGACACTGATAATAGATAGGTCCTTTTTTATTCTTTAATTTTTTGCTGGTTTAACTGCTGCAATGCCTGTTTGATATCCTGGATTAAATCTTGAGGATGTTCGAGTCCGATACAAAAACGGACTAAAAGTCCTTCTTTTAAGTGGGAATGTTCCAGTACACGCATATCTTTCAGGTTGTACAGCATGACCAGACTGATCGGTCCGCCCCAGCTAAAGCCCAGTTTAAACAGTTCCAGTGCATCGCAGAAGCGACGAATATCTTCCAGGGTATATTCGGGCTTAAAAATCACACTGACCAGACCGGCACTGTATTCTTCCCTGCAAATTTCTTTCCAGTATTGATGTCCGGCTGATTCAGTATCGGCAGGATGTAGCACTTGGACAAATTCTGATTGCTGTTTGAGCCAGTCCAGCAGTGTTAGACAGCTTTCAGACTGGTGTTGATAGCGCACCTGCATTGAAGCCAAACTACGTTGTACCTGTGCCACATCATCGCCCGATACACTAATCCCCTGAATGGCATGCATCCGGAATAATTGATGATGCAGTTTCTGGTCACAGGTCACTACTGAACCCATCAAGATGTCACCGCCACCACTTGGATATTTGGTTAATGCATGTACAGTCACATCTACACTTAAATGCTCATCGCCAAAATCGAAGGCATTAAAAGCCAGCCCTGCACCCCAGGTATTATCCAGTGCTGTCAGTATGTTATGCGCTTTGGCTTTTTTCACCAGATTGATCAGGTCGGGAAATTCCAGGGTCACGGAACCTGCTGCTTCCAACCAGATGAGTTTGGCTTTATCGGTAGGCTGGAAAGTCTCTGCATCAATCGGGTTATACACTTTAATGCTAATACCATAACGCGTTTGCAGGTTATGCAGGTGTTCCATATTTGGACCATAAATGTTGTCTGCCACCCAGACTTCATCCCCTTGGGCAAGAAAACATGAATTCACTAAATTAATAGCCGACAAGCCACTTGGTGCCAGCAGGCAATATTTTCCGCCTTCGATCTGGGCAATATTGTCACCTAAAGTAAAGGTTGTAGGCGTGCCGTGGGTGCCATAACTATAATCATAATCATCGCTCCAGTGGCGATTAAACAGTGCATCGGTGTTTTTAAAAATAATCGTCGATGCACGAAACACGGGAGGTTGAACGGTAGAAATATATTGTGGGGCTTTTCGTGGTGCGTGAATGAGTGCTGTTTGTGAGTTTTTTTTCAAGGTGATGCTCTAAGTCGTACCAAAATTAGTCTTAGCTTAAGAGAAACACGCGGATTAGGCTATATAAATGCCGAAATGTATAGAAACCTTAATTTACGCCTAAAGTTGGCTTCATTCTTGCTAAAAACTATGGCAGAGCTAAAACAATAGGCGGAGGCGCATGAAGTCGCATTTAAGAGTACATTATTTTCAGCATATTGCTGGTGAAGGGTTTGGCAGTTGTTATCAATTCTTAAAACAGCATCACGCTAAAATTACCGCAACGGAATTTTTTGCCTTACCTGTAGATCGACCACTTGATATCGAGGCTTTGCCGCAAGTGGAAGATGTAGATTTGCTCATCATTATGGGTGGAACAATGAGTGTTAATGATGAAGCAAATTATCCCTGGTTAAAAGTAGAAAAGCGCTGGATCAGGCGTTATTTATCTATGGGTAAACCGGCCATTGGTTTGTGTCTGGGCGGGCAATTGATTGCCAATGCTTTGGGGGCGGCAGTCAGGCGCAATGAACAGCAGGAGTTAGGTTTGACAGAGGTACGTAGGGTCAAGCATGTGTCTGAAGAGTGTTTTGAGTTGC
The DNA here is from genome assembly GCF_011319235.1 of Acinetobacter sp. SA01. Lineage (NCBI taxonomy): Bacteria > Pseudomonadati > Pseudomonadota > Gammaproteobacteria > Moraxellales > Moraxellaceae > Acinetobacter > Acinetobacter sp. SA01. Next base: position 170,217 of record NZ_WXXM01000003.1, read on the forward strand.
CAGAACAGTTTAAGGTCATGCAATGGCACAGTGAAACCTTTGAAATCCCGAAAGGCGCTATTCATCTGGCGGAAAATGATGCCTGCCGCAATCAAATGTATCAAATTGGAAAAAATGTCTTGGGATTTCAATTTCATCCTGAAATAACCCCGGAGGTACTGCAACTGTTTTTAGAAAATGATGAAGAGTTAGAGAGCTTTTCCGGTCAATATGTGCAAACGGAACGTCAATTAAAAAGTATGTCTAAAAGTGACTTTATTAAAGGAAATCAAATACTAAATCAAGCGATAGAGTACGTTTTACAAAAAACTGCATGCTGAGTTATTTTTAAACAAAACACTAAAAGGATAAACAGAAAAAAAGAGGAAAAAGTTAAAAAGGGATTTGCTTAAGCGTTAAACAATCGCTATAATGAGCGACCCTTTGATGAAAGGGGGTTGGCTACGAATAAAGTAGTTAACATCGTGACAGTCGTGGCATCGATCATGACCTTAGTGATAATTCACTGCTCTTGACACTTGCCCACATAAAGTGGGGTGAGATGCGTCAAGAGTGATTCTTTATATATATTTGGCTTGGAGTTAACTGGTATGTCTAACCAGAGAATTCGTATCCGTCTTAAGTCTTTTGATCACCGTTTAATTGATCAATCAGCTCAAGAGATCGTAGAAACAGCAAAACGTACTGGCGCACAAGTGTGTGGTCCAATCCCGATGCCTACTCGCATCGAACGTTTCAACGTTTTAACATCACCACACGTTAACAAAGATGCGCGTGACCAATACGAGATTCGCACTTACAAACGTTTGATCGACATCGTTCAACCTACAGATAAAACTGTTGATGCATTGATGAAGTTGGATCTTGCAGCTGGTGTTGATGTTCAGATCGCTTTGGGTTAAGGCTTTCGGTTAATTAACGCTCTAAGTTAATTAGGCCGCTTTTTTAGAGGTTTATGCACATGGCTATTGGTTTAGTCGGTCGCAAGTGCGGTATGACTCGTATCTTTACAGATGCTGGTGTTTCTGTACCTGTAACAGTGATTGAGGTTGATCCTAACCGCATCACTCAAATCAAAACGCTTGAAACTGATGGTTATCAAGCGATTCAAATCACTACTGGTGAACGTCGCGAATCTCGCGTAACTAACGCTCAGAAAGGTCACTTCGCTAAAGCGGGTGTTGCTGCTGGTCGTCTGGTTCAAGAATTCCGCGTATCAGAAGCTGAGCTTGAAGGTCGTGAAGTTGGCGCTACTATCGGTGTAGATTTGTTCACAGTAGGTCAAATTGTTGACGTAACTGGCCAGTCTAAAGGTAAAGGCTTCCAAGGTGGTGTTAAGCGTTGGAACTTCCGTACTCAAGACGCTACTCACGGTAACTCTGTTTCTCACCGTGTTCTAGGTTCTACAGGTCAAAACCAGACTCCTGGTCGCGTGTTCAAAGGCAAAAAAATGGCTGGCCATTTAGGTGCTGAACGCGTAACTACACAGGGTCTTGAAATCGTTGCTATCGACGCTGAACGTTCAGTTCTGGTTGTTAAAGGCGCGGTTCCTGGTGCTACTGGTGGCGACGTAACTGTTCGTCCTACGATCAAGGCCTGAGGGGAAATAACGTGAATTTAAATACTGTTTCCGGCTCTGCTGTTGAATTATCTGAAGTTGCTTTCGGTCGTGAATTTAACGAAGCTCTTGTACACCAAGTTGTTACAGCTTACTTAGCTGGTGGTCGTCAAGGTTCGAAAGCTCAGAAATCACGTGCTGACGTATCTGGCGGTGGTAAAAAGCCATTCCGTCAAAAAGGTACTGGCCGTGCGCGTGCTGGTTCTATTCGTAGCCCGATCTGGGTAGGTGGTGGTAAAACTTTTGCTGCTCGTCCACAAGATTGGTCTCAAAAAGTTAACCGTAAAATGTACCGCGGTGCTATGCAATGCATCCTGGCTGAACTTGTTCGTCAAGATCGCTTGGTTTTAGTTGAAGAGTTTGCTGTTGCTGCTCCAAAAACTAAAGAGTTGCTTGCAAAACTTAACGACTTGAATGCTACTCGTGCATTAATCGTTACTGATGCTGTTGATGAGAACTTGTATCTTGCTGCACGTAACATTCCACACGTTGATGTGGTTGATGCTGCTGCAATTGATCCTGTTAGCTTGATCGCGTTCGACAAAGTTGTTATGTCTGTAGCTGCTGCTAAGAAAATTGAGGTAGAACTCGGATGAACAACGAACGTATCTATCAAGTCCTGCAAGGACCTGTATTCTCAGAAAAAGCACAAGTTTTAGGTGAAACTGCTGGTGTTCAAGTTTTTAAAGTTGCATTAAATGCAAACAAACTTGAAATCAAAAAAGCAGTGGAACAACTCTTTGGTGTTCAAGTTGTTAAAGTTAACACAACGATCACTAAAGGTAAGACTAAACGCTTTGGTAAAACATTAGGACGTCGTTCTGATGTTAAAAAAGCATACGTCACCCTGAAAGCTGGCCAAGATGTTGAAATGGCTGACTTGGGCGATACCGCTGAAAGCGCAGCGGAATAAGGACGAGAATTATGCCTATTCAAAAATGTAAGCCAACGTCACCAGGACGTCGCTTTGTAGAGAAAGTCGTTCACGACCATCTTCACAAAGGTGCGCCTTATGCTCCGTTGGTTGAAGCTAAAAAACGTACTGGTGGTCGTAATAACAACGGTCACATTACAACTCGTCACGTTGGTGGTGGTCATAAACAACACTACCGTATCGTTGACTTCAAACGTAACAAAGACGGCATTCCAGCTGTAGTTGAACGTATTGAATACGATCCTAACCGTACAGCTCATATTGCTTTATTGAAATATGCTGACGGTGAACGTCGTTACATCATTGCGCCTAAAGGTTTGCGTGCTGGTGATAAAGTACAATCTGGTAACGATGCTCCAATTCGTCCAGGTAACTGCTTGCCACTTCGCAACATGCCTATCGGTTCTACTCTTCACAACATCGAACTTAAAATCGGCAAAGGCGCGCAATTAGCTCGTTCAGCTGGTACTTCTGTTCAGTTGTTGGGTCGTGACGGTTCTTACGCTATCGTTCGTTTACGTTCTGGTGAAATGCGTAAAATTCACGTTGAATGCCGTGCTGTTTTGGGTGAAGTTTCTAACTCAGAAAGCAACCTTCGTTCACTAGGTAAAGCTGGTGCATCACGCTGGCGTGGTGTTCGTCCTACCGTTCGTGGTATGGCGATGAACCCAGTTGACCATCCACACGGTGGTGGTGAAGGGCGTAACAAAGGTATTCAACCTGTAAGCCCATGGGGTCAAAAAGCTAAAGGGTACAAGACACGTACCAACAAGCGTACGACTAAGATGATTATTCGCGACCGTCGCGTTAAGTAACAAGTAAAGGAATCTGACAATGCCTCGTTCTCTGAAAAAAGGCCCATTCGTCGATGCGCACTTGTTCGCTAAGGTTGAAGCGGCTGTAGCGAGTAACTCTCGCAAGCCGATCAAAACTTGGTCGCGTCGTTCGATGATTCTCCCAGATTTTGTTGGTCTAACAATTTCTGTTCATAATGGTCGTAACCATGTTCCAGTGATTGTATCTGAACACATGGTTGGTCATAAACTCGGTGAATTCGCGCCAACTCGTACCTATCGTGGTCACGGTGTTGACAAGAAATCTAAACGTTAAGGTGCGATGATGGAAGTTACTGCTAAATTACGCGGTGCCGCTATCTCGGCACAAAAAGCACGTTTGGTTGCAGATCTGATCCGTGGCAAATCTGTTGCTCACGCTTTAAATATCTTGAACTTCAGCAACAAAAAAGCTGCAGTTTTAGTGAAAAAAGCGTTGGAATCTGCGATTGCAAACGCTGAACATAATAACAGTTTAGATGTAGACGACCTTACAGTATCTACGATTTACGTTGACGAAGGCATTAGCCTTAAACGTATTATGCCACGTGCTAAAGGCCGTGCAGATCGTATTACTAAGCGTACTTGTCACATCACCGTTAAGGTAGGGGTTTGATATGGGTCAGAAGGTTCATCCAATCGGTATCCGCCTAGGTGTTGTGAAACGTCATAACGCTAACTGGTATGCGAATCCGAAACAATACGCTGAATACTTGCTTAAAGATTTGCAAGTTCGTGAGTTTTTAATTAAAAAACTTAAGAATGCAATGATCAGCAATATTCTTATCGAACGTCCTACAGGCGCTGCTAAAATTACTATTAGCACTGCTCGTCCTGGTATCGTTATCGGTAAAAAAGGCGAAGACATTGAAAAATTACAACGCGAATTAACATCTATTATGGGTGTTCCTGCGCAAGTAAGCATCAACGAAATCGATCGCCCAGACTTAGACGCTCGTTTAGTTGCTGAAGCGATCGCTTCTCAATTAGAGAAACGTGTAATGTTCCGTCGTGCTATGAAGCGTGCGGTTCAGAACACGATGCGTGCTGGTGCTAAAGGTATCAAAGTTGAAGTTTCTGGTCGTTTAGGTGGTGCTGAGATTGCACGTACTGAATGGTATCGTGAAGGTCGTGTACCTTTGCATACACTTCGTGCAGACATCGACTACGCTACTATGCGTGCTGAAACTACTTACGGTACGATTGGTGTTAAAGTTTGGATTTTCCGTGGTGAGATCTTAGGTGGCATGAAACAAGTCATGAACCCTGCTCCTGCTGAAGAACGTCCAGCTAAACGCGGTCGCGGTCGTGGTGAAGGTCAAGAGCGTCGTGGTCGTCGCAATGATCGTTCTGCTGAAAAAGGAGAATAATCCATGTTGCAACCTAAACGTACTAAATTCCGCAAAGTGCAAAAAGGCCGTAACACTGGTCTAGCACACCGTGGTAGCACAGTATCTTTCGGTACTATCGCACTTAAATCTATTGAACGTGGTCAAATGACTGCGCGTCAAATTGAAGCTGCGCGTCGTACAATTAGCCGTCGTATTAAACGTGGTGGTAAGATCTTTATCCGTGTTTTCCCGGACAAGCCAATTACTGAAAAACCATTAGAAGTTCGTATGGGTAAAGGTAAAGGTTCTGTGGAATACTGGGTTTGCCAAATCAAACCAGGTAAAGTCTTGTACGAAATTGATGGTGTTAACGAAGAATTGGCTCGTGAAGCATTTACGCTTGCAGCTGCTAAACTTCCGTTTAAAACCACTATCGTGACTCGGACGGTAATGTAATGAAAACTAAAGATCTACGTGAAAAATCGGTAGAAGAGTTGACAGCTTTGCTTGATGAGCAACAGCTTAACCAATTCCGTCTTCGTATGGCTAAGGCAACTGGTCAATTGGGTAAATCGCATGAAGTTGCGCTTACTCGTAAGACTATTGCTCGTATCAAGACACTCCTTACCGAAAAACAGGGGAACGGACAATGAGTGAACAAACAGTTCGCACGTTAACCGGTAAAGTTGTAAGCGACAAAATGGACAAGTCTATTGTTGTGCTTATTGAACGCCGCGTTCAACACCCGTTGTATGGCAAATCAATCCGCCGTTCAACTAAATTACACGCTCATGATGAGAACAATGTTGCTAAAACTGGCGACGTAGTGACCATTAAAGAAAGCCGCCCAATTTCTAAAACTAAGTCTTGGACTTTAGTTGAAGTGATTGAAGCAGCTGCTGAGTAATTAGACGTTCTTGTTGCATCATCGGTTAATTTCGAGTACTCTTTGAGCCTTTCGAAATGTGACCGGTGATGCTCGGTTTTGGAGTAGGGCAATGATTCAAACCGAAAGTATGCTCGACGTAGCAGACAACAGTGGTGCTCGCCGCGTACAATGTATTAAAGTACTTGGTGGTTCACATCGTCGTTATGCTTCTGTTGGCGACATTATTAAAGTTACTGTAAAAGAAGCTATTCCACGCGCACGTGTTAAAAAAGGTGACGTGATGAATGCTGTAGTTGTACGTACAAAATTTGGTATCCGTCGTCCAGACGGTTCAGTGATTCGTTTCGACGATAACGCTGCTGTAATTTTGAACAACAACAAAGCGCCGATTGCAACTCGTATTTTCGGACCAGTGACTCGTGAACTTCGTACTGAACAGTTCATGAAAATCATTTCATTGGCTCCTGAAGTTCTATAAGAGGCACTCATGGCTAAGATTAAAAAAGGCGATCAAGTAATTGTGATCGCAGGTAAAGAAAAAGGCAAACAGGGTACTGTGTTGTCAGTTTCTAATGACCGCGTTAAGGTTGAAGGCCTTAACTTGGTGAAGAAGCATCAAAAGCCTAACCGAGCTACTGGCGCTGAAGGCGGCATCGTAACTCAAGAAGCTGAGCTTCATATCTCAAACGTGGCAATTTTTAATGCTACAACCCAAAAGGCTGACCGTGTTGGTTACCAAACGATTGAAGGCGTGAAAACTCGCGTTTATAAATCTAACGGTGAATCAGTGGCGGTAGCGAAGTAATAGGTTGAAATAGGCAATGGCCAGACTTAAAACACGTTACAACGACGTACTTAAAGCTCAGTTACAAGAGCAATTGGGCGTTAAAAATGTGATGGAGATTCCTCGCATCACTAAAATCACCATTAACATGGGTGTTGGTGCGGCATCAGCTGACAAGAAATTGTTAGATGGCGCTCTTTCTGATATGCAAGCGATTGCTGGTCAAAAACCAGTTCTTACTCTAGCTCGCAAATCAATCGCTGGTTTCAAAATCCGTGATGGTTGGCCGATTGGTTGTAAAGTTACTTTACGCGGCGAACAAATGTACGAATTCTTAGACCGTTTGATCTCTATCGCGATCCCTCGTATTCGTGACTTCCGCGGTTTTTCTGCGAAATCATTTGATGGTCGTGGTAACTATTCGATGGGTTTGAAGGAACAAATCATGTTCCCTGAAATCGATTTCGATAAGATTGATCGTATTCGTGGTATGGACATTACCATTACTACGACTGCTCGCACCGATGACGAAGGCCGTGCGCTTATGCGTGCATTCGGCTTCCCGTTCAAATAAGAGGTCGATATGGCTAAGAAAGGTATGATTAATCGCGAATTGAAACGCGAAAAAACAGTTGCTAAATTTGCTGCAAAACGTGCTGAATTAAAAGCTACGATTGCAAATGTAAATGCGAGCGACGAAGAACGTTTCGATGCGATGATGAAGTTACAGGCATTACCACGTAATGCGTCTCCAGTACGTCTACGTAACCGTTGTGGTTTAACTGGTCGTCCTCATGGTTACTTCCGTAAGTTCGGTTTAAGCCGTAACAAATTACGCGATACAGTAATGCAAGGTGATGTACCGGGCGTTGTTAAGGCAAGCTGGTAAGGAGCACTATAAATGAGTATGCAAGATACCGTTGCCGACATGTTAACCCGTGTTCGTAACGCACAAATGGCAAAGAAACAAACTGTTTCTATGCCAAATTCTAAGTTGAAGGTTGCAATTGCAAACGTACTTCAACAAGAAGGTTATATTTCAAACGTAGAAGTTGCAGATGCTGAAGGCAAACCAACTTTAACACTTACGTTAAAATATTTTGAAGGCAAACCAGTTATCGAAACTGTGAAACGTGTAAGCCGTCCAGGTCTACGTCAGTATCGCGGTAAAGATGCACTTCCTAGCGTTAAGCAAGGTTTGGGTATTGCAATTGTTTCTACAAGCAAAGGCATCATGACTGATCGCGCTGCACGTGCTGCGGGCATCGGTGGTGAAGTTATTGCTTTTGTTTCTTAATAGGTGATTCCTCATGTCTCGTGTGGCTAAAGCCCCAGTAACTGTACCTAACGGTGTAACAGTTACTCAGAACGGCCGGCAGGTCGAAGTGAAAGGCAGCAAAGGTACATTGTCTTTCAACCTGCATGCGCTGGTCGAGCTAAAACAGGAAGAAGGTCAACTTCAAATTGCTCCTAAAGCTGAGTCGAAAGACGCTTGGATGCAAGCTGGTACTGCTCGCGCTGTGTTAAACAACCTTGTAAAAGGTGTTAGCGAAGGTTTCGAACGCAAGTTACAACTTATCGGTGTTGGTTATAAAGCTGCGGTTAAAGGTAACGTTGTTAACCTTAACCTTGGTTTCTCTCACCCGATTGATTACAACCTTCCAGAAGGTGTAACTGCTGAAACTCCTACAGCGACTGAAATCATTCTTAAATCTGCTGATAAAGCAGCTTTAGGTCAAGTTGCTGCAGATATCCGTGGTTACCGTCCACCAGAGCCTTATAAAGGTAAAGGTGTTCGTTATTCTGACGAAGTTGTACTTCGTAAAGAAGCTAAGAAGAAATAAGGCGCGAGGTTCTTATGAACGAAAAGAAACAATCCCGTTTGCGTCGTGCGAAAAGCACACGCTTGCACATTCGTGCATTGGGTGCGACTCGCTTGTGTGTAAACCGCACACCGCGTCACATCTATGCTCAAGTTATCTCAGCAGATGGTGGCAAAGTTTTAGCTCAAGCTTCAACTTTAGATGCTACTTTACGTGCTGGTACAACTGGTAACGTTGATGCGGCTCAAAAAGTGGGTGCTTTAATTGCAGAACGTGCGAAAGCAGCTGGCGTAACTAAAGTTGCATTTGACCGTTCTGGTTTCAAATATCATGGTCGTATCAAAGCCTTGGCTGATGCTGCTCGTGAAAACGGCTTGGAGTTCTAATCATGGCTAAAGTTGAACAAAACGAAGGTCTTGTTGAAAAGCTGGTTGCCGTTGATCGTGTAGCCAAAGTTGTTAAGGGTGGTCGTATCTTCTCTTTCACAGCACTAACTGTTGTGGGTGATGGTAATGGTCGCGTAGGTTTTGGTCGTGGTAAAGCACGTGAAGTTCCAGCTGCTATTTCTAAAGCACTTGAAGCTGCACGTCGTAACATGATTACTGTTGAGCTTGTTAACGGTACTGTACAACACCCTATTAATGCTCGTCATGGTGCAAGCCGCGTTTACATGCAACCTGCTTCTGAAGGTACTGGTGTAATTGCTGGTGGTGCTATGCGTGCAGTTCTAGAAGCTGTTGGCGTACATAACGTATTGACAAAATGCTATGGTTCTACAAACGCTGCTAACGTAGTGAACGCAACTTTTAAAGGTTTGCGTGACATGACTTCTCCTGAGAAAGTCGCTGCGAAACGTGGTCTTTCAGTAGAACAAATTCAAGGGTAATCAATCATGAAAACGATTAAAGTTACCCAGACTAAATCTTCTGCGCACCGCTTGAAAAATCACAAGCTTAGCCTTAAAGGTTTAGGTCTGCGTCGTATTGGTCATACTGTAGAAGTGCAAGATACGCCTTCTAACCGCGGTATGATCAACCAAGTCTACTATATGGTTAGTGTAGAGGAATAAGCCATGACTCTGCGTTTAAATACTATTGCACCTGCAGAAGGTGCTAAACGTGAAAACCTTCGTTTAGGCCGTGGTATCGGTTCTGGCGTTGGTAAGACTGGTGGCCGTGGTGTCAAAGGTCAAAAATCACGTAAGAGCGGTGGCGTACGTCCAGGTTTCGAAGGTGGTCAAACTGCGTTATATCGTCGTTTACCTAAATTCGGCTTCACTAGCCAACTTGCTTTAAAAACTGCTGAAGTACGTTTATCAGAGCTTGCTAAAGTTGAAGGTGATATCATTTCACTTGAAACTTTAAAAGCTGCCAATGTTGTACGTAAAGATATGACTCGTGCTCGTATCGTACTTTCTGGTGATATTACTCGTGCATTCACTGTACAAGGTGTTGCTTTGACTAAAGGCGCTAAAGCTGCTGTTGAAGCTGCTGGCGGTAAAGTCGAGGAGTAATCGCTAGTGTCTATGTCTCCTAGTTCTTCAGGTCATGTCAACATGATGAAAGGCCAGCCATTTCATGTGAAATATCGTGAAATTATTCGTCGATTAATGTTTTTGATTGGCGCATTACTGGTCTTTCGACTAGGAGCACATATTCCGCTGCCGGGTATTGATAATGTCGCTTTAGAACGTTTTTTCAAAGCTAATGAAGGTACTTTCTTAGGTTTGTTTAATATGTTCTCTGGCGGAGCATTAGAGCGAATGTCAATTCTTGCGTTGGGAATCATGCCATATATCTCTGCATCGATTATCGTGCAGTTGATGTCAACAGTCGTTCCTTCGCTGGAAGCGTTAAAGAAAGAAGGCGAGCAGGGTAAGCGTAAGATTAATCAATATACGCGTTACGGCACGTTATTACTTGCATTGGTACAAGGTGTGGGTATGTGTGCTGGTCTGATTAGCCAAGGAATTACCTTGACCTCAGGACTGGCTTTTTACATTCCTGCTGTAACTTCATTGGTTGCAGGCACTATGTTCTTAATGTGGTTGGGAGAGCAAATTACCGAACGTGGTGTTGGTAATGGGATCTCTATGATCATTTTTGCAGGTATCGTTGCTGGTTTGCCAAATATTGTAATTCAAGCATTCACTTCGGTGGATAATGGTCAATCGAGCTTAATTGGTCTGGCTGTATTTGCATTACTTTCAGTTGCGGTTCTTGCTGCGATTGTATTTATTGAAAAGGCACAACGTCGTATACCGGTTAACTATGCTCAAAAGCAACAAGGGCGTCGCGTATTTACTGCACAGCAGACACATTTGCCATTGAAATTGAATATGGCGGGGGTTATTCCAGCAATTTTTGCGAGTTCATTATTGCTGTTCCCTGCAAGTTTAGGTCAATGGTTGGGTAGTTCTGATCCAAATGCAGGAATCGTAAAGCGTAGCCTACAAGATTTGGCATTGGTATTATCGCCTGGACAACCTTTGTATTTGGTGCTCTTCGGTGCGTTAATTATCTTTTTCTGTTATTTCTATACTGCACTTGTGTTCAGTCCTAAAGAAGTATCAGAGAACTTGAAACGCAGCGGAGCTTATGTACCTGGTATTCGCCCAGGTGAGCAAACTGCTCGTTACTTAGATCATATTCTTAATCGTTTGACATTCATTGGTGCAATTTATATTACGGTCATCTGTTTGATGCCAATGATTCTGCAAAGTTCCTTTGGTATTCCATTCCATTTGGGTGGTACATCTTTGCTGATCGTAGTGGTTGTTGTGATGGACTTTATGGCTCAGCTACAAGCCCATCTCACTTCGCACCAATATGACAATCAAACGTTAATGAGAAAAACGACTGCTCATCCTAAAGGATAAGCGCACTTGAGGTTTCATCATGAAAGTACAAGCTTCTGTTAAAAAAATTTGTGGTAGCTGTAAAGTTATCCGTCGTAATGGGGTTATCCGCGTGATTTGTAGCGCTGAACCTCGTCATAAGCAGCGTCAAGGTTAATCTGATCAAGACCTGTTGATTTCAGTAGGCTAATTAGGTTATTATCCGCCCCTCAAGATATTTGTGGGGCGGTTGATTATCTCTACTGCCTTTTTGGAGAAAGTGAATGGCTCGTATTGCCGGTGTAAACATTCCGGATAACAAGCATGCTGTTATCTCCCTCACGTATATTTTTGGTATCGGTCGCCACACTGCTAAGAACATCTTAGCTGCTGCTGGTATTGCACCAACTACTAAGATCCGTGAATTGGATGATGCTCAGCTTGATGCGATTCGTGCAGAAATTACCAAGGTTCCAACCGAAGGTGATTTACGTCGCGAAATTTCCATGAACATTAAACGTTTAATGGATTTAGGCTGCTACCGCGGTCTTCGTCATCGTCGCAGCTTGCCTGTCCGTGGACAACGCACCAAAACTAACGCACGTACCCGTAAAGGTCCGCGCAAACCTATTAAGAAATAAGATTTCTGGAAGCTAAAAGATGGCTAAAGATACTCGCACACGCAAGAAGGTCACTCGTACCGTCTCTGAAGGTGTTGCACACATTCACGCTTCTTTTAATAACACCATTGTGACTATTACCGATCGTCAAGGTAATGCACTGGCTTGGGCCACTTCAGGTGGACAAGGCTTCCGTGGATCACGTAAATCAACTCCGTTTGCTGCTCAGGTAGCTGCTGAAGTTGCTGGTAAAGCAGCTTTGGATTACGGTTTGAAAAACTTGGATGTCCTTGTAAAAGGTCCTGGTCCTGGTCGTGAGTCTGCGGTTCGTGCTTTAGGTGCAGTGGGTTATAAAATTAACAGCATTACCGATGTGACGCCAATCCCGCACAACGGTTGTCGTCCACCTAAAAAACGTCGTGTGTAAGGAGAATCATTCATGGCTCGTTATATTGGTCCAAAATGCAAACTCTCTCGCCGCGAAGGGACAGACCTGCAATTAAAATCTGGCGTTAAACCATTTGACGTTAAGACAAAAAAACATGCTAAAGCACCTGGCCAACATGGCGGGGCTCGTGGCAGCAAACAATCTGAGTACTCACTACAATTACGTGAAAAACAAAAAGTACGTCGTATGTACGGTGTGTTAGAACGTCAATTTAGTAACTACTATAAAGAAGCTGCTCGTGTTAAAGGCGCAACAGGTGAAAACTTGTTGAAACTGCTTGAAAGCCGCCTTGATAACGTAGTTTATCGCATGGGTTTTGGTTCTACACGTGCAGAAGCTCGTCAGCTTGTATCTCACCGTAGCATTACTTTGAATGGTCGTCGTGTTAACATCGCGTCTATCCAAGTTAAAGCTGGCGATGTAATCGCAGTTCACGAAGGTGCTAAACAACAATTGCGTATTAAAGGCGCAATTGAATTGGCTGCTCAACGTGGTATTCCTTCTTGGATGGAAGTTGACCATTCAAAATTAGAAGGTACGTTTAAAGCTGCACCGGATCGTTCTGATTTACCTGCTGAAATCAACGAAAGCTTGATTGTAGAATTGTATTCTAAATAATCCTTGAGGTAGCAATAATGACGCGTACTGCAAATGAGTTTCTAACTCCGCAAGCGATCAAGGTCGAAGCGGCTAGCGGGACCTCGGCAAAAGTGATTCTGGAACCATTAGAGCGTGGCTTTGGTCATACTCTTGGTAATGCTTTACGTCGTATCCTTCTTTCTTCTTTATCTGGCGCTGCTGTGGTTGAAGTTGAAATAGAAGGGGTTGAGCACGAGTACAGTACCTTGGAAGGCTTGCAGCAGGACATCGTCGAGCTCTTGCTGAACCTAAAAGGATTGTCGATTAAGCTGTTCGATCAAAACGAAGCATATTTGACATTAGAAAAACAAGGTCCAGGCGATGTAACAGCCGTTGATCTTCGTTTACCTCATAATGTTGAAGTGGTAAACCCTGAGCATTTGATCGGCACTTTAAGTGCTTCAGGCAATTTAAAAATGCGCCTGAAAGTTTCTCAAGGTCGTGGTTATGAAACTTCTGACTCACGTTTCCCAGAAGGCGAGACTCGCCCTGTGGGTCGCTTACAGTTAGATGCTTCTTATAGCCCAATCAAACGTGTGTCTTATACAGTAGAAAATGCTCGTGTAGAACAACGTACTGACCTTGATAAACTGATCATTGATCTTGAAACAAACGGTACAGTTGATCCTGAAGAAGCAATCCGTAAAGCGGCAACAATCTTGCAACAACAAATTGCAATTTTTGTTGATCTTCAGAAAGATCAAGCTCCTGTTGCTCAAGAGCCTCGCGAAGAAGTGGATCCAATCTTGCTTCGTCCAGTAGATGATCTAGAGCTTACTGTTCGTTCTGCTAACTGTTTGAAAGCAGAAAATATTTACTACATCGGTGATTTGGTTCAACGTACTGAAGTGGAGTTGTTAAAAACTCCTAACCTCGGTAAAAAATCGTTAACTGAAATCAAAGATGTTCTGGCTTCTAAAGGCTTACAACTCGGCATGCGTTTAGAGAACTGGCCACCAGCTAGTCTCCGTATGGACGACCGTTTTGCCTATCGTAGCCGTTAATTAAGTAGGACTATCACCATGCGTCATCGTAATAGTGGTGTGAAATTAGGCCGTACAAGCAGTCATCGTAAAGCGATGTTCCAAAACATGGCTAACTCTTTGTTCGAGCACGAGTTGATTAAAACAACTGTGCCTAAAGCTAAAGAGTTACGTCGTGTAGCTGAGCCTTTAATCACTTTAGCTAAAAACGATACTGTTGCAAACCGTCGTTTGGCGTTTGCTCGTACTCGTTCAGCAGCAACTGTTGGTAAATTATTTACCGTTCTTGGCCCTCGTTACAAAGAACGTAACGGCGGTTATCTACGTGTTCTTAAAGCGGGCTTCCGTGCAGGTGATGCTGCACCGATGGCTTACGTTGAGCTAGTAGATCGCGAAGTTAACTAATTTCGCAAGAAGAGCTTCAGTTGTTTTAAAAAAGACCGGTGTTTCACCGGTCTTTTTTATGCCTGATGATTTTTAATTCTCTGATAATTTAAACTTTTGTCCTGAACTGACATATTTTTTATGACTTTCATACAAACTTGACATTGAGTATTGTCAATTTTATGGTTTAATAAAATAAAGCTTAAACAGGTTATAAAAAGAACATGGAAAAACATATTGATGTGTTGATTGTCGGTGCCGGTATTTCGGGTATTGGTCTAGCTGTTCATCTTTCGAAAAATTGCCCACAACGCCAGTTTGAAATTATTGAGCGTCGTGAAAGTTTTGGCGGAACTTGGGATTTATTCAAATATCCGGGAATCCGCTCCGATTCAGATATGTCGACCTTTGGTTTTAATTTTAAGCCGTGGCAAAAAGACAGCGTCTTGGCGGATGGTCCATCCATCAAAAATTATTTATCTGAAGTGATTGACGAGTATCAGCTTAAAAATAAAATCCATTTTCAGCATCGGGTTTTGGCGGCGAATTATAATTCGGCTAATAAAAAGTGGGTGGTTGAAATTGAAGATGCAGCTCAAAAAAAGCAAACCTGGGTGACCAATTTTGTTTTAGGTTGCACAGGTTATTATAATTACGATCAGGGGTTCCAACCTGAATTTCCAAATCAGTCTGCATTTAAAGGCGAGTTTATTCATCCGCAACATTGGCCTGAGCAGCTAGATTATTCTGGTAAAAAGGTCGTAATTATTGGTAGTGGAGCCACAGCGATTACCTTAGTGCCAGCCATGGCGAAAGGTGGTGCAGCGCATGTCACCATGCTGCAACGCTCCCCAACCTATATTGCCTCTGTGCCGTCAATTGATCTGGTCTATGACAAAATGCGTAAGATCTTACCGGAAGATCTGGCCTATAAATTAACGCGTGCACGTAATATTGGTATGCAACGCGGTATTTATGCTCTGGCACAGAAACAGCCGAAACTGCTGAAAACACTGTTGCTGAAGTCAGTGCAGTTTCAGCTTAAAGGTAAGGTGGATATGAAACACTTTACCCCGAACTATGAACCTTGGGATCAGCGTTTATGTGTGGTACCGGATGGTGATCTGTTTAAAATTCTGCGTGAAGGCCGTGCTTCAGTTGAAACGGATCAAATTGAAAAATTTACTGAAACGGGTATTCAGTTAAAGTCAGGTAAACATTTGGATGCGGATATTGTCGTTTCTGCAACCGGATTGAATATTCAGATTTTAGGCGGTATTCAGGCCACGATTGATGGCAAGCTGATGAATACCTCTCAACATATGCTGTATCAGGGCATCATGGTCAGTGATGTGCCAAATATGGCGATGATTATTGGCTATATCAATGCTTCCTGGACACTGAAAGTCGATATTGCAGCAGATTATATCTGTCGTATGATCAATTATATGGACAAAAATGGCTATGATGAAGTGATCCCAAAAGGCGATGCGACCGAACTGATGGAAGATACGGTGATGGGCAGTCTGAGTTCAGGTTATATTGCCCGTGCTGCTGATGTCATGCCGAAACAGGGCAAGCATGCACCTTGGAGTGTCTCCAATAATTATCTGGCTGACCGTAAACAATTAAAGCATGCACGCTTTGATGATGGTGTGCTTAAATTTCATAAACGTGAGCAACAAGATAAGAAAAGTGCGACGCCGCGTTTAGTCTCATAATTGAATTTCATTATTTTTTGAAGAGAGAGCAGTAATGCTCCCTCTTTTATACCTATTGAATTATGAGTTCAAGTTGTCAGCTTTTATTCTGCTGCAAGCTGCTACAGATAGAGCACCAAGCATTGAACCGGCATAGAAATAAATGTTGATTATAGCGAACGTGAAATCAGTTCTTTCATAATTTCATTGGTACCAGCATAAATGCGATTGGCACGGTTATCGATATAGGCACGTGCAATCGGGTATTCCATCATGTAGCCATAACCGCCATGCAGCTGTAGGCATTCATCCACGACTTTAGAAAACATCTCGGAAATTTTATATTTCGCAGCAGCAGCTGCATCAATACCCAATTTTTCTTCAAGCTGTAATTCCATACAGCGGTCTAAATAAGCCCGACAGAAATCGATTTCGGTTCTTAATTCAGCCAGTTTAAAGCGGGTATTTTGAAAAGCACTGATCGGCTTGCCAAAAGCTTGCCGCTGTTTAGTGTATTGTACAGTATGCGCGAATGCCGCTTCGGCTCCCGCCTGACAAATGATCGCGACCAGCATGCGTTCCCAGGCCAGTTCTTTCATCAACATCATAAAACCCATGCCTTCCATACCGAGTAAGTTTTCTTTAGGCACACGGACATTGTCAAAGAACAACTCGCAGGTATCTTGTCCTTTCATACCAATTTTATTTAAAGGTTTGCCTTTACTGAAACCGGCATGGTCAGCTTCGACCATAATTAAAGAAAGATTAGCTGAACCTTTATAACCGCTGCCCGTTTTGCAGACCACAATCGCCATGTCACACAGGTAGCCATTGGTGATAAAAATTTTGGAACCATTGATGACATAATCACTGCCATCCAAAACAGCAGAGGTACGTACTGCTTGCAAGTCAGATCCTGTTCCCGGTTCGGTCATGGCAATGGCAGTAACGACTTCACCTGTAGCCATTTTTGGTAGCCAGTACTGCTTTTGTTGCTCATTGCCAAAATTGCAGATGTAGTTGGCCACAATATCCGAATGTAACGAAAATCCAGTTGCTGAATCCATGGCATAAGCTTGTTCTTCAATCAGGATCATGCTGTAAAGACGGTCTACACCCGAACCCCCGTATTGCTCTGGCATGGTCGCACAGAGTAAGCCCATGGCACCGGCCTTGTTCCATAAATTCCGGTCCACATGCTGTTGCTGTTCATATTTAGCAATATTGGGAACCACTTCCTTTTCATAAAATTTACGTACGGTTTCACGGAAGGCTTCATGCTCGGCATTAAATAAATGACGTGGTAACATATTGGCTAAAGGTCGAATCGCAGCTGCTTGCATTGTTATTCTGTCCATCTACAAAGTTATTATGAGATCAAAATTAGAAGATTGAACCGCAAGCGACAATGAGATGAATGCTCAAATGTAGCAATAAAATGATGAATTTGGTCAATTCGGGCAAATGGCTCGAAATAGGGGGGATGGATAGGGTAAACTAGCAAAAAATTTCACACTGTTGGGGAGCTAGCTATGAGCGAAGAAATCAGCTTGGAAGAACGCAAAGTCATTTATCGTGCTCGTCGCGGTTTAAAAGAGATTGATGTTTATTTTGACCCTTATGTAAAAAATCATTATCTACAGGCAGATGCAGCAGAGAAAGAAACTTTTGCTGAGTTGGTCGCGCAAGAGGACCCAGATCTGTTAGATTGGTTTATGGAAGTGTCTGAACCGCCACGTCCGGAAATGAGAGCTTTGATTGCCAAGTTGAAATATTACGTTCATGGCTAACCGTTGTTTTCAGCTGAAACGCAGCCGTCTTGCCTGCATATTTCAGCTGAGCATTTTTACTCTGTTGATTGTGCTTTTGCAGCAACTCTTGCCCGTATGGCTATGGTTGCTGTGTATTGTGCTAGGTGTAATGACCTATGCCTATGGATTGAAAGTCCCTCAACCGATCTGTTTGGAACATTTGCATGCACGTGAATGGTCACTGTCACATTTAAAATCGCAACAGGTTAAACGTGTGTCGGTTAGTCATTTGATTGATCATCAGCTTTATATTGTGGTGTATTTCCAGCATTTTCAGGAGAAGCCACTCTTGATTTGGGTTGATCAATTGCCTTTTAAGCAATGGAAAGCACTGAAAAAACTGGCTAAATTAAGCTAATTGTTAGACAGTTGTATAAAATTTATTTTAATTAAATTATTTATAATCAAATATATAGTTATATTTTTTGTTCTTTGTAAGACAGTTTGATGAGAAAAATCACAAATGTTGCAATTGTCAGACAATTTTTCCAGTGAATTATTTCAGCTAAATGTAAATTAAAACCACCAACAGCAACTGAGGAAATCATCATGGTGATTCCAACTTGGATGTTTCTGGTGATAGCAATTGTTTTGGCGATTGTTATTGGGCGACTAGGAACAGTGCTGAAGGATCGATTTGCACAACCTGAAAGCCGTTAGGCTTTGACCCCTTGATAAGTAGCATGTGCCGAACCGTCGCAATGCTACTTTTTTTTGCCCAAAATTTTTAACTTGATGGAATACAGTCAATTTTCCGTACGTCATTTCGTGGCACAGTAGCAAACTAAATTAGAGTGAATACTCTTTTATTCAAATTTTGCATCTGCTATGTTTAGGTGCTATGGACATAAACACAATTATAGAGGACAGGAAAATGTCGCAAGTCCAAAAAATATGCCAGGGTATGGCAGTCATTATCGTTACAGGTTCTTTATTATCAGGTTGTTCTCAAGTGGTTAAATCAGGGGCAAATATTGCCCTGGGTTTTAGTGAGAAACATATTGTACCGCCTATCTTGGCCATGGATGATGCCGATATGGCATGCAATTCAGGCAATGCCTTAACGCCTGCTATTATGTCCACCAAAGATATGGGGGCAGACCCAACCCGTATTGCGGTTCTTTTATATGCTTCATCAGGAATTTGTGCTGAAAATCAGGCCTTGGAAGCAGAATTGCATTATTTACGCGCTTCTAAAGCGGGGCAAGTTTCAGAAGCACAAGATGCCCGTATCCAGCAAAAACGCTGGGCTGCCATTGCCGCACAGCGTCAGTATGCAGGCTACCAGCTATTAGAAAAGCGTTGGGCGACAAAATATAACAAGGCCCTAGGTGATGGGTGCCCAAGAATGAAAAGTGACCTCGATCAAACGGTATATTTAATGGGAATGATCAGTGGCTTACAGGCCATGACCAATGACATTAATTCTGGCGGTGCCGTCAATGTACCGAAAGATATTGCGGCAGTGGTGGAACGCGGCATGGTGTGCCTGGATAACGCCAAATTCTGGGGTGCGCCAGAAGCTGCACGTGCAGTCATTTGGACCTTGTTGCCGGGTGCGGGAGATGGTAAGCCCGACCCTTATCAGACTTTAAAACAGTCGGTGCAACTGGGTGAACAAAAAGGTGTACGCTTGTCACATGCCCTGTATGCGGTCGCAGCTCAAGCTAGTGGCGATGATGCCAAGATTCGTGATGCACTGAAAGCATTTGCCACAGCCCGCTCTGAAGAAAAACCGGTTAATCCACAGTTCAGACTGGTAGACAGTATGGCGCAAAATATGGTGCAGGGGATTTCAGACCGTTACTGGACTGAACATACTGGAATCCGCTCCAGTGATGATGGCATGCAACGTTTCTGGGATGATCAGGATCATTCTGCAGAACTGGATGATTTATTTACTGAAAATGAGACTGCTGCATCCTCTTAAATTGGACGGGATGAAAGAGAATATAAGACAAGATGGGTTGGAATGATATTTTATTTTTAATCCGTTATTTCTAAACTGGGGGGCATGCCAATGAAAAACCCGTTTCTGATGCAAAAGATTATTTTTATTGCATTTGTAATGTCTTTTTCGGCCTGCCTTCAAGTTTTTGCAGACTCATTTATTTATTGGCAAGCTGATTTATTTAAAGAATTCTGGCGTTTATGGACTGCCCATTGGGTACATGTGGGATGGATTCATTATCTGCTTAATATGCTGGCTTTTGCCTGTTTACCTTTCATCTTTCCACGCGTCAAAATCTGGCATTTCGTTGCTTTACTTTTATTACTTCCGCCATTTATCAGTCTGTGTTTTTATTATTTTTTTCCGGATATAGAAGCTTATGCCGGCCTGTCTGGAGTCTTACATGGCGCTTATGTCACCGTTGCCTGTGTGCATCTGTTGTATAGAAAAGAGCGCAATTTTGCTGCCTTGGTGTTGTGCCTGATTCTGGGAAAATTGCTTTGGGAAAATACGGTGGGCAGTGTCGGTACAGCGGAACTGATTGGCAGTCCAGTCCTGGTTGAAGCACATTTATTAGGTGTTATTGGAGGAGTCGTCATCGCTTTGGCTTATGTTTTATGGGAATATTTTGTTGAATAGTGGCAAGATTGACATTTAAAACAGAAAAGAAAATACATATTGTCATTTTCATTGATATCGAGTTAATGCAAATTTGTTGATAAGAATAAATAGATTGAATAGAGAAAGGATGTTTTCTATTCAGAAAAGGAAAGTAGCATTGCTGAAGTTGTAGCAATGATTAAAAGAAAAAATAGGAATGCACATGCAAAATGATGAAAACAGCAGATCAGGATTAGGTCTGTTACGTTATATATGGACAGAGTGGATCTCGACTTTTGTCATTCTATTACTACTTTTACTCACACTCATCATCGGTACTGGTGAGATGATTCATGGTCAGCTATTACGTGTGGGTGAACGTTTGTATGGCAATGAAGACATTGGCATGCAATATTCTTTTTTACGTGCAGAACCCGCCAAGCCAAGCTGTGACTTACATCCGGATATTGATGCGCAAGTACAAAAACAAATGAAAGCCAATGCCAATGATGAGTTCGCTGATATTTTCGGGACTACATCGGAAGCAGATGTACGGGCTTCGGTTCTGGCAGGGCAGCAACAGTGCCAGGAAAAGTATCAATTCTATGACAAAGCCATTCAATATATGGATGATCATCCAACGATAAGAACTTACCGTACCCTGGAAACCTCATTCTTTGGTGTTTTTAAATTTGGTACTGAAAACCGTGTCATTATTTTATTGTTGATGGTTGTGGTTGCTGCAATCACCGCTTCAGTCAAGTTTCATCATATTGGCTTACGTGCTCCAACCACCAAGCTGGATTATCGTGTTTATGCCCTGTTTATGGCATTGGGTAATGGTCTGCTGACAGCATCGGTACTCAGCCAATACCATTCCATTATCAACTCAGGCGTGACTTCCACGTATGAAACACTGACGGTTTACTGGTTGTGGATTTTCCTGTTTATTAGCTTAACCCTGATCAGTCTGTTACAACTCTTTAAACCACCTATGGCTAAACAGGAAGCTAAGGGTAATCTGGGACTGGCTTTACTGAGTGTACCTTTATATGCCTACATGGCATTAGTGACCGGGATTGTTTTTACCTTTGTCATGGATTATCCAATGGGGCAAGGGATTTACCTCGGAATTCTGGTGGAATTCTCTGGCATTTTCTTAAACCTGGCACTGTTTATCTGGGCGGGTATGCTATTGACCCAAACCCGGGTGATGGATTTATTCCTCGGTATTTTACGTCCCTGGAATTTGGCCCCTGAAACCTTGACCTGGCTGATTTTGATTGCCGCTGCGATTCCAACGGCCTATACCGGTGCTTCCGGCATTTTCGTTGTGGCAGCAGGTGCGATCATTTATAAGGAAGTATGGAATTCAGGTTCACGCCGTCAATATGCCCTGGCTGTTTCCGCCATGTCCGGTTCCTTAGGTGTGGTGATTCGTCCATGTCTATTGGTGATTTTGATCTCGATGCTGGATAGTCGTCATGTGACTTCTGACGAACTGTTTAATCATGGTATCTATGTTTTCTGGCTGACCGCATTTATTTTCCTTGGTGTATCGTTATATCTGGCTGAAACGCGTTTCCGTGTCAATTCACCGAAAATTGCGGTTCCAGGCATGTTAAAAGCCATTGTGCCAGTGATTCCTTATATCGTGATTACTGTTGTTGTCATTTTAATGTATACGATGGGTCTAGATACCCAAATGGATGAATTCACTGCTCCGGTGATTCTGCCGATTATCCTGATTGCTTATATTATGTTTGATAAATGGTGGGGTGACCGTTTTGTGACACCACCAGACCGTCATGCAGCTTTAACCCTGGAACATGAAAAACAGTCGACCTTTATGCGCGAACATACACCGCATGGGGGAGAAAAATCACACGGCTTTGCCCATTCCATGTGGTTTGCTTCAGCAGAAACCGTTGGACATATTGGTGCACTGATTATCTTGATGGCTTTGTCTGCAAGTGTAGGCGGTTTGATTGAACGTAGTGAAGTGGTTGAATTATTGCCAACGCATCTGGGCAATATCTATATTTCACTGGCCTTTATTGCACTGTTGCTGGCAATTGTCGGTATGACGACAGATCCGTTTGGTGCGGTCATTCTGGTGGCTGCCACCATTGCACCTGTAGCTTATGAAAATGGTATTCATCCCATCCATTTCTGGATGATTGTGCTGGTTGCCTTTGAATTAGGGTATGTCTCTCCGCCTGTGGCGCTGAATCATCTGCTGACTCGAATGTCGGTAGGTGATGATGAGGTTCGTGCTGCCGATGCGGAAGCAAAGGTCAAATACACCAAGTTTTATTACCGTTATGAACGTTGGTTGCTACCGATTATGGTGCTGTTCCCGTCTTTACTGATTGTGACCTATACGCCGTATATTTTTAAACTGTTCGGTTGGTATCATTAATTGATCATGCTAAAAAAAGCACCTTCGGGTGCTTTTTTTATGATTGGAAAAACTGGCTGAATGATTAGATTGAACGTTTTTTCACCAAGGGACTACACAGGATAATGGCAGTTAAAATGAGTCCGAAACCGATTAAACTGTAATAATCTGGTGTTTCCTGCCAAAAGATAAAGCCCCAGATCCCGGCAAAAATAATGGCAATATAATTTACCGGGCCAATTTGTCCGGCAGGTGCTAGTTTATAGGCATTGGACATGAAAATCTGGCTGATATTGGCCAGCAGTCCCGCGCCAATTAAGAAACCTAGTTCAGTCCAGGTATAATGACGCCATAACCAGAACATCGGAATCATGGAAATGAGGGTGCCGATAAAACAGAAATAAAAAACGATTTTTTCTGGCGATTCGGTACTGGTAAGCGCACGAACCGTCACAAATGCCATGGCCGCCAGCAAGCTTGCCCCTAGTCCAATGATCGACATCTGGTTAAACATGCCGGCATCCGGCTTGGCGACAAAGATCACACCGATTAAACCAATCGCTGCAGCAAGAAACATGGCGTTGGTGATTTTTTCTTTCAGAAATAGCCAGGCAATCAGGGGAATAAAAATCGGGGAAGAATAGGTAAACACCATGGCATTGGACAGCTTTAAATGGGCAATCGCATAAAAGAAGCCATACATGGCGACCAGCCCGATCACGGCCCGCCAGCTATGCATCCAGATTTTTTCGGTTTTAAAAAATCCAATTCCTTTACGGTAAATAAACGGCAGAAAAATAAACAAGCCGACAAAGTTGCGAAAAAATACAATAGTGGGATTATCTACCGTGTGTGAGGCATAGCGAATACAGACGCCCATCAGAGAAAATAAAAAGGCAGAGCAGGTCAGTAAGGCAAGTGCTGTAAACAGGTTCCGATTGCTGGTCGGTAGGGACATGAAAGAAATCAGCTAAAACATGTGCTGATATTTTAGCTGAATATTCAACTATAAAATTATTGTTTTTGAGCCAATTGAGCTTCGAGTAATTTAATCTGTTCTTCTTTCAGTGCAATCAGCTCATCTGCGTCGGCGTGTTGGGCTTTTAGCATGGCTTTCTGTTCATTTAACTGGCTTTGAATATCATCCAGTTTGGCCACTTCTTCTTTGGCGAGTGATTCATTTTCTGGAACAGCTTCTTTCAGAATTTTTTCATCCACCAGCTGAATGGTTTTCTGCTCGGCTTGAGCAAGCGGTTCAGCTGGTTTTTCAGCTTTAGCCGCAGGTTTTGCAGGAGCCGTTAAACTGGCTCCTTCATGTTCAGGTAATGTTTCGTTTGAAGTTGCAAAAAACCATTGATAGGCCAAAAAAAGCGCAATGATTGCAACTAATCCCCCCATAATGCCCAATAAAAGTTTTGGGCCATTTCTTTGATCTAATGTCATATTGAACCTGTTTTTATTTAGGCTGACGTGGTTTGAACTGAATGACACCAATCTCATCCGGCAGTTCCGGCATTTGTGGTTCTTCGACATGTGTTGGCCGGTTTTCGCTATAGCCACACTCGATACATTCAATCCATTCATCGTCGCCAGAAGTTAGCATGACAACCCGATCCAGTGCTTCACATTTTGGACATTTAGCACCTGCAATGAAACGACGTTTGATAGTCATCATCCTAACCTTCCGAACAATCTTAGACAGTTAGTTTAAGCGTTTTTAGAGGGCTTCGTCCAACCTTGATGACGTAATAACGCATCTATTTTTGGCTCGCGTCCGCGGAAATTGATAAACGCGTCAAGTGCTGTATCTTTTCCGCCAACTGCTAGAATAAATTGACGAAATTCTTTTCCGGTCTGCACATTAAAGATTCCTTCTTTTTCGAAACGGTCGAAGGCATCACTGGCCAAAACTTCGGCCCACTTATAAGAGTAATAACCCGCAGCATAGCCTCCGGCAAAAATATGGCTAAAGCTATGCTGGAAACGGTTATAACTGGCTGTCGGTGCGACCGCATATTTTTGGCGAATTTCGTCCAGTGTCGCTTGTACCTGTTCGGCATTTAAAGCAGAACTGTGTTTGTGAATCGACAGGTCAAACAGGGCAAATTCTATTTGACGCAAGGTTTGCATACCAGACTGGAAGAAACGGGCATCCAGCAAGGATTTAAGCAAATCTTCTGGCAAATGCTGCCGGGTTTCGATGTGTTCACTCAGCAGATCGAGGCTGTCAGTATCCCAGGTCCAGAACTCCATAAACTGGCTTGGTAGCTCGACTGCATCCCAATCTACGCCGTGTGTACCTGCCACGGCAATATGGTCGACTTCTGTCAGCATATGATGCAGCCCATGGCCAAATTCGTGGAACAGGGTATTCACTTCATCGTGGGTAAGTAACGCAGGTTGATCGCCGACTGCAGGGGTGAAGTTGCAGACCATGTAGCAAATCGGTTTTTGCAGGCCTTGTCGGGTTTGCATGCGCGAGCGGAAACCGCTCATCCAGGCACCACCACGTTTGCCGCTACGCGCATACAGATCGAAATAAAAACCGCCGACTACCTTGCCTTGATCTTCCAGTTCAAAATAGCGTGCATCTGGATGCCAGACGGGCGCTTCACGTTCCACAATGTTGATGCCGTAAAGACGATTTACAATACTGAACAAGCCTTGCAAAATCTTGGGTGCAGGGAAATACGGTTTCAGTGATTCCTGCGATAAATTGAACTGTTGCTGTTTCAGTTTTTCCGAATAATAACCTGTATCCCACGGCTGTAATTCGAGAATGCCATCCTGAATGGCGATGGTTTTTAATTCGGCAATTTCTTTACTTGCAGGTGTTCGGGCATGTTCAGCCAGGTCGACCAGGAACTTATCTACGGTTTCGACATCCGGCGCCATTTTGCTGGCCAGCGATAACTCGGCATAGTTGTTGAAACCTAATAACTGTGCCATTTCATGACGTAGACTCAGGATTTCTTCCATCACCTGGGTATTGTCAAATTCAGGATGCTCAGATAGGTCGGAAGCACGTGTGGTATAGGCTTTGTATAACTCTTCACGTAAGCCACGGTCATCGGCATAGGTCATGATGGCCAGATAAGCCGGAATATCTAAAGTTGCGACTGACTGATCCAGTTCACGTTGCTGACCATATTGTTTAAGTAAATCTACGCTGCTTTGTGGTAAACCTTTGAGTTGTTCTTCAGTTAGAGGCTTGAAGTAGATTTGTGTGGCATCGAGGACATGGTTAGAAAAGTCAGATGACAGCTGTGACAAACGTGCAGAAATTTCTGCATAGCGTTTTTTCGCTTCACCTTCTAAAGCCACGCCTGACAGTTTGAAATCGCGTAGTGCCAGTTTAATTGCACTTTGATGGGCTGCAGGGAGGGTGCTGAATATGGACGAGTCATGTACATGTTGATAGCTTTGATACAGCACCGTATGTTGACCCAGCTGGGTGTAGTATTCACTTAATGCTGGAAGCAGGGATTGATAAAGTTCACGCGTTTCTGTGTTATTCATCACGGCATTGAGATGTGACAATACACCCCAAGCTTCACTCATGTTGTTTTCCAGCGTATCAACTTGCTCTAACACATTAAGCTGTGCCTGAGCGTTCTCTGGAACTGCAGTTAAATCTTTTAAAAAACTTTGTCCTTGTTGAATGGCTTGTTCAATCTGTTGTTTTAAATCAGCCAGTTGAATCTGGTCAAATTGTGGAACGGGCAAGGTCGCCTTTTCTAAAGTCATTTCTAATACGCCATATCATTTATAAAGTTAATAGTAGATGTAAGGCTTAGAGAAGGTTAAATCAAGGGCTATTATTTTTCAGTCGGTAAATACTTTCTAGATTAGACTCAATAAAAAGCCCTACCGAAGTAGGGCTTTTATCAGAAAATTAGTCTAGCTTAGCTTTCGCATTCGACTTTTTCTTTTTCGGTTTGGATTTTTTCTTCAGCTTGTCTTTGGCTTTTGCATCCGATTTGGCTGAAGATTTTTTATCTGACTTTTTAGCTGGTGCAGCAGATTTGGTTTTAGGCTTTTTCTTGCGAATCGGTTGTTCACCATCTTCACTGACCACGGCTTTCGCACGCGGGCTAAATACTTCTTCTGTTGTTGTCTTGGCCACACGTGGCGCGCGGCTACGAATAGCACGGCCGGCATGGGTTATTTGTTGCAACAGTTCAAAGTCAATTTTGCGATCGTCCAGATTTACCGCAGCCACCTTAATTTTGACTTCATCGCCCAGACTAAAGGTTTGACCACGTGCCTGACCGATTAAGCTTTGGCTTGGCTGGTCATAGACAAAATAGTCATCGCCCAGTTGGCTGACGTGGATCATACCATCAACATAGAGATCTTTTAAGGTTACAAACAGGCCAAATTCAGCCACTGCACTGATCACACCGACAAATTCTTCAGCTAAATGCTGCTTCATATAATGACATTTCAACCAGGTGGTGACGGAACGGGAAGCTTCATCGGCACGGCGTTCGGTTTGAGAGAAATGTTCTCCGGCATCATCCAGAGCGGCACCGGAAAGCAGGAAAGGCTTTTGTTTTAAATGGGCTTTGATGGCACGGTGCAATAACAAGTCCGGGTAACGGCGGATCGGAGAGGTGAAATGGGTATAGGCCTCATACGCCAAACCAAAATGCCCGGCATTATTTGCACCGTAATAGGCTTGCATCATCGAGCGTAACAGCACCGCATGAATGCTTGGAGCATCAATACGGTCTTTGGTGGCTTCAATCACCGCCTGATAATCTTTTTGCGTTGGTTGTTCCGGGAAAGGCAGGCCGAGCAATTTCACATATTCACGCACTTTCTGGATACGTGAAAATTCAGGTGGCTCATGCACACGGTATAACATCGGAATGTCATTTTCCAAGGCATATTCTGCGGCTGCCACGTTGGCCAATAACATACATTCTTCAATCAGCTTATGTGCTTCGTTACGTGTACGTGGCAGAATTTCATTAATGCCACCTAACTCATCAAAGGTCATGTAGGTTTCGACTGTTTCGAATTCCATGGCATGACGCTCTGCACGTAAACCTTTCAGGATCTGATACAGCTGGAACAAGGTATTCAGCGATTTGCGTACATCCCGATCTTCAGGAACAGCTTTGCTGTCGCCATCAAAATACTGTGCCACCTGAGTATAGGTGAGACGCGCTTTGGAATGCATGACTGATGGGTAGAATTCAAAACCAGTGACGCGACCGGCACGTGACAGTTTTAAATCGCAAACCATACAGAGACGATCGACATGCGGATTCAGCGAGCACAGACCATTGGAGAGGGCTTCCGGCAACATCGGCAGCACAAAATGCGGGAAATAGACTGAAGTGCCACGTTCTTTGGCTTCGTCATCCAGCGGTTTGTCGTTGCGGACATAATGGCTTACGTCAGCGATGGCTACGACCACACGGTAGCCGCCACCTGGACGTTTTTCGGCATATACGGCATCGTCAAAGTCGCGGGCGTCTTCGCCGTCAATCGTCACCAGCGCTAAATCACGTAAATCGATTCGACCTTCACGGTCTTGTGCAGAAGGTTCCTTAAAGTGTTCGGCATCGCGAAGCACTTCTTCCGGGAACTCATAAGGCAAGCCAAATTCCAGAATGGTTTGCGGAATAATGATTTCGGTATCGGCCTTGTCTGCCATTGATTGCACGATATGACCGGTCGCAAGTTCTTCACGCGTTGGATAGTCATCAATCGCCACACGAACCGAATCACCCACTTTCACTTGGGCATGCTCAATCAGTTCTTTTTCCAGGGTAATTGGCTGATGGGCATTCGGATTGGCCGGCTGAATAAAGTATTCGCCATCGTGAATGGCCACTTTACCAATAATCTGTTTTACCCGATGTTGCACCACTTCGGTAATAAAGCCCCAAGCCTTGCCTTTGCGGTCGACCGAGGTTTGACGAACCTTGACGCGGTCGCCATTAAAGACCAGACGCAGCTCGCGTTCAGGCAGTAAAAGGTCTTCATGATCGGCAATCGAGGCACTGCCCAGACCTTTGGAATTGATATAGACCGTGGCTTCATGCGTCGGCTGGCTGGCGGCAAGCTGGAACTTGTAGCCATCTTTCATCAACTGGCCATCCCGAACCATGGCGATCAGGCGATGACTGAGTGCATCAATACTTTTTTGATCTGCAATTTCAAAATGTTCTACTAAATCTGCATGAGATTGTGGTGCTTGTAATTTTTCAATCGTTTCAGAAATCAGAATACGGCTAGGAATAGGATTTTCATAGCGTTCAGCTTCAGCTTTAGCTTCAGGATCGACCCAATTTTTCATAATGTCTTTGGCTTCATGTCAGAAGATAGGATTAGCATAAGTCATGCTGCAACAGACTGCACGTAAATGATTGCAATAATGTGTTTTTCAGTTCAAATTTTGGGGTGAAGCTGAATATTTCACGGTCACCAGCCATAAAACAGACAGAAAAGGGCAGAGCAAAGTCGTAAATTGTTTAAAAAATAGATGATTGATTAAAAATATCAGAATTTTTTGAAATCTGACTTGAAGAAATGAAGTTTAATTTGTATTATGGCGGCTCGTTACGGTGAGGTGGCCGAGTGGCTGAAGGTACTCCCCTGCTAAGGGAGCGTGGGTCTTAAAGCCCACCGAGGGTTCGAATCCCTCTCTCACCGCCACGAATAACTTGAAATGCGCTCATAGCTCAGCTGGATAGAGCACTTGGCTACGAACTAAGGGGTCGGGAGTTCGAATCTCTCTGAGCGCACCAATCAAGTTAAATGTGGTAATTTTTATAGTAACGAATGCTGCAAAGCAACTCAAGTACGCGCTCATAGCTCAGCTGGATAGAGCACTTGGCTACGAACTAAGGGGTCGGGAGTTCGAATCTCTCTGAGCGCACCAACTTGAACATCGACAGATGTAAAACTGGAAAAAACCGCACATGTTGCGGTTTTTTTGTGTCTGAAATTTAGTGCAACTTAATCTTGTCAATTCTTTCGCTGATTTGAGATATTTTCAGAAAGTATAGGCTCTTAAAAATTCGTTCTGCGTATCTGAAGTAAACCTGAAATAAAAATACGCTTATAAAATTGATGATTTCTTATTTCAAATCAATCTGTGCAATCATCAAAAAACAAATTTTGTTTAAAAAATAGATGAAAAATCCAATTTCGCCCAATAACTGTCCATTTGATTGCAGATTTGTGAAAAAGCACTTAACAGAATGTTAAAAACGCGTATAATGCACCACATCAAGACGTCGCGCTCATAGCTCAGCTGGATAGAGCACTTGGCTACGAACTAAGGGGTCGGGAGTTCGAATCTCTCTGAGCGCACCAACTTGATCACATCGACAGATGTGAAATTGAAAGAAACCGCTTAATTGCGGTTTTTTTGTGCCTAGAATAAATTAAATGTATTAAAAAATTATTTCATCTGCTGTTTAATCTTTAATACCATTACGGTATTGCCATCTATTGTTCTAACATGTCGTGATAAGGCACATTTCGCGTCGCTCTGCACTAACAGCATCAAACAGATTTCCCAGGCTGTTGAGATGATCGGAACGCAGCTTAAAATAGAATGGAAGATTGATCACTCCCAATCCGGCTAAAACTTTATATTCTGCATTGCTGCCTGATGTAATTTAGGTGGGTAAAAACAATAAGGAAATGACGGAATCTGGTGTAATATCTAGCACAATTGTTCGAATAATTTGATGATGAATTATGTCAGAGACCAAGCCTGCTGTATCGGTACGTTATTTCCTAAACCTGGAAGAATCGCAAGACGGTTTTGCCCTGGCGACTTTTGGTAAAAAGCAGATTACCCGTTTTATTACCCCATTGGTCAGTATCGGGATTATTATCTGGGGATTTTATCTCGGCTTTAATGGCGTTGGTCGTTATTATGTTGCGCTTGGCGCTTTCTTTTTGATTTTGCAGCTGATTATGCGTTACTGGTTTTTACCGATGATGTTTAAGCGTCAATTTGTAAAATACCAGTTTGGTAAAAGTGAACAAGGCATCGAGTTGTTTCAGGATCATGCCGAAATTTATGCCAATGGTCGTAAACAGATTTTTAACTATAGTGAAGTGCAAAACTTTGCTATGGGCAAGCTGACCTATATGATTGAGTTGAAGAATCGTACCGTGGTGATTGTACCGAAATGTGCCTTCGAGCAACCGGCCGATCAAACCGTATTTGAAAACACATTTAAAAAGTAAGCTTGAAATAAAGTAAAAGTGCAATAAAAGGGAAGATCATGAGTACACGTCCATCTAAAATTGTCTGTGTCGGTCGTAGCTATGCAGATCATGCCAAAGAATTAGGCAATGCCATTCCTGATCGTCCGGTTTTATTTATCAAGCCGCCAAGCAGTTTGATAACTTTAGAGCAGGGTATTTCATGGAACCCGGCTTGGGGAAATTGTCACTATGAATGTGAACTCAGCCTGCGGATTGACCGTACTTTGAAAGCAGAAACTGATCCTGCCAAAGCCTTGCAAGCTGTCGGTGCAGTGACTTTAGGTCTGGATTTAACCTTGCGTGACTTGCAGGATGACTTGAAAAAGAAAGGTCAGCCTTGGGAGCGTGCTAAGGCTTTTGACGGTTCATGTGTCCTGGCAGACTGGGTAGACGTTGCTGAAATTACAGACTGGAAAGAGGTACATTATACTTTTCAGGTTAATGATGAGCTGCGTCAAAAAGGCGATACGTCTTTGCTGATTTTTGATATTGCAACCTTGCTGGCTGATATCAGTCAGGTGTTTACTTTAGAGCCGGGTGATGTGGTGATGACCGGAACACCCGCCGGGGTGGCTGCATTACAATCAGGCGATCAACTGAAAATGACGTTGCAAGGTCAAAGCCAGGATTTTGTCTGGAAAACCTTTGTTCAATAAGTGGAAAAGCTGAGTAAAAAGGCTGTTTGATACAGCCTTTTTTAAGCTCTGAATTTTTACATGACGGTCAGTTTGCATGGTTGGATCAGATATTTTTGTCTGCTAATACCTCCGCGTAGTCATTAAAAAAGCCTTCATGTGTGAAGGCTTTTTTATGGCATCGTCAAAGTCAGTTAAGGTTATTTCTTTTCAAAAATAGCCGACAGCGGAATGGAGAGTTTTGCCGCCAGATAATCATCAGATTCAACCAGAGCTGGACCAAGTCTTTGTATCCATTCATCATCCGGACGAATATTGGCGACATCTTTGCTACGCGGAAGCGGGTAGGGCAACTGTTTATAAAAACTCCAAAAATCGACCTGAACCAGATTGCGCGTGAGCACATATTCATCATCATCGGTACGTTTCACCAGATTTTGCTTTTCCAGCATCACTACGTACGTCGGCCAGCGTCCAATTTCATCACGGCCTAAGACTTCCAGTGCTTCTTCATCAGAAACGCTTTCACCACTTTGCTGTTTTTTATAAAACAGCTCCATCAAATCCAGCAGCATAATCACGGGATGGCGCTTGGGTTCTTTGCCTGAATTAAACGCAGTGAGGGCATAACTGATTTCGACCCCCAGCAAAACAATGTTCCAGGACAGGAAAATCCATAACAGGAAAATCGGAATGGCAGCAAAAGCGCCATAGACAATTTCATAACTGGTAAAATTTGACATGATGATGCCAAACAAATTTTTCAGTAATTCAAAGACGACGGTACTAAATGTACCGGCAATCAAGGCAGCTTTAATCGGAACACTACGGTTGGGAATGGTCCAGTTTAAAATAAAAAAACCTAAAATGGTGAGGACAAAGGAAATGCCCCACAGGATAAATTCGCCGTCGACCTCATAACCGGCAAAATTATTACTGAGTACATTTAATGAAGCCACAGTTGATGAAATAGCAAAAGCGCTACCTAGCAGAATAGGGCCGAGTGAAATAATGGTCCAGTAACGCATAAAGCCGATAATCCCGCCTCGCGTTTCCTTGACTCGCCAAATCCGGTTAAATACGGTCTCGATACTAGAAAGCATCATGACTGTAGTCACGAACAGAAATAAAATACCAATCACCGTCAGGTTGCTGGATTTATCGGTAAAGGCAGTAAAGGCCTTGTCAAAGGCGATGGTGGTTCGGGGTAAAAAATGGCTATAAATCAGTTGTTGTAATTGTTGCCTTGCAGGTTCCAGCGCTTTAATTGAAGAAATGATTACCAGAAAAACCGTCAGCATGGGGACCACTGCAAACAGCGTGGTATAGGTCAGAGATGCCGCTTGATCACGACAACGATCGGCTTCAAAACGTCTTATGACAAATAAAGAAAACTGAAACCAGGTCTCATTATAAAAAGGAAGTTTTTTTAAATACTTTTCTAACATAGTGATGAAGTCTCAATTTTTTTAGTCATCTTTATGAATTTTCAATATCAAGCTTAACCAAAAAATGGGAAAAATACCGTATAGTTTTCTCTTTTGGCTTCGTTTATAAAAATTATGCAGTCTTATATCCTTGTTTTATATTACAGCAAATATGGTTCAACCAAAGAAATGGCGCATTTAATTGCTAATGGTGTTGAATCTGCAGGTATGGCGGTAAAAATTCGTACGGTGCCCAATCTATCGACTGTGGTGAAGCAGGCTGAGCCAAGTATTCCTGACGAAGGAGATATTTATTGTACCCTGGATGATCTGGCCAATTGTTCTGGTCTGGCTTTGGGTTCACCTACACGCTTTGGCAATATGGCCTCCGAGATGAAGTATTTCTGGGATCAGACCACCAGTCTTTGGCTGAATGGTGCTTTACACCAAAAACCGGCCTGTGTCTTTACTTCATCGGGTTCGATGCACGGCGGACAGGAAAGCACATTGCTGACTATGCTTCCCCCTCTGTTTCATCATGGCATGATGATTATGGGCCTGCCGAATGCCAACCCGGCATTATCCAATACCAAGTCGGGTGGCACGCCGTATGGAGCAAGCCATGTCAGCGGTCCGCGCCATGATCTGGGTTTAAGTCAGGATGAAAAAGTCTTGTGTGAAGAGCAGGGTAAGCGCCTAGGCGAAGTGGTTAAAAAAATGCAGGTAAACTGATTTTTATTAAGAAGTTGAGTTCCACTCACTCTATTTGTAAGGTATGTATCTATAAAAAGACCCTTCTAAAAATGAAGAGTCTTTTTATTGCAATTTAAAGTTTAAGTGCTTATTCAGGTTGTTTAAATCTATGATTGCATTGCAAACATTTATAATCCAGAAACACATTCTTATCGATAATGACACCGGCTTTTTTACCGAAAATATTCCCTAAAACCCCGCCTGTCATACCTACGGCAATGGCACCTACAAATGTTCCTACTGTGCCCCCGAAAATCACGCCTAATGGTCCGGCGACTGCCCCAATCGCTGCGCCTGTCGATGCACCTGTTGCAGCACCACCGACTGTTCCTGCCGTTGCCCCGGCAGAGGTCATTAAAATTCCACCAATGGTTTTTAAGTTCTTTTCGTGATCGCGTTTTTCAACTTCGGTCGATCCACATTTAGGACATTGCATAAGTTTTTCCATCAACAATTTATATTGACCGATCTTGAACTATAGGAAATAGAGAAGGTTTCAAGGTCAGCTGATATTTATGACATGTTGCTACAGTATGTCGCTTCTGCAACTGGATGTCAGGAGCATTTCATACGAACTTGATTCTAGTTGAAATAAAGTCGAAACAGTTTATCTGAGTTGTAAACACATTCATTCTTTATCGAATCTGGTGATGGCTGATTTTTTAATAATCATCAGTCATACAGCCATGAAAATGATTGTATTTTGCATATACTGCAACTTAAAACAGGCTAGGCTGAGGCTGCACGGCTTCTCTCTTCAAGTCCAACTCTGGGTGTCTTTGATTTAATTCTACGATTCTGCGATGGAGAATAATGTCTATTAGGTGGTCTACGGCCAAAAGTTGTCTTTATCTCGGGGGTATTTATCAATGCAGTAAAAGGAAGAATAATTATGAAAAAGACTGTTAAAACAATCTTCTTATCCGTTGCCTTCCTGACCGGTGCTGGTATAGCTAATGCTCAAGACACTGAAGTGGTCGTAGATATAGGGCTGCAAACAGCCTTATCGCTACATTTGGATGTTTTTTGAACTAATACTCATCCTGTTAAAAAAATTCACTTCACTGTGGGAATTACTTTATAAATACTCTTAACTGTGATTGGTTAATTGTATTTTCATAAAAAATAGATGTTCATCACATTTGAATGAGCATTCTAATAAAGTCAAATTTTACAACTCCCTAAAGCTGAACTGCTTTAATAAGGTGAATATTAGCTTATGAAATCAGGATGATTTTTTATATAAAAAAAATATTAATTTTATTAAATTTTTGATGTAAATTTTAATTTTAAAGATTTATTACATAATGATTTCTTACAATTCAAAAATAAACAATAATTAACAAATCAATAATTATAACAAAAAGATAGTTTGTTATCTTAAACCTAAGATATGTAAAACCTGATAAATTTTGCCTTTTGTTTTATTTATGTGATTTAATATTTTTAATATAAATTAAACCTTAATAAATAGAAAATAAATAAACATCCTGGAACGAAGGACGGGTAATGATTATGAAAATATCAGTGATCAATGTGAGTTTATTTTGTTGCTGTATTTTGGGCAATGCTTATGCCACATCGGATGAATGGAGCCAGCGCTGGAAATCGTCAAGTACTCGTTCCAGTGAAAATCTGGTGCAGGCCAATCTGATCGAGCTCAAGGATTCCGATTATTATTCTGGCTTGGGAAAGACCACTATAAATAGCACCTCGACCAGCTCTATCGGTACGGTGAATTCAGCTACGAGCAATGTGAATATCAATGGTTCCAATAACGGCGTGGACATTTCGAATGATACTTCGAATGAAGGCACCTTAAATTCCACGACCACTCAAAACAATCAGCAATGCCCCAACTTAAGCACCCAACCGGGGGGGGACTCACTATGCTGAATTTCCCGTTAAATAGAAGAAAAATATCTTCTGTGACTGTGTTGATCCTTTTTAGCCAGCTGATGAGCGGGTGCACGGGTATGGCGGTCTCAAACAAGAAACCGGTCAGTCTGGTACAGGGTCCCCCAATTACCGAT
Source organism: Acinetobacter sp. SA01 (assembly GCF_011319235.1). Lineage (NCBI taxonomy): Bacteria > Pseudomonadati > Pseudomonadota > Gammaproteobacteria > Moraxellales > Moraxellaceae > Acinetobacter > Acinetobacter sp. SA01. The sequence goes on from NZ_WXXM01000003.1 coordinate 205,894, forward strand.
ATTTTCACCCCTTTTGATATGGCTTTATCCTGCCTGAAAGGGCAACTGCGCAGTGATGTCAGCTTTTCCGTTGGAGCGATTCTGGACCAGACCGGCAAAGATGTAGTGACCAATGGCGGCAGTGGCAAAATGGTGACTCAAGGTGCGGGAGATATGGTGCAGTCCGCCCTGTTTCAGGCTGGGGTCAGTTTATTGAACCGGCGTGATCCGAGGATTATCGAAAGCGAAGCCAAGTGGGGCATTCGCGACCCACGGCAAATCCAGGCATCCGATTATTATGTCACTGGCAGCATCAACAGTCTGGATTTTATTCCAGGGGGCGGTGTGGATATGCAGATTGGTGGAGTCGGGCCGAATTATAGTCAAACCCGCATTATGGTCGGGCTGGATTTATCCCTGACTGATACCCGCAGCAGTAAGGTGGTGGCTAATGTTTCGCTGCAAAAACAGATTGCTGCGCAGGATTATGGTCTGAGTGCAGGCAGGTTTGCCGGGCATACTTTATTGAATATTCAGTTGGGCAAAGGGGAGCGTGAGGCAACCAACTTTGCCTTGCGTCAAATGTTGAATCTGGGCACTTTTGAATTGCTCAGTCAGGTGATTCCGCCTGCAACCTTTGAAAGTTGCCGTGCGCAAATACCACCTGAATTTGGCCAATTGAGTTTAACTCGAAGTTCGGTTGCGCTGTATAAATATAAGCAGAGTCAGCAGCAAAGTAGCGCAAATTTACCGAGTACTGTTCTGGAATCATCCTCACATAAAACCAGTTCACCGAATGAGAAAAATAAATCGACCAACTCACCCAACAAGGATACACAGCCACCTAAGAAAAAAGAGTCTGAGTTGATTGAAAATCCTGAAGGTGAGTCTGAACCGAGCAAACAGGATTTGATTAAATATATTAGTATGAAAAAGCCTTCATCTTTTTTAAAAAAAATGAATGAAGAAAAAGACAATGACAAGACTTCGATGCTGTGGGATGTTAATCCGGAAGTGGTTGAAAACTACTGGTCAAGCACGCAGCGTGATTAAAAATATATAAAAATGGGCTCGCTCCCATTATAAAAAAGAAGTGCTTAGCGAGAAGTACTTCAAAATTAGAAAAAAGGAAAATAACCATGAATAAGACTATCAAAACAATCGCCTTATCTGTTGCCTTCTTGTCCGGTGCAGGCATGGCTAATGCTCAAGAGGTCACTGTAGATACTGGGTTAAATGGTGCCTTAAATCTTTTATCTCAACATACCCAGCCAAATGGTACTGCGCTTAACCTTGCCATTAATACCGCTACTGTTGATGCAACGGTCAATGTAGATGGGCGGTATAACTCACTGAATAATGTGGGAGACAAAATTGCAGTAGAAACTTCAGCAATTGGTGCGGTAAACACCGGTAGTATCAATTTGCAGCAAGGCAATCTGACTGCTGTGAATACGGGAACATTGGAATCAACTCTGGATGCTGAAAGAAGTGCGGCGCGTAATTTGGAAGAATGGCGTTCTGAACGGTCATCAGAGTTTGAAAGTTCCATTAGTACATCGTTAAATACGGATACTTATGACCAATTCTCTGAAACTCTGAGTAATTACACTGCAGCGAATTTAGCTTTTAATTCCGCAGCTATTGATGCATCTGTAAATGTAGATGGAAAAGTGAATCATATTGATGGTATCAAAACTTCAGCTATTGGTGCTGTGAACACCGGTAGCATTACTGTGACCGTAAAGTAAATCCACCGTTCAATATGATCCAGGGTCTAACTATTTGCGGATAGTTAGACTTTTTTATTTTAGAGCAAAAAATGTTCAGTGAATATTGCTTTGTAGTTAAATTAATCTTTAACAAGTCCTATTTGGTGTGAAAGTTCGGTTGTTATGAGATGTAAAACCACGCTATTGACTAGAGTTGATTCGAATTATTGGACAAAAAAAGTGCAACGAATTTATTTTTTTCTTGTATCTCATTTTGCAGCAGGGGCCAGCAAGCTGAATTCACATGGAGCAGGTGAGTAAGCACCGATTTTGTTAACATTATTCTGGATAGTTGTTTCACATAAAATATGCATTCTAAAAACAAACACCTATAAAAAAGAACGCCTGAGCGTTCTTTTTAAATTAAGTTGAAATTCTAGTCACGGACAAATTCAACAGTACCATTTTCTAAAGATTTAACACGTGCCAAAGATTCAACACGGTAACCTTTATCAAGTAACAATTGGCGCCCTGGCTGGAAAGATTTTTCAATTACAATGCCAATACCCACAACTTCTGCATTTGCTTGATGAATTAAATCGGCAAGACCTAAAGCAGCCTGACCATTTGCCAGGAAGTCATCAATCACTAAAGCTTTATCGCTAGAGTTGATGTGCTTGTTGGAAATGGCAATGGTACTTTCAATTTGTTTAGTGAACGAGAACACTTTGGAACGGTATAAATCATCTTTTAAGGTTAAAGACTGATATTTACGTGCAAAGATCACAGGCACACCAAGTTCTAAACCGGCCATGACTGCTGGAGCAATACCAGAAGCTTCAATGGTGATAATTTTCGTGATCCCTGCATCTTTAAACCGTGCAGCAAATTCTTTGCCAATTTGCTGCATTAATACAGGGTCGATTTGATGATTTAAGAAAGCATCAACTTTCAGAACTTGATCAGATAGAACGATACCTTCACTTAAGATTTTCTGTTCTAGTGCGTGCACGGGAGAATTCCTCTAAGGGCAGATGCTTTTTCAAGCAAAAGCGTATTTTAAAAAGGCTCTCGAAAAATGCAAGCGAAATTGCTCAAATCAATTAACTCGTTGGGCCTTTATAACCTGTTAATAATAAACCATAGGAAGTTTTGCCATCTTGATGGGTTACTTTCACGGGTGTGTAGTCCAGTTTAGGTGCTAACCAAAAAATGGTATCGCGATTTGGCTTGCTGTGTTTGAGCACTACTTTAATGGTGTCGAAAGTGCCATAAGACGTTTTTACCTTTTCCATACCCTGTTTGACAAAACGACGTGATTCCACTTCTTTGGCATCGACAATCGCATAACTTGATCTCAGCCCGGATGATTTTAAGTCTTCACGCAGTTGTAATTCAGCATTCAGTTCATCCAGCGTACCAGCTTTCCAGGCAAATGAACGTGCTGTGTCATCCTTCTTGGTATTAATGGTTTTAGCTGTGGGATTAAACTTGATACTCATTGTATTATTGTGAATGAGTACTTTACTGCTACGGCTGAAAGTATGGGAAATAATTTGGCCATTATTAAAGCCAAAATAACTGGTTTCTGTTGCAGAAGCCAAGCCAGCAGCTTTTGCAGCAAAAACATAAGTCCAGTTATTTCCCGACTTGTTTAATGTGCGGGTAGCAGAACCCAGATTTTTGCCATTATAGCTAAATTGATAGCTTGCCTGGAATGGACTCATGGCGAAGGTTTGGCTTGAGAAACCAGCAAACAACAGAGTAGTGCTTAATCCAGATGTCAACGCAATTGTTTTCAATACAGGGTGAGCCATCAGTAAATTGTTCCTCTGAATTTGGAATAAAATGTAAAACTTGTCTTTAAGCGGTATTATGCGCTTTGATTATGAAGATAAAATCTGAAATTTTGTTCGATCTGTATCTTTATGTAGTTTTTCCCTAAAAAATATAGATTTTAATCAGTAATCATCATCTAATTTATTTTTGCTTAACCGGACTGACTTTGCTGTCCTGGTATTCTTCCGCAATCTCCCAGACCTCCATCGGCTCTTCGGACATTTTTCTGAATAATGCAGTCAGGTTGACATTGCCTATGACCACCAGTTCAGCTTCACGCAAAACCGCATGGTTGACATGCACTTTTGCTAAGGTATCAATGATAGAACGCTTTTTGCCTAACCATCGGTTTAAATCCAGATGCAATAAGTCATCTTTTACTTTAATGACATTCAACTTTTCAAGAATCATGCCCAAAGGGTCTTGATTGAGTACTTTTTGATAGAAAAATAAAGCAAATTTTACAGCAAGCTTTTGGAAGATATTTTTGAATTTAGCTTCAATCACTTGGGTGTCACTAATCTGTTCAAACACAATCAGTTGGGTGTCTTTATTCAGTTCCATCTGTACCAGTTTCAAATCGACTGAAAGGGTAATGTATAAACCCTTCACATCAAGCGTTGCATATAAGCGTAGCCAGTCTTCATGCAAGTCGGCATGCAGATCTTTCAGCATGGCAACATTGTCAGTAACAAAACGCTGAAAAGTTGCATTTAAAAAAACTTGAGAAAGGGGGAATTCACGCTCATCTTCAATAAACCCTTCAGCCTTTTCATACACCTGGCGTATACGTTTAGAGATATTGGATAGTAGCGTTTGCATATAAGGCATCCCAGCGAGTTAATCTTCTTAAACTTCGATAGATTCTGTCGAAAGTATTAAAAATACAGATATTCCACCTTGCAGTTTAACAAAATTAATTGCACCATTTTCATGATTTTAATTGTCTACAGCGTGCTTATTGACTGAGTTCTCGTTTCTTCACTCAAAACTAGACGCTGTGTTTATTTTATACTGCTTTTATGCAGTTTGGGGACCAGACATTTTGTCGGTTTAATGTGATGCTTAAGAAAATCAGTTTCGCACCTTTAATGCATGCATGGTGGAAAGATCCAATTTTCACAAGCGCAGTGATTGTAGCTGTTGCTTTGCATTTGATTATTTTGACTTTGCAGTTTGCCATGCCGCAAGAAAGTGATGCGGCAGTCAAAGAGATCGCCGTCACATTACGTCCGAGTGAGGACAAGGTGGAACATGCGGATTTTCTGGCACAGGCAGATCAGCAAGGTTCTGGAACTTTTCGTGAAGCACACCGTATGTCGAGCGATATGCCGGCAGCGATGACTGAGCAAACGACCGGTGAACAGCAACAGGAAACTCTGGAGCGTTTACAACAGAAACGCGAACTCAGCTTTGAAGAAAAAGTGCTGATGACCACCTTAAGCTGGAAGAAAGAAGCAGAACAGAACCAGCGCAAAAAAGCCATGCAGGAGCTGAATAGCCAGTTTCAGGCCAAGGCCGCGATGGTGGCAAGTCTGGAAGCACAATATTTGCAACGTCAGCAAAACTTTAGCCGTCAGCAAAAAATTAAAACCGTAGATGGTATACAGGCCAAGCAGGATATTTCTGCCGCTTATTTGGAAAAATTCCGTGAGAAAGTAGAATTTTACGGTAACCGCTATTATCCAGATGCAGCCAAAGTGCAACGTCTCGCAGGGGAGGTGCGTTTAATGGTGATCCTCAATAAAAGTGGCGGAATTCGTGCCATTCGCCTGATTGAAAGTTCAGGTCATGGTTTACTGGATGAAGCGGCCAAGACTTCAGTACGTAAAGCTGCTCCATTCGGTGGTTTTGATAAAGGGATGAAAGATATTTCAGAACTTCGCATTGTGCGTACCTGGCGGTTTGACCCGGCTGAAGCTGAGTTTGAGGTGCATTGATTGAATGGCATTGATCTGCTTTTTAAAGTTTGACAAGTATTTATTTTGATTATGTTTTTAAGGTGAGGCTAATACATAGTGTCCCTTTTGACGCCCATCCGGCCATGTCACGTTTAAGTCCTGTTCTGAAAGATCTAGGCGGGTCGGGAAAATTTGTAAATATTGGCGGTATTGTGGAGCCGCTTTCAAGCCAATACATGTCCCATTTTTCCACCAGGTTCCTTCTGCATATTGGTCTAAAGCACCGACTGCCAGATACCATTTAAACTTGCCGTCCGGTTGCAGTAAAAGCTCAGAGCCGACTTCCATCACGCCTTCCAGATAATAATGGCCTACCCAGGCATTATCTGCTAGCTGGAACCTTACTTCCTTACACACAGATTCAACATTGGCATACAGTTGGGATGCAGGAAATAACGCTAAAATCAGGCAAAGTCGGAAAATAATTCTGTTCATCATTTTTTCCAGCACTTATTGAGGAGTATTTTAAGATTTTATGCTTATTTGGCATAAATTAAACCCGACTAATCGAAATTAATCGGGTTTAATAAATGGGAAGGCTGCTAGAACTTACTGTTGCTCAGTATAGGGATTCTTAAAACCTAACTTCGCCAGAATCTCAATTTCCAATGCTTCCATTTCTTCTGCATCTTCATCTGAGGTTTCATGGTCATAGCCCATCAAGTGTAAGGTGCCGTGCACCAGCATATGAGTAAAATGCTCAATCGGGGTTTTATTCTGATCAATGGCCTCTTGTAAAACCACAGGAATACAAATCACCAGGTCACCAATGGGTAGGGCATCCAGCATTGCCAGCACTTCTTCTGGTACATCGCTCGGGAAAGACAGCACATTGGTCGGCTTGTCTTTTTGACGATACTCTAGATTCAGCTTATGGCTTTCGTCATTGTCTACACAAGCAATCCCGATTTCGCAGTCCTGATCGACATTGATAAAACGAAGTGTAGTTTCAATGACCTTTTTAATATAAGCGCGTTTTAATACCAGTTCAGGTGACTGGTAGTCTTGTTGCAATGATAGGTTAAGTTTCAAAATGAATCCTTAAAGTATCTTAGTCCTGAGCATCGGCAGCAGCATCATTTTCAGCAATCAATGCTTCCTGACGCGCTTTACGTTCTGCTCGTGCTTCAGCACTAAGACGGTGTTGTTCACTGTCCCATCCTTCATAGGCTTCGACAATTTTCTGTACCAGCCGGTGACGAACCACGTCACGGGAATGGAAACGGGTGATATGAATTTCGGTTACAGGTTCCAGTACACGTAAAGCATGGGCTAAACCAGATTGCTGACCGCGAGGTAAATCGACCTGAGTGATGTCGCCGGTAATGACCGCACGTGAACCAAAGCCTAAACGAGTCAGGAACATTTTCATCTGTTCTGGCGTCGTGTTTTGCGCTTCATCCAAAATCACGAAAGAATGGTTGAGGGTACGGCCACGCATATAGGCGAGGGGCGCAACTTCAATCACCTGACGTTCAATCAGTTTGGCGACTTTTTCAAAGCCCAGCATTTCATACAGGGCATCGTAAAGCGGGCGCAAATAAGGATCGATTTTCTGGCTTAAATCCCCCGGTAAGAAACCGAGTTTTTCCCCGGCTTCAACCGCAGGACGAACCAGCAGGATGCGCTGGATTTCATTACGTTCCAGCATATCTACCGCAGCAGCCACGGCAAGATAGGTTTTACCGGTACCAGCAGGGCCTATACCAAAGGAAATGTCGCTTTGCAAAATACGCTGTACATAACGCTTTTGATTTGCGCCGCGTGGATTAATCCGGCCTTTGCGGGTTTGCAACCAGACGGCATCGAGACCGGTATGTTCATTGTCAGAAAGATCTTCCTGCAATTCACGATCCGTCTGACTGCCCTGAATCATCAGATGCAAAGTATCCGCGCTGACTTGCTGGCTGGTTTCAGTTTCTTCATGTAGACGCATCAAGAGGCTTTCGGCTCTCTCTACTGCATCAATCTCACCATCGATGTAAAAAGCATCACCTCGATGGGAAATTTTGACCTCTAAACGCTGTTCGATTTGTTTCAAATGACCGTTATAAGCACCCAGCATGCCTTTTAAACGTTCCATTGAAATACCAGGAAAAGTTACTGTACGTCGGATCGCTGCAGTCAAGAGAATTCCTTATAAAATGATCTTACTGATCACCTTACATTACGCCACGTCAGGCTCAAGATTCAAGAGCTCACCGTAAACAAAATTTAAAGTTTTAATTTCGGTAATTTCAATCTCTGCAAAACGCCCAACCCAGGCCGGATCACCAATGAAAGACACCAGACGGGTATTGTCCGCTGTACCAATCAACAGGTTCGGATCTTTGTCAGAAACCTTTTCAATCAGCACACGCTGGATGGTGCCGAGCATGGCATCAGTTTTATCAATGCTTGAGCGTTTAATCCATTGCTGAACTTTGGCCAGCCGTTCTTTTTTGACATCTTCAGGGGTGTTGTCTTCAAGTTCTGAAGCGGGTGTACCTGGACGTTTTGAATAAATGAAGCTGTAAGAATGGTCAAAGTCCAAATCCTGGATGAATTGATAAGTTTCTTCAAAGTTCTCATCGGTTTCACCCGGGAAACCAATAATAAAGTCTGAAGATAAATGCATATCCGGACGGACGGTACGTAGCTTTTTAATTTTTTCGATATAGACATCGATGGTGTGGTTACGTTTCATCGCTTTCAGCACATCGTTGGAACCGCTTTGTACCGGCAAGTGCAGGTGCGAAACCATTTGTGGCAAGTCACGGTAGCACTGAATCAGGTCATCATTGAATTCAAGCGGATGTGAAGTGGTATAACGTAAACGGCCAATGCCCGGAATTTCGGCAACGAGACGCAGCAAGTCGGCAAAGGTGCAGATATTGCCTTCAAAAGTTTCGCCGCGATAACCATTCACGTTCTGACCTAATAGGCTGATTTCACGAACCCCTTTTTCCGCCAGACCGGCAATTTCCGCCAGTACGTCATCTAAAGGACGCGATACCTCTTCACCGCGGGTATAAGGGACTACGCAGAAAGAACAGTATTTGGAACAGCCTTCCATAATCGAAACAAAGGCTTTATAGCCTTCAACACGCGGTTCAGGTAAAAAGTCGAATTTTTCGATATCCGGGAAAGAAATATCCACCAGCTTGATTTTTTCTTTCTTCGGTTTTTCAATTTGTTCAGAATGCTGATCCAGCATTTGCGGTAAACGGTGTAAGGTTTGTGGACCAAAAACCATATCGACATATGGCGCACGTTTCTGAATATTGTCACCTTCCTGAGAAGCTACACAACCGCCGACCCCAATCACTAAGTCAGGATTTTTTTCTTTCAGCTTGCGCCAGCGACCCAGTTCGGAAAACACTTTTTCCTGGGCCTTTTCACGAATGGAACAGGTATTCATCAGCAGAATATCGGCATCATTTGGGTCAGTGGTCAATACATAACCGTGCGAGTCGCCTAAAAGATCTGCCATACGATGACTGTCATACTCATTCATCTGACACCCTTGCGTTTCGATATACAGTTTTTTCACTGAACCGTCGGCTGGGGTGTGCTGTGGCTGGGTAACAGTGTTTTCTGAAGCAGCTTGGGCACTATTTGGAATGAAGGTTTGAACCGTCATGTAGGCTCCTAAAGGATAAATCGGTGAAATCGCAATTCAAGACTGACTGTATCAAGCTCACTCAGCGAGCGATATTTCTTTTTCCTTTCAATGCCTAATAGTATTGAAGGGGAAGAAAGAGGCTGACTGCCATCTTGAAAAAATGCAATTTGAATACAAGAAAGGCGCATATTTTAGCAGGAATCGAAGCCAAACTTATAGCTCTAAATAAAGCTGCAAAAATATTGATTTGTGAAGTAAAAATGATTGAAAATTAATATTGTCTAATCATAAGGTTACATAACAGAACAGTAGAGTAGTGTAATAATAATTAAACTATTCAAAAATGATTAGGTGCGACCAAGGCAATATTAAATGACAGAAGGCGGGCATATGTTTAATCGGGTAATCAATAAAAATTATTATAAAGTGCTTGCTTTGGCTTTGGCATCTACCGGTTTTATTTCGATTTCTTATGCGGCTGATGAACAGTTTAATGATGCTTTGCGTGCTGCCAATTCTGCAAATTTAGATTTATTACAACAATATCAGGCATCGATGCAGAACGATGTGCTGGGTTATTATCCGGAATACTGGTTATTGAATAGTAATTTGGCTAATCAGCCTGCCAGCCAAATTATCAATTTTGCTCAGCGTTATCCGCAATCAGCGATGGCGGAAAAACTGGCTGCTGATTATGTCGAAGAAAAAGTCAAGCAGGCAGATTTTGCGACTGCGCAGCCTATTTTGCAGTATGTGACTAATCCGGATCAGGCGGAAAGCTGTGCGGTTGCCCAAGTTCGTGCCAAATCGGGTGATCCCCTGGTTTTTGCTGAATATAAAGATGTCTGGCTTGCCACCAACTCACAACCTGAATCCTGTACCGGTTTGGGACGTATGATGCTGTCGAGTCCCCTAATGACCGAGCAGGACAGGCAGCAACGTTTATGGGGACAGCTTCGTGCAGGGCAGTCGGGCTTGGCCTTGGCTACTGCACAAACGCTGGGGCTGAGCCTATCACTTGCACAGCTCAATCAAATTCAGGCCAATCCTTTAAATTATTTATGGTCTGCGCCTAAAGCCACCAGTGCAGATCAGGCTTATTTGATTTATGCCCTGGGACGTCTGGCCGATAGCGACTTAAATACTGCAATGGCTTCCGTTAAAAATGCAGCAGAGGGGACACCGCTACAAGTACAAAAAGCGCTCTATCGTACTGTGGGCTATATTGGCGGAACCACGGTGATGAAAAACAATTTTAACCGTGAAGTACTGAATTATCTGGATGCCAGTTACGGTTTGCCCTTTAGTGCAGAAGAAGCGGAAATTTATGCTCGTCAAGCCATTCGTTTTAGTGCATGGGAAAGCCTGATTCAGGCCATTGATGCGATGGGCGTAACCCAAAAGCAGGAAGATCGTTGGCAGTACTGGTTGGCACGGGCTTCAGAGCAACGTGGCGATGCTCACTCTAAACGTGTGGCACAAGAAATTTTCAAAAAATTGGCACAGGGGGATGATTACCATAATCTGCTGGCCAGAGATAAGTTAGGCCAAAGTTACAATAATATTCCCAATAATGTTCAACCTTCAAATAGTGATGTGCAGCGTTTAAGCCAAAATATTCATTTCAACCGTGCTTTTGCTTTACGCCGTGTCAACGCACCGGATAGTTATGTGAATCGTGAATGGAACTGGGCAGTGCGTCAGGCCTATTTAAAACATGATGATGGCTTACTGCTGGCAGCTGCAAAACGTGCGACGGATATGGGCTGGTATGACCGTGCCATTTACGCGGCTGACCGTACTGAATCCAGACACAATTATTCCTATCGTTATGCCATGCCACATCAAAGTTATGTGGTCAGCCATAGTCGAAATGCCGGAATCGATCCTGCATGGGCCTATGCTCTGATGCGTCAGGAAAGCCGTTTTGTTTCACAGGCACGTTCACATGTGGGTGCAGGAGGGTTGATGCAAATTATGCCGGATACGGCGAAACTGGTGGCCCGGCAAATGGGCGAAACTTATAATCCGGCAGCTTTAACCGACATGAATACCAATATTCGTTATGGCACTTTTTATTTGTCGATGATTCAGAGCCAGCTCAGCAATAATCCTGTGCTGGCAACGGCTGGCTATAATGCTGGTCCAAACCGTGCACGTCGTTGGCAACCGGATGCCCAGCAGATAGCCGCTGATCAATATACTGAAACCATTCCCTTAACCGAAACACGTGATTATGTAAAACATGTCATGACTAACGCCACCCATTATGGAGTATTGCTTGGACAAGGAGCGCAGTCGATTGAAAAACGGATGAATATAATTCCATTAAGAAATAATCCTTAATTTTTAGTTTTATTGATAGGTCTGACTTGTTGATGATATTTTCTGGGCGAACTTCAGTTTTACTAAGATGGGTGCTGTTCGCGGTGAGCAGTGCTGGACTAGGGCTGTTTGCACCTCAAACTTTTGCAGCCCCTTTGCAGGGTTATGTCATGGTGGTACAAATGACCCCCGCGGTATGCATGTTTGATGCCCAAAAATCAAAACAGCGAAAATGTCTGGAAGGCTATTCGCTGAATATTTCCGGTTTGTATCCGGAAACTTCGGAAACCGAGTGCAGGACCACATCCTCTGCGGCTTTATCTCCCTTGCAGGCGAAAGTCGTGGCACGAGTCATGCCCGATGAAAATGCCCGCATGCAACTTTGGCGGGGCATTGGCGGATGTGTACAAATGAACTCAAGTCAATATTTCCGTACCATCATCAATTATGCTGAACGTCTCAAAATTCCGAAGGAATTAACCAGTCCTGAAACGCGAGCCATGCATCAGACCAATCTTCGGCTGCAGTTTCTGCGTTTGAATCCAAGTTTACCTGCCAATGCCATTAGATTTAGCTGTTCGACTTTCCAGGGAAATGCCATTCTGACCGAAGTGAAACTTTGCTACAAAAATAATGGACAGTACAAGCGTTGTTCAGCAGAAGTAGAAAATACCTGTCCAAATTTATTTACCATAAAAGGTTCTTACTAAGCTTTTTTATATATTTTATTTATATTTCCTATCATACTTTTGTTGAAATCCATTCTCTTTTAAATGCATCTGTCAAAGTATTGGAGTACAATCTTTGCCGTTTATGATTATTAAGATTAAATAGAACAGCTATTTAATTATTATGACGATCCTCTCAATTGGAGATAATTACATGAAGCAACCTGTTCGCGTTGCCGTTACTGGCGCTGCTGGTCAAATTGGTTACAGCCTATTATTCCGTATCGCTAGCGGTGAGATGTTGGGTAAAGACCAACCAGTTATTCTTCAATTATTAGAAGTTCCTTTTGAGAAAGCTCAAGCTGCGCTTAAAGGCGTAATGATGGAACTTGACGACTGTGCTTTCCCATTATTGGCTGGCATGATCGGTACTGATGATCCTAAAGTTGCATTCAAAGATGCTGACTACGCTCTTCTAGTTGGTTCACGTCCACGTGGTCCAGGTATGGAACGTGCTGACCTTCTTAAAGTGAACGGTGAAATCTTCATCGGTCAAGGTCAAGCATTGAACGAAGTTGCTAGCCGTGACGTTAAAGTACTTGTTGTAGGTAACCCTGCGAACACCAACGCTTACATCGCAATGAAATCTGCTCCAGATCTTCCAGCGAAAAACTTCACAGCAATGTTGCGTCTTGACCACAACCGTGCGTTGACTCAACTTGCTCAAAAAGCTGGCGTTGCAGTTTCTGACATCAAAACTATGACTGTTTGGGGTAACCACTCTCCAACAATGTATGCTGACTACCGTTTTGCAACTGTAAACGGCGAAAGCTTAAAAGACAAAATCAACGATGCTGCTTGGAACAAAGACGTGTTCCTTCCAACTGTTGGTAAACGTGGTGCTGCAATCATCGAAGCGCGTGGTCTGTCTTCTGCTGCTTCTGCTGCAAACGCTGCAATTGACCATATGCGCGATTGGGCTCTTGGCACAAACGGCGAATGGGTAACTATGGGTATTCCTTCTGACGGTTCTTACGGTATCCCTGAAGGCGTAATGTTCGGTTTCCCTGTAACTTGTGAAAATGGCGAATACAAGATCGTTCAAGGTCTTGAAATCGACGAATTCAGCCGTGAGCGTATCAACTTCACTCTTAACGAGTTAGAAGAAGAACGTGCAGCAATTGCTGACATGGTTAAATAATTTAATCTTTTAGATTAAATTGAAAAGCACTCCACTTGGGGTGCTTTTTTATGCCTGAAATTTGGTTTTGAACAAAAAATAACAAGCTGTGATGCAGTGACAACTGAATGTGTCAGGGTTTGCGTCTAATTTAAAAGCTAACAATAAAGGTTTAAGGAGAATGAGATGTTTGATCAACAACCTACATTGGAGCTTTTATTTGAGCAGTTGGGACTAGACGCGAGCCAAGAGGCGATAGACCGGTTTATAGAAAGCCATCAATTGACGATGGATATTCCTTTGCATCACGCTCCATTCTGGACACAGGCACAGCATGATTTTTTGATCAGCCATTGGAAAAAGGATGATGAATGGGCCATGGTGGTGGATATCTTAAATGAACAATTGCATACCGAAGACCGGCTTTCAACCTCAACCCATCAGTGAACACAAATTGAAACAACAAACCTAGTTTTATGACTAGGTTTTTTTATGAATATTTTATAAGTTAATTAAATAATAAATGACAGTTTGGTTGATAAGGAGTGTGCCATGCTTATGAATAATAACCCATCCTTTAAAATGTTATTTGAACAACTTGGGCTGGCTTCTAGCCCTGCGGCTGTTGAGCTTTTTATACGGACTCATCAATTACCTGCACATCAAAATCTGCATGATGCTCCATTCTGGAATAAATCCCAGCGTGAGTTTTTAATTCGCTATTTAGTGGAAGATGCAGATGAGTGGGTCATGTTGATTGATGAACTGAACCAGCAATTACATATGAATGCCACCAAACTGCAACCTGCCTGATTTTTTGTAGACAGGTGATGTTTAAAACCTGCTGAGAAGAAGGAACTTTTAAGCAGGACAGATCATAAAAAAACGCCTCATTGCAGGCGTTTTTTTATCGTTAAATCTGCAATTAATGAGCTTTACTTTTGACTAAATGCACAAACCAGTCATGCTCACGGAATGGGTGAAAGGCTGGATGCTCTTGTACCAGAATCAAGTCAAAATCGGCAGTTTTACTGTATTTGGTGAGCCAATGTCGCGCTAAGGCGGTTTCACTCTTGGCCGCAGAAGCATAGGCCAGGAAAAAATAAACGTCCCCATACTGGTCGTGAGTGATAGGTTTTAAGATTTGCTGGGTAATCAAGGCAAATCTTTGTTCCTTGGTAATTTCAAAATACAACATATAGGCTTTGGCTAAATGCATGGATAAGTTCATATATAAACTTAACGGCATTTCTTCAAATTCAATACGGCCCTGTTCAAGCAGAACCACGGCTTCTTGCAAAAAATGAATCTGTTCCTGGCGTACGATGCTGAGTGTAACCAGTTGCATACGTAACTCAGCACGTTCTAAGGCAAGTTTTGGCGTATTCCCTTGTAAATACAACTGATCAGTTTCGCCAATACGTTGAATAATCTGTTTGGTGTTTTCCCGCATCGGTTACATCCTCATCTGTCAATGATTGCTATATGAGGATGTTTTTCCAGATTTAAAGCATCCTCTGCTGTGAATTACCAAATGGAGTTGCCGCTGCGTAACCATGCGGTAATGGACAGGCGTTGATGCTTGGCTTTGAGTACTTCGTGCAATAAATCACTTTGGAATAGAGCAATGCGGTTCGGTTTTGGCGGGATAATGTGCCACTGATCATTTTTATCCAGTAAACGTAATTCGCCCCCCCAGTCCGCTTGCCAGTCTTCATGCAGATAATACACAGCAGAAATCACACGGCCATTTTTACCTTGGGGGTTGTCACGGTGCAGGGCATAAAATTCACCGGCGTTATAACAGGCAAAATGGGCTTCGACTTCGCGAATGCCTAGGAAAAAGGCTCGGTTCAGTTCTTCCCCCAGATTTTGCAAGGTTTTGATGTGCTGTTGTGCTTTAGCTAAATCTTCATTTATCCATAAAATATGATCACTACGGATCTTGCTCATCACCCCATTTTGAATGGCGGCTTCTCTAAACTGGTTTAAATGAGAAGTGCATTCTTCAACCAAGGCATGAATATATTCTTCAGGATAAACATCATCAATAATGCTAAAGCCCTGCTGATCTAGATCTTTAATCATTTGATCAACATTGCATGACTTTGGAAGGTGAATTGCATCCATACAGCTATACTCACAACAGGATAGAAAAATGCTGTTGTATTCTAGAGCAAGATATCCTGCGGAACGAAACATTTTTTCATGCTAAAATAGCGGTTGATATCAGGAATTAAAGAAACATGAATTACCGTCACCATTTCCATGCAGGCAACTTTGCCGATGTCATGAAGCATGTGTTATTGCTGCAACTTTTAACACGTTTAAATGCCAAAGATAAACCTTATCGCTATATCGATACGCATGGTGGGGCAGGTAAATACGATTTATCGACGTCTGCAGCGCAAAAATCAGGCGAGTTTTTAAATGGTATTCACCGTTTAATCAAGCTGGATGATTCAATCACCCGCAATGCGCCTGAAGGCGTAAAGCAATATCTTAAAGTTGTTCAAGATATGCGTGAAGTTTCAGGTAAGGGTGCCTATCCGGGTTCACCCTGGTTTGCTCTGGAAGGCATGCGTGAAATAGATAAAGCCACTATTTTCGAAATGCAGCCTGAAGTCTTCCAGCAGCTGCGTTTTAATATTCGTGACCGCCGTGCCGGCCTGCATGAACGTGATGCCTATGAAGGCTTACTTGGGGTGATTCCGCCTAAAGAAAAGCGCGGTCTGGTCATGATTGATCCACCTTATGAATTGGAACGTAAAGATTTTCCACAATTGGTCGAATTGTTGGTTGCTGCGTATAAAAAATGGCCTACCGGCGTTTTTGCGGTGTGGTATCCGATTAAAGATCGCGCCATGATTGAACGTTTTGAAAAGAAAATGATCAAAACTGGTATTCGCCGTCAATTGGTATGTGAAGTTTGTGTATGGCCGGATGATACGCCAGTGGGGCTGAATGGTTGCGGTTTGCTGGTGATTAATCCGCCATGGAAATTTTCTGAAGATGCGGATGAAGCTTTACAATGGTTATTCCCGCATTTACGTATGAGTGAAAATGGTGGACATGCCGCGGTTCGCTGGTTGGTTGGCGAATAAGAGATACGTTGAAAAAGATACGGTTACATTTAGGATCGACAAAGAATGACAAGTATAAACAAACCTGAAAGTGAATCTTCTCCACGTGATGAGCATGGTTTTGATGGCATCACCTTTGAAGTGGAAGAAGAAGAGCATACCCACGAGGGACAAAAGGTGAAACGTCGTGGCATCTATCTGTGGCCGAATCTGATTACAACAGCCGCTTTGCTATCGGGCTTTTATTCCATTATTGCCAGCATGAATGGAGATTTCACTCAAGCCATTTATGCTATTTTTCTGGCGGCATTATTCGATGGATTGGACGGTCGGGTAGCACGTGCGATTGGTGCTCAAAGCCCGTTTGGTGAACAGTTCGACTCCTTGTCTGACTTGCTTGCTTTCGGCGTGGCACCGGCTATTTTAATGTATAGCTGGAGTCTGCATGATTTGGGGCGCATTGGACTTGCTGCCTGTTTTGTGTATACCGCTTGTGCAGCTTTCCGTCTGGCACGCTTCAACGTGCAAATTGGTGTGGTAGATAAACGCTATTTTATTGGTGTGGCAAGTCCGTTGGCTGCGGTGATCATTATTACCCTGGTCTGGGTCGCACAAGATTTTCCGCAAATTTTTGATATACGTGAATTGGGTATTCAGATCTTTAATGCGATTGCGATCATTGCTGTGGGATTACTGATGATTTCCAATATCAAATACTATTCATTTAAAACATTTGATCGCAAACGTGTACCATTTTTTGTGTTACCGATTGCAGTATTTATCTTTGCCGCGATTACTTATAATATCCCTGTAGGGATTTTGGTGATTTCCATTATCTATGCATTGTCGGGTTTTGTGACTACTTTCCTGGCAAGAAAAAATACCGCCATATAAAAATGAGAACGCTATACTGAAAATAAAAAGGAGCACGATATGCAGTTGTTTCAAGATTTATTTGATCGCTCCAAACAACTCAATCAGGCTCCATTTCAGTTGCGCTTGGCCTATCATGCGCAAAAAGGTCGCTATAAAATCATTCATCAAGGTTTGATGATTCCTGGTCTACCCGCACCCTTACATTACCTCAATTTTATTAGTCTGATCGGCCAGCCGAATGCAGCAATGCTACGCAATGAAAGTGCCATTCAAACTACAGCTTTAGATACTGCCACTACCATTGCCAGTATTAGTCCGCATATGGTGGGGCAATTAAATTATTACTCGGTGGGTGAGGATTGTCGTTTTAGCAAAGAACATTTTCAGTTTTTAGACAGGGAAATCATTAGTGGAAATTTTCCCCATTTCCATATACAGCGTAAAGATAAAGAACTAAGTTTTGATTTATCAATTTGCACCAGCAATATTGTTTCTTATTTTACTCAGTTGCGTATGGGACTGGCAGATCACTGGTCTTTACTGTGTCAATGTGAAGGGCAGGTAACATACAAGGAACAAAAATTTGAGATTCAGCAGATGGGCTGTTTTGAATATGCTCGTTCCATTAATTTCCCCTATTTGCCTTTGGCATTTTTTACCTACCAAGTCATTAATCTGGAAAATCAGCGTCAACTGCTTTTGGCTCAGATTCGAGATTCTTTCAACGGTATTTTACAGTCACGCTTATATTTACGAGATGGGAAAACAGGCATCTCGCAAATGTTTGACCAGAACGTACGTTTTAAAGTACATCGGGTTTATCCCAAAGTAAAAACACCGAATGGGCAAAGCATGTATTTACCACGTGAGTTTGAGTGGGGCTATGAAGGTAAAGATGGAACCTGCATTTCCGTACAGGCACAAAGCCGCGGAGATTTTAAATTTGGTTTGGCGGCAGGTTATGTGGGTAGTTTTAAATATCAAGTCAGAATTAATCATCATGAAGAAACAGGTGAAAGTGGCTATTGTGAATATATCGATTGCCGCTCACTGAGCTGGCAAGAAAAAAATAAACAGGAAAAAATGCGTGATGAACTAGCCAATCCTGTCCCGTTTGCGTGCAAAAAATAATAAAAAGCTTCTATTTTGTGCAATAAGTAAACAGTCGTGATATTTTTGTTGAGTTATTTAAAAAAAGGAGTTGCATTGGGTTTGGAATGGTGTAGAATGCACATCCATCGGCGGTGATGAAGATTAAAACTTCTGATAAAACAGTAACTTAGCACGAGGTGTTAAGATTAGGTTTTAGAAAGAAAGTTTAAAATAATTTGAATTACTGATTGACACTGAGAATATCTAGTGTAATATAGCCGACCTAGCTTGCTGGTGACGAATCAGTAAGAAGATCATTAAGAGATTATGAAGAACAACTTGTGTGGATTTTTACTGGTTGATTGATCGAAATTATTTTCATTGATTGATGGTAGAAATTAC